>CAKUIV010000090.1 GCA_934661105.1 uncultured Ellagibacter sp. | reverse complement strand
CACGCAGGTCATGCAGCCGGTGCAGAACTCCTCGTCGATGAACACGGCGGCCTTGTTGCGGGCAAAGCCGTTCGGCGGCCCGTATGCCATGGCCCTCACCTCCTCGAATGCGCGAGGGAGGAACCGCCGCGCGGTCCCTCCCTTCGCTTTCAGACTATGGCGTCGTTATGCCGTCGCGGCTGCGCCTTACTTGCCGTTGAGCTCCCAACAGCCGAGCTCGTTGTACGCGCGGTCCCAGGTGGTTTCCACATCGGGGTTGTCGTACGCGTCGATCGGCACGTTCTCGTCGGACTGGTCCTCGGGGTTGATGCACGGGTACACCTTGCACAGAAGCCCGCGCGCGTTCCAGGTCGCCGTCATCTTGTCGGCGAGATCCGGGTCATCGTCGATGAGCACGTTGGCGGCGCAATCGAACACGCCCTGGCTCCACGGCTCCTCGGCGGGAAGCTCGGGGTACCACCACGAAGGCGGAACCTGGACCATGCCCTCGGGAACGTCCCAGCCCACATGGGCCTTCTGACGGATGCGGCCCATGCGCGTCTCGATCCAGATCCAGTCTCCCTCGCGGATGTGCAGCTTGCGGGCGTCGTTGATGTGCATCCAGGTCATCGGCCAGGGAACGACCGAGCGGGTGCCATGGCCGGGCGTGCGCATCTCAGAGTGGTACAGCGGGCTGATGCGGCCGGAGGTGGTCAGGCGCAGCGGGTACTCCTTGGCGAGCTCGGGGTTGCCAAGCGGCGTCTCGGGCTCGGTGTAGGTCGGAATCGGGTCGTAGCCCAAGTCCTCGAGAACGCTCGAGAAGAGCTCGGCCTTGCGAGAGTTCGTGGCGAAGCCGCGCAGCTCGCCGTTGGCAAGGGGTTTCGCGTACTTGTAGAACTCGGTGCCGTAGGGGAAGTAGTTGCCCAGGTTGGTGGCCTTCTCGCGATCCATGTCGGGAACGCGCTCGAGACGGTAGTCGATGAGGTCCTCGTAGGTTTCCCACGGCCAGTAGTCCTTCTGACCGCACGCGATGCCGAGAGCGCGGAAGAAGTCGAAGTCCATGTGGCGGTCGTAGAGGGGCTCGACGCCGCGATCACCGGTGGTGATGAAGTCGTTGGAGTCCTCGGCGGTGGTCATGCAGGGGCGCTCCATCCAGTCGCACGCCGGGATGATGTAGTCGGCGATGGCGGCCGTCGGGGTCTTCCAGTAGTCGACGACGACGAGCAGCTCGAGCGCCTTCAACGCCTTGTAGACGCGCTTGGTGTTCGGCGCCCAGGCGAGCGGGTTCGAGGACCAGCAGATCATCGCGGTGATGGGGTACGGGTCCTTGTCGAGGATCGCCTTCCACACAAGCGACGGCGAGCAGAGCATCTGGTGCAGCATCGGGCGCGGCAGGTGGAACATCTTGCGATAGTTCTTGTCGATTGCCTGGAAGCCCGGCCACGCCATGACGCGGAAGCGGTCGTTGCCGATGTAGTCCTTGCGGATGTCGTCGGTGAGCAGCTCGGAGAGCTCGAGCTCGGCGTCGCGCACGGGGTAGAGCTTCTGCGTGTCGTCCGGGTCAGCCGGCTGGCCGACGTACTCGCCGCCGGGGTTGTCGATGTTGCCGGTCAGGATGCGCAGCATCGTCTTCGCGATGCCGAACTGCGACGCGTTGATGCCGTGCTGGTCGCCGCCGCCCAAGCCCCAGCCGATGAACGCCGGGCCGTTGGTGGCGTAGAGGCGCGCGGACTCGCGGATCTTGCGGGCGGGCACGTTGGAGATCTTGGCGACGCGCTCGGGCGTCCACTCCTTGAAGCGATCCTCGATGGCGTCGAACGCGGTCCAGCACTCGACGGCCGATCCGTCGGCGAGCTTCACGGAATAGGTGCCGCGGATCGCCGGCTTCACCTCGTCGTCGGTGTAGTAGCGGTTATGGTCGGAGCACCACTCGACCACGTTGCCGGTAAGCTCGTTGATCGCCACGAAGTCCTCGTGGGCACCGCCGGAAACCTCGTCGCAGCGCAAAAGCTTCCCCGTATCCTTGCGAACGAGGAACGGGGCGTTCGACCAGTAGCGAACGAACTGGTCGTCCCAGAGCTCTTCCTCGAACACGACGTTCAACCATGCGAAGCTGATGGCGCAGTCGGTGCCGGGATAGGGCTGCATCCAGATGTCTGCCGTTGCCGAGCCGTCGATGCAGGTGGTGTCCACGTTGATGTACTGCGCGGGGTTGTCCTGATGCACGTCGATGCGTCCCTTGCAGGTGCGCCACAGCGGGCCCTCGGGAGCGTACGCTTCGCTCCAGCGCTTGCCCCAGTTCACGATGGTGCCGGAAGCCTGCGGGGAAACGGGCATGATGGCCTCGACCGGCCAGCCGACCATCGCCATGTTGAGCGAGTAGTTCCAGCACCAGCAGATGGTGCCGGGGTCGACCACGTTGCCGGGGTTGCCGAACAGGTTGAAGAAGCGGGTGCGCGACCACAGATGGTCGGAGCGGTAGGTGCCTTCAGAGGAGACGAGGGTCTTCGCGCCGTACTTCTCCTTGAGGGCGAGCAGCTTGGTCGCGATCTCGTCGATGGCCTGATCCCAGGAAATCTCCTCCCAGCGATCCTCGCCCTTCTCGCCGACGCGCTTCATGGGGTGGTTGATGCGCTTGGGATGATAGTGGAACTTGATGGCCTTCTCGCCGTGCGCGCCGAGGCGGTTGCACAGCACCGTCCCTTCCTCCTCGATCGGGCGCATCTCGACGAGCCTGCCGTTCTTGGTGTCGACGCCGCACCAGACGCCGCAGTTCATATGGCACATGAAGCAGCGCGTACGACGCCAGCGAATACCGTTCTCGTCGACCGTGTTGTTCGCGACGCCTTTCATCGATACTTCGCTCATGGAAACCTTCCTCTCGTTCTTTCTCCCGAGAGCCCCCTTTGCCCTCGTTCTGCTGCGCATTGTGCGCGCCGCAAAGGTTGAGGAAAACATCCGATTGGTTGAGATGTAGGTTGATATAGGTTTATAAAGTGGCAAGATATGGTTGAGTGCTGCAAGATGATGCGCTTTTCGGAGCCATGCGACCCTCCGTTCTTCATGCCGGAAATCGGCTACAGAGGCACGGACGCATATCGCAAGCGCGCAATGCCCTACAATAGGACACCATGCAGAAAACGCTCGAAAACATACTTTCCGCCCTGCGCAAGACGGCAGGCCCGCTCGACGCGAACGCGCTCGACCGCATCATCCGTGCGCGCAACCGAGAGCTGCGCGGACCTGTGCGCGCCGTGGCGAAGAAGAAGCTTTTGCCCTTCTACCAGCAGGTGAAGGAAACGCGGCCCGACCTCTGGCGCAGCTGGGACATCGATGACGCGCTCGAGGAACGCCTTACCCGCACGCTTCGCATGAAGCCCATGCGCACCGCCTCGGGTGTGGCGACCGTGACTGTGCTCACGAAGCCTTGGCCCTGCTCGAGCGCATGCTTGTACTGCCCCAACGACGTGCGCATGCCGAAAAGCTACCTCGCCGACGAGCCCGCCTGCCAGCGCGCCGAGCGCAACTGGTTCGACCCGTACCTGCAGGTGGCGCTGCGCTTGCGCACGCTAACCGACATGGGGCACACCACCGACAAGGTCGAGCTCATCGTGCTCGGCGGCACCTGGACCGATTACCCGCGCGCGTACCGTTTCTGGTTCATGCGCGAGCTCTTCCGCGCACTCAACGAGGCGGGCGACACCGCCGCGCAAAACGCGAGCATCGCCCGCCGCCGTGCGTTCTACGAAGGGCTCGGGGTCGAAAGCGAGCGAGACGACCTGGCCGCGTTCGCGCACGACGAGCAGGAGAAAGTCACCTGCGGCAAGGCGACCTACAACCAGGCCGTGCGCGCGCTTTACGGCGACGACATCGGCTGGCAGGGCGCCACGGCGCGACAAACGGCGACGCTCGCGGAAGTCGCGGCCGAGCATACACGCAACGCGCACGCGGCTCACCGATCGGTGGGGCTCGTCATCGAGACGCGCCCCGACTGCATCACGCCCGCTTCGCTCACCGAGATGCGCGCGCTCGGCGCGACGAAGGTGCAAGTCGGCATTCAGAGCCTTGACCAGCATGTTCTCGACGTGAACGACCGGCATATCTCGATCGAGCGCATCGGGCGCGCCTTCGAGCTTGCGCGCCTGTTCGGCTTCAAGATCCACGCGCACTTCATGGCGAACCTCTACCAGGCGACGCCGGAAAGCGATGTCGCGGGGTATCGTACGCTCACCCACGATGCGCGCTTCCTGCCCGACGAGGTGAAGATGTACCCGTGCGCGCTCGTGGACGGCACGGGGCTCGTCGCGCATTTCCGCGACGGCAGCTGGCGGCCCTACTCCGAGGACGAGCTTTTGGGCGTGCTGACCGAGAACATGAAGGCGACGCCGCCCTACGTGCGCGTGTCGCGCATGATCCGCGACATCTCGTCGCACGATATCATGGCCGGCAACAAAAAGGTGAACCTGCGTCAGATGGTCGATGCCGAACTTGCGCGCGAGGGCGCGCAGGTGGAGGAAATCCGCACGCGCGAAATCGGCACGCACGGCGCCGACGTGGGCGAACTCGCTCTTCAGGAGATTCCTTACGAGACGACCGTATCGAGCGAGCGCTTCCTCGAATGGGTGACGCCCGAGGGCAAGATCGCCGGATTCCTGCGTCTGTCGCTGCCGAAGGCGGAGGCGATTGCGGGCGCTCAGGCGGAAAGCGAAGCTGGAGCGGCGGGCGACCAGGGGAAAGCCACGGGCGCGGGGCTCGCATCCGACCGAGCGAGAACCGATGCCGCAAGCGTCAACGCCGCCCATGGCGAAGCTGCCGGTGCGCACGCACGTGCATATGCCGACAACCCCGCTGCCTTATCGGCAAGCCGCAGCGACGAACCCGCCGGCCAGAGCGGGAAGGTCGCCGCACCCGCCTTCCCCTTGCGCGAAGGCGAGGCCATGATCCGCGAAGTGCACGTGTATGGGGCGGTCGCCGCGCTCGGACACGCGAGCAGCGGCGCGCAGCATGCGGGACTCGGCCGCAAACTCGTCGCACGCGCGTGCGACATCGCTCGGGAGGCGGGGTACGCACGCGTGAACGTCATCAGCGCCGTGGGGACGCGCGAGTACTACGAGCACCTCGGCTTCGAACAGCACGGCCTCTATCAGCGAAAACAACTGTAAGCCGACCAATCGGACCGCTACGATCGCGGCGATTTCGCGACATCGCCTCATCTCGCAAGGCCCCGCGGCGCCGCAATGCCCGCGATGCCCCAGTTTCGCGGCGCCAACACCCTCTATTTCCCCAACGCCCTCGTTTCTGCCAACTTTCTTGAATTTAGGGTAGGAGCGTCGCCTTGGAAGGCCGATGACCGCTCGCGGACTCTCGCTGACCAGGCAAAACGCCATCGCGTGCCGCGTCGGAAGACCCCCTGAATGCGCGAACCTACCCTAAATTCCCAAAAGTTGGCCGAAATCGAAGCAAAGCGCGATAGCCCGTTATCTTGCGCGCAGCTCCCAGAAGGCTACCGCGCTTGCGGCGGCGACGATCAGGGAATCGACGTCATGCGCCATGGGAATCTTGACCGTGTAGTCGGCGTCCGCGATGGTGGCAGCGTGAAGGCCCTCGCCTTCCGTGCCAAGCACGATCGCGAGCTTCTCCTCCGCACGCAACCGAGCATCGTCGATAGGAACCGAATCATCGGAAAGCGCCATCGCCGCAACCTTGAACCCCAGGTCGTGGAGGAGCGGCACGCCCTTTTTCGCCCACGCCTGCTCGCTTCCGATGCGCGTCCAGGGAACCTGGAACACCGTTCCCATCGACACGCGCGCCGCACGGCGGAACAGCGGGTCATGGCACGAGGGCGTCACAAGCACCGCATCGATGGAAAGCGCCGCCGCCGAACGGAAGATGGCGCCGATGTTGGTGGAATTGCCGATGTCCTCGAGCACCGCGACGCGTCGCGCGCCCGTCGCGGCCACAAGATCGCGCACGTTCGAAAGCTCCGGACGCTCGAACACGGCGAGCGCGCTCCTGACCACCTCGTAGCCCGTTATCTTCTTGAAGAGCGCTTTGGGCGCCACATACACCGACACGTCGGCGTCCGCGGCGAGCGCGCGCTCGATCGCGGGTGCGGTGGCATCGAGCAGCTTCTCGGGCAGAAGCATCGAGCGCACACGGGCGCCCGAGGCCTGCGCCCGCTCGATCACCTTGAGCGACTCGGCGATGAAAAACCCGCGCGCCCGCAAGTCCGCATCCGCCGTGCGCGTGAAGAGGGCAAGCTCCCCCGCAAGCGTCCCGCCTTCGCACATCGCCTCGTCAAGATAGATTGTCGGCACGCCGTGCCCCTTTCTCGCGCCTCTTGCGGCAAACGCCGTGCGCCCCGCGCTTCTCGAAAGATTATACCGCCGACACACGCGCGTCGCGCCGGTTCGTCCCGCTGGTTTGAGCCCTCCATTCGGCAACGAAAGGGCGGGAAGGGACGGAGGAGCGCTCCTCTTGCCACCTTGTCACGGCCCATCCGCCATGCGAGGGTGGCGTTTGGAATGCCCTTTCGTCACCCTTTCAGCCACTTTTCCCAGGTGGGGAGCTCCTCGCACGCCTGAGCGTAGCCCATTTCGTACGAGGCGCAGAGCTTTTCCCAGTTCGTTTCCTTATTATCGACCGGCATGACGCGCGGGTAGAACACGTACGCCTCGCCCGTGCACGCAAGGCGATCGATCTCGCCGCAGAGCGCATTGTAGGGGCCGGGTCGCTCGATGGTGCGTTCAGCCACGAGCGGATGCGCGCGAAACGCCGCACGGAACACGGCCGCCGCCGCTTTGCCGATCGGGCGCTTGCGGTAGCCCTGCGGCTGCGTGCGCACGACGAAGAAGCGCTCGAAGCCGTCGCGGCGTGCGGCGTCGAGGCAGATTCCCCAGCTCGTTCCCATGCCGCCGTCCATATACGTGCGCCCGTCGATCGTCGTGGGCGGCATGAAGATCGGCATCGTGGAGCTCGCGCGCACGCGCAGCATCATGTCGCGCAGGGTCGGCATATCGGCCTTCGTCCAGGCGACGGTCGCGCCCGTTTCCCAATCGAAGCCCTCGATATGCACGTCGGACGCGCTTGCGCGAAACGTGCCGAAGTCGAACGCCATCACGTCGCCCGTGCCCGCCAGATCCTCGGCGATGCCCTCGTAGAGATGGTGCGCGTTGAAGAAGCCGCGACCGGAAAGCAAGCTCTTCACGCCGCCGAAATCCGGGTCGCGCACCAGGTCGGTGAATGAGGCGCGCGCCCGGGCCGCATCGCGCGACACGTAGTTCACGGTATGGCTCGCACCTGCGGAAATGCCGTACACCCGCCCGAAGTGCATGTCGTTTTCGAGCAGCGCGACCACAACTCCCGCTGTATAGCTTGCACGCATGCCGCCGCCCTCGAAGATGAGCGCGACGTCGTTTATGTCGGAATCGAGGTTTGCCATGGGGACCAGTATACCCCGCCCCGGGCGCGCGGGGCCCACGGGAACGGGAAGACGGCCCGGGCTGAGAGGGCGCCATGGAGCGGGCGTCGCGCGTCTTGACCGGCGGGTGGCCAGGCACGCGGGTCGCGCTAGTCGCGCATGGCCGGGCGCACGAACCGCGGCCGAAGACGCCCCGCCCGAGCACGTGGACCAGAGCGCTCGCGCGAGCCGCCCGCGAGCTGCCCGTTACTTGTCGCTCTCCGAAGACGAGGACGAGCCGGTCGAGCTGGACCCGCTCGCTGCCGAAGAGGAGCCCTCGTTCGTTCCCGAGCTCGAGCCCGACGCCGTGCTCTCGCCCGAAGACGAGTCGTGGCCCAACGAGGCGTTGGAACTCGAACCCGACGACGAGGACGACCCCGAAGACGCCGAGGATCCGCTCTGCCCCGCGCTCGTCTCCGTCTGCCCCTCGCCCGACTGCGACCCGCTTGCAGACGACCCCTGCGAGGAGGAGCCCGCCTGCGAGGCCGACTGAGCGTCCTTCTGCGCGTCGGTGCCGTTAGCGTTCGCAGAGCCGTCGGTCGCGGCGGCGCTCTGCTGCGCGCCGCCCTCGGCGCTTTGTTCGCTGTTCGCGCTCGCGCTCTGAGAACTCGAAACGACCTGCTCGATCGTCGCGGGCTTCGCGCCTAAACCC
>CAKUIV010000089.1 GCA_934661105.1 uncultured Ellagibacter sp. | reverse complement strand
TCCAGGTAGTGCGCGTAGACCTTGGCCGTCACGCTCGGGTCGGCATGCCCCAGCCGCTCGCTTATGGTCACGAGGTCCACGCCCGACGCTATGAGCCAGCTAGCGTGCGTGTGGCGCAGGCTGTGGAAGGTCGCCCGCCTGTCCAGGCCCAGCATGTCGCGCGTGCGGGCGAACTCGGCGGACAGGTCGCTCGGCCGCATCCACTGCGAGCCGGGCGATGCCAAAGGCGCCCACTGGCCGCATCCGAGCTCGCGGACGCGGAAACCCACATAATCGGCTATCACGGCCATGTCTGCCTGCGTCCCCGCCACCGCACGGCGGCTCTTGGACGTCTTGGGCTTGTCCTTGCGCCAGGGCGGGCGCCCGGGCACCGACGCCACCGTGCCCGACACGAGCACGCGGCAGCGCGCCTGCTCGACGTCGCGGGGCCGCAGGGCGCACACCTCGCCGACGCGCAGGCCGAAGTGGAGGGCCATCCAGAACGACCATGCGCGGCGGTACGCCCACGCGTCGGCCTCGCCCGACATCTGCTGCGCGATCCACTCGGAGAGCGTCCGCAGGTCCGCCTCGCCGAGCGCCACCGCCTCGGGGCGCTCGGGCGCCGGCTTGTCGGCGTCGAGCACGGGGTTGGCCGCCACGATGCCCTTGCGCCGCATCCAGGCGTACGCTCCCTGCAGGTACTGGCGCACGCAGCGCACCGTCGTGCTGGACAGCGGCGCGCCGCCCTTGCCGCCCGACGCGAGCAGCGCCACGAGCGCCTCGTCCACGTCCATCGGCGTGAGCTCGTCGGCCCTCCTGGCCGCGAGCCTGTCGAGGTAGCGGCGGCGGTAGAGCGCGTAGTTGCGCACGCTGTGCGGGCTCGCGCCCATCGCCTCCGCCTCGCGGTTGTACGCGAGGAGCAAATCGCCCAGCAGCATGCTCGACACGCGGCCGCCTGCGGTGATCTGCGCCGCCCACGCGTCGGCCATGGCCTGCGCCTGCTCCCGCGTCTCGGCGTCCGGGAAGCTCTTGTAGGGCTTGGCCACCCGTCCGCTCGGCAGCTTGCCCAGGTACGGGCGGGCGTACCAGACGCCGCGCCCGTCCCGCTTGACCTCGACGCGCATCACGCGCACCAGCGGATGAAGTGCCCGCAATAGACCGCGAGCCCGTCGCGCAGGGCCTTGCCGAGCGAGCAGCTGTTGATATCGACGGCGCGCGCAGCGGCGGCTATCGACTCGTACTCCACGCCGTCGACCATGCACCTCTTATGCCCATGCGCCTTCCACTTCCAATCCTTCTTCGCGCGGGCCGGGACCGGCTTTCCGCGCGTCGCGAGCTGCTTGGAGCGCGGCACCGGCTTCTCGTCGCACGGCTCGCCCGTGAGCGGGTCGAAGTAGCTAACGCGCACGGGGCCCGAGCCCGGCGACGCCTGCCCGCAGTCCCAGCGCCCGCCGCCGCAGACGGGTACGTTCTCCTTACCGACCACGCTTGTCGTCCACATCCGCGGCCACCCACCTTTCCTCGAACTCGTCAACCTTCCCGGCCTTCACGGCCTGGGCAAGCGCGCTCAGCATGTCGCTTACGCGGATGCTGAGCGCGCTCATGCCGAACGCCGCCGCATCGAGCCTATCGTGCAGCTCGCGCGCATCGCCGCCGGCCCCGCATGCGCCTCGCAGCTGCTTGACCCATCCGCCGTCCAGCGCGTCGATGCCGCCGGCCGCGTACGCCGCGCCGACGGCGTCGAGCCCGTCGCACCGCACGAACTCCGAGACGGCGTCGCGCTCGGCGGCCTCTATCTCGTCCGCGACGGAGAGCACGGCCCTAGCATCCATCCGCCTCCTCCTTCCTCCAGTACTCGCGCATGGCCATGCGCAGCGGGTTTCCCGGCGCATATTCGTCGCACAGCTCGCGCGGCCTCACATGCTCTTCGTGCTCCTCGCACCAGTAGCTCACGGTTGCAGCCGCCTTGAACGGATCGTAGCCGACCATGCGGCAATGCGCGCAAGCGTCGCACTGGATGTCGTATTCCCTAGACCTCACACGCATCCTCCTCCCCTGTCTTGTGATTACGGATGAACCGCTGCACCTTCTCGCTGCACTTCTTGCACAGCTCGAACGCTGATTCGCATTCCGGCCACGTAGCGCCTTGGAAGTAGCCCATCTTCGATTCGTCTACGATTAAGTCGCCGCACATGTCGCAGCGATGGTATTCCACGATGCTCATTTGCCCACCATCTCGTGTCGCACCTTTGTCGCACCTTGTCGCAGTTCGCTCATTCGTACACCACCTCCGCATGGGACACATCTGCAAGGTTGATGAGAAGGTTAGCCTCGCCATTCAATACGAACAGCTGCGCACTGCCCTCACGAGCCTCTCTTAACAGCTCCAGACAGTTCCCACGAAACTTCACCGTATGCTCCGGTTGACTGATGAAGTAGAACACGGTCCACGGCCTCACTGCGTTCTCGTTATCGCTCATTCGCCGTCCCATCCCTCAGGCATGTCCTCGATGCGGCGCTTGCTCGTGTATGTGATTTCGACGACGCGCTCAAGGATGAACGGCTTCTCGCAGTTCGGGCATTCGTACTCGTCGTCGTATTCGCCCTCGAACTCCCAGCTGTCCGTGTCTACGTAGCCGCACCATGGGCACGTGATCTCTTCCTGGCGCCACTGCTCGTTTTCCCACGCACGTTCGCGTCTCTCCGTGTTGCGGCAATCGTCGCACACCGAGTAGCCTTCTGTTTTGCCAACGGGTCCCATGATGAATCGCTCGAAGTTCGGCGTTGGTTTGCCGCATCTGTCGCACGTGTACATTTCGGTCATCAGCTCACCACCTCTCGCCCGCACTTCGGGCAGCAATTGAACGTCCCCGTGATGCGATAACCCTCGCAATCCTCGACGAGCTCGCCGCATTCGCTACACTTGAAGCCGTTTTCGCAATAGCCTTCCTCGGTTTCGTCGTAGATTTCGTCGTAAACGTTGCAGCACGTCGGGCGTTCGATGAGGTCGGCGAGGTGATCGAAGACGTTTCCGCCATCGAAGCGCACGCATTTGAGCACGCGCTCGAACAAATCGTTTTGGGGCATAAAGAACTTCGGTATGCAGCTGGCATAATCGCGCGATTCGCGCAGCTGTGCTGCGATCTCGCGCCGCTCCTGGTCGCTAATCCTCATACAGCACCTCCAACCCGTAGGCCTCGGCTGCATCGTGCTCGATGCGGCATCCGCGCGCGTTCTCCCATCCCTTGCAGAAATAGGCCGCATGGCACAGGCTCATGTTCTCGAGCGACTTCGCGAGATAGCAGAGCGGGACCTGCACCACGCCGCGCTTCTCCATGGCCGCTTCGCTGTACCATTCGTCGGTGAACAGGGTGTTCACGAACTCGTAGCCCATCTCGCGCAGCTTCGCGTGAGCCCTGTCCCTCGCCTCATAGATCTTCTCGTCCGTCTTGCCGGCCATCGGCTGCGAAATCATCGCTCGCTTATTCATAATCCCAACTCCTCTCACATCGCACCCGTGCTGCCGAAGCCGCCGGCTCCGCGCTCGGTCTCGTCAAGCTTGTCGACCCAGATGAAATCAGGGAACAGGCACGGCACGATGACGAGCTGGGCTATCCGCTCGCCCTTCCTGATGGCAACAGGGCAGCGGCCGACGTTCGCCAGCGGAACCATGACCTCGCCGGTGTACCCGTGGTCGATGACCCCGACGCCGTTCGCGAGCATGAGCCCCAGCCTCGACAACGAGCTGCGCGCGAACAGCAGACCGACGAAGCCCTGCGGAATCTCGACGCGCACGTTCGTGCCGACCATGACGGCGCGCTGGGGGTCGATGCTCGCGGACGAAGCGGCGCGAAGGTCGGCCCCCGCGTCCCATTCGTGCGCCCTCAACGGATCGAAGCCGCCTTTCCATACGGCCCTCACTCCATATCCCATCGCTAATCCTCCCCTCGGCTCAGACGCTCGCCGCACATCGGGCAGAAGTTGATGGCCCTCGTCCTCGCCTCGCCGTTCGGCAGCGTGATGCAGATGACGGTCTCGTCGACCGGCGGCTTGGTCTTGTCCGCGGGCAGATAGCAGATGCCCTCGATGCCGATCTCATCGACCATGCAGCCCATGTCCTCGGCGCCGCCGAACAGGTTGCGGCCGTCCTCGCAATACTCGCAGCTCATGATTCCTCCTATGTCGTTAAATCCCTGGTTGGCCGGGGGCGCGTTCGCGCAATGGCCTGGTTGGTCGGCCTTCGCGCCCCCGATGTTGCTTGGGTCTTACGCGGGCGGCTCGCCTAACGTCACCGCCCGCTGCCCTTGTCGCAGGTCCGGCCCCGCCGCCCATCCTGCATGCCCGCGTCCAGGCTCCTCGTCCCGCGCGGGACGCTTCCCAACATCGCTTCCATCGTTATGCTCCGCGGCGCTTTGCGTAGCAGTGCCCCCGCCATTCACGGCTTTGCTACTCCTCTGCGCATCAGTGCCGCTCTTTGCCATCGCATGGCGAAGCTGAGCAAAACAAGGCCTTCGCGCTTACTCGCGGAGCATCTCGTCGCTACGCCGCCGCTCCGCCTTTCTTCGCATTGCCGCAGCTCGGCAGAGCGGGGCTGTTCCGTCGCGCTGATGCGCTCTGCCTTTCCCCCGCACTGTCGCGCGGTGCTTCGCCATCGCCGTGCATTGCATTTCAGAGCCGCCGCCCATCGGGTCACGGCTTGGCATTTCCTTCGCCTTGCTACGCCCTGCTACGCCGCTGCCCATCCAATTGCGGCCACGCCTTTCCTTCGCCCGGCTATGCCTCGCAAAGCAACTCCATCGCTGCCCGAATCAGTTCATCGCCGTTGCAAACCGCGGCTTTGCTTCGCCACTGCTCCGCACCGCTGCGCCTTCGCTGTTCGCGGCACCTCATGGCCGAGCTACTCAATGCCTTCGCATGTTGGCGCCGTGCTCCTCCTCCGCAGGGCCGTCCATTGCGTTGCTCCTCCTTCGCTGTTCCTGGCTTAGTCGCGCTTCTCCGTCGCCGCGCGGCGCGGTGCTGTGCTTTTCCGTCGCGCTTCATCGCAACGCTCCGCTAAGCCCTCGCTACTCGGGCTCGGAGCCGTCGGTCCACTCGAAGCGGCCCTTGCCGCTGTTGCGCCACTGGCCGATGCCGCGGAACTGGCCGTAGTCGAGCCATTCCTGCACGAGCGGCCAGTCCGACTTGTTCATGACCACCAGCGTGAAGCGGATCTTGGTCCCGGCGGGAACGGTCTCGGAGCGCGCCAGGGCCACGCGCGCCCCCTGCGGGGTGTCGGCCCTCAGCGGGCGCTCGCAGATGCCGACCTCGCCGCCCTCGGGCAGCTGGAACGCGACGGAGCGCTCCTTGATGAAGATCGTGCCGTCGATGACCTTCTTGTAGGCCTTGCACTTGCTGGACAAGGTGCCGGGCACGCGGCGCAGGGCGCCGCACGCATCCTTGAAGAACCCCTTCAACTGGTAGTCCCAGATGACGGGCTCGCCGTCGTCGTTGCGCGGGAACACGGTGGTCCCCTTCTCGGTCACCTCGTCGGCGCCCACCGCCTCCACCTCGTCGGCGACGCTGGCGGCGTCAGGGGCCTTGCTCGCGATGAACTCGCTGTAGATCTCCTTGGTGTTCGGCGAGGAGCCGAGCACCTCCTCGGTGAACGTGATCTCGATTGCTACGGTCGCCATGTCTCTCCTTGTTCGTCATCGGCGCCGGGCGCCTCCGCGGCCCCGCGCCCCTTCGTCGTGTCCCACACGCACTCGCCGGCCTCGCGGCAGTTGGTCCATACCGGCCTGCCGGCCCATGCGCACTCCGTCTTGGTCCCGTACCTGCTCACCTCGTGCGGGCAGTCTTCGGGCTCAGGCCCGGAGAAAAGCCCGAGCTGCCCGGGCAGCACCGCGCGCCTCACGGCCTCGCCCCTCCCTGGACGGGAGGCAGCGGCACCGCGACGTAGCGGCCGTGGACGCCCATCTCGCTGTCCGCGAGCGTCGGCGGCATGTACACCACCCAGGCATCGGCCGCCCACGCCGCAAGGCGCAGGTCCTCGGCGCTCATGCAATCGCCGCCATGAGCTCGGCCATGGGCGGCGCCGAGGTCGAGGGCGCTGGCGCCTCCACGCTCACGAGCATGGGCTCGCAGCGAGGGCATGCGACGGTGCCGTCGGGGGCCTTGACCATCAGCCCGCCGCAGGCGCGGCACTTGGCGCCGCACGGCTCCCAGCCGTCGGCCACGAGCCCTTCCGGCACGGCGGGCGGCGCGGCCTTAGCCGCAGCCGCGACGCCTGTCGTGCAAGGTTTTTGGTTTGGTTTATCCAAACCAAAACCTTTGTTTTGTTTTGTTTTGTTAGCTTTGCATCCGGTTTCCGGGTCGGTTTGGGTTTGGTTTGCAGGTGGTTTCCGAGCCGGTTTTTGAGCAGGTTTCCGCCCACCTCGTTTACCGTTCTGACGTGCGGTTTCGCGCTTCTCGTGATATGCCGAGATGTTCTCGACCGCGCGCTTGTTAGTCACGGCTCCCGGCTTCTGCTCGTCCATCTGAAGCAGGCCCATGTCGATCATCGCCGAAACCCACTCCATAAGCTGCGTTTCGTCGACGTTCAACCAATGGCTAACCACCTTGGTAACCGGTCGGTTTCCGGCTTGGTTCTCGAACAGCACCAAGCCGGTCTCGTCCCGGTAGATCTGCTCGATGACGACCCAGAAGGCGGCGACGGCGCCGCAGCCGCACTCGATGCAAAGCTCCGCGATGCGCGAATCGGTCGCCGCCGTGGTCGAATGGTCGAAGTACAGCATGGCGCACCTCCTTGCCTAAAACGGAATGTCGTCGTCGTAGATGGAAGCGGCCGCGTCGATGGCCGGGGCAGCTTCCGTGACGGGCTGCGGCGCATAGCCGAAGCCCGCGTCGTCTCGGCGGCTGCTCACGAACTCGAGGTCGTCGACGATGACGCTCAGCTTGCTGCGGCGCTGGCCGTTGCTCTCCCAGGAGCTGTAGCGCAGCTTGCCTTCCAAGGCCACCTTCGAGCCCTTGGTCAGGTACGGCTGCAGCTTCTCGCCGCGGATGCCGAACACGGTGCAGTCCACGAAGTTCGGGCAGTCCTCCCATTCGCCGGTCTGCTGGTTCTTGCGGCGGTCGTTGACCGCCACGCCGAAGTCCAGGATGGACATGCCGCTCTGCGTGGTGCGCAGCTCGGCGTCGCGCGTGAGGTTCCCGCTGATGGCCACTCTGTTGATGCTCATGCGCTCCTCCTACCAGACGCAGGCGTACACGGCCATGACGCCGACCCATGCCACCAGCATCGCGCCGAACGCCGCGTAGCCGGCGTTGCCGTCTGCTATAATGTCGACGGCTTTGCTCAAAGCCTTGCGCGCCTGGCCTCGAAAACTCGGCGCGCATTTTTTATTCCCTCGCATTCAAATCCTTCCTCGTTATCCTTGACGCCGGTTCCGTCCCGAGAACCGGATAGGGCGCGATGATCCCTTCGGCGGCGAAGCGCCTGATGCTATGATTCGGGGGTGCCTCAAATAGCCTCTAACGTTAGGAGGTGGTCTTTTTGGCCGAATTTTTGAGCACGAGGCCCACGTGAACCGCTCGGGCCTTGCGGGTGGCTCCGCATCGTCTCATCATCGCGTCCTATCCGATTCTCAAGGTCGCCCGGCTATGCCGGTTCTCCGCGGCCGCGCTGGTCAGCCAGCCGCTAACGCCGCCTCATCGGCATCCGGCTCTCATCCAGGCGTCGAACCACTCGCACTTGACGAGGATTCCCCTTTGCTGCCCGTCGGGCAAAAACGACTTGAGCCTGCCGGCCCTGCGCTCGACGTCGAGCGTCGTTCGTGGGATTCCCGTCGCCTCGGCGATCTCGGCGATCGTGTAGTACGGCTTGTCGGGCAGCTTGGCCTCTACGGCCATCCGGCGAAGCCCCGTGAGCTGTCCCGCGTCCGGCCTCGGCTCGGCCGTAGCGGCGCACTCGAGCAGCTTCTCGGCCGCGGCGACGAGCTCGCGCGCGATCACGACGACCTCCTCCATGCTCGCATCCATGCGTATCCCTCCTCTCTCGTTCTCGTCATCGGGCTGGCTGCCGGGGCGCAGGCGGTCTTTGTGCTACGCGTATCAAAAGTGGAATCATGGCAAACCAAAGGAGAGAACCTTCGCCATCCGTCCCGGTCGGTGTTCACGCTCCCGGCGGCAACCGGTGCCCACGCCCCAGCAGCCAACCCGATGTTTCGGCTATTCGGCCGAGTTTGCT
>CAKUIV010000088.1 GCA_934661105.1 uncultured Ellagibacter sp. | reverse complement strand
GTCCAGGACCACAACCCCAAAAAAGAGATCCGAGGCGGCACGGAGCGCTCCCCATCCAGCCGATAGCAACCTTGCCCGAACAGGGCAGGGTGCCGTTCTCCCTTTCGAGGCGGCGAGCCGCGCCCCTCACCTGACATGCTGGAACCCCTGACCCGTCCCGCGTCCGTTGTAGGCAGGACACGTATGCCCGCGTCCGCAAATGCGGCCGCGGGCACGAATCTAAAGCCTCGGAACAACCCCGTTCCCAGTCTCGAGATGACATGCGGATAGAACCGGCATCGACGTGCAAAAAAATGCGCGCGACCCGAACGCATTCAAGTCGCACGCTGGTCAGAAAAGTATTACTCAAAGACTCTAATCGACGTTGCCCGCGAGGCGCTGACCGACCATGTAACCGAAGGTCACGCAGCGACCATGGCTGACGCCATTGAGCTCGTGCGGATACGTATCGGCGAACATGGAGCCAGAGCAGTTGCCAACGGCGTAAAGTCCGGGGATAGCGGTGTGGCTCGGCGTAAGAACCTGCGACTTCTCGTTAATCGTGAGGCCGCTCCCGGTTGCCATGGGGGCATTTGCCTCCTCAGCTGCGTAATACGGACCAGTCGTCCAGTCCATGAGGTAGCCGGGATTAGCGCCCCACTGCAGGTCCTCGCCCTTCTCGTAGCTCTCCTGGAGCTTGTCGATGGTTGCCTTCAGGCCTTCCAGGTCGATGCCCGTGCCTGCGGCGAGGTCCTCGAGCGTATCGTACTTGTCAGAGCAGGCCACGAGCTCCTCGGCGACTGCCTCGGGCTCGTACTTGGCGATGGAACCGGAGGAGGTGGCGTAGGGAACCTGGTTGACGAGGTCGACGAGCTCGCCCGGAGCGCACCAGAGAGCCCAATCGTGAGCGCCTGGCTGAGCGGCGGTGGAGTTGGCGAGGTAGTTGACGGCAATGCTCTCGTTAACAAAGCGCTCGCCGGCCTCATTCACACGGGGCCAAGGAAGGGACATGGCGCGGTTCATATCGTGGGTCTTGATGCTTCCGCCCGGGTCACGCATGAGAACGTGAGGGAAGTCATCAATGCCAGCGCCGATGGCTTGTGCCATAAGCATGCCATCGCCAGTGTTCGTGATGAGAGGCATGCGCCAGCAAGCGGCGACGATATCCTGAGTCGCGCAGTACTTCTGCAGGAGCTCCCAGTTGTTCTCGTAACCGCCAGTGCACAGGACGACGCCCCTGGAAGCGAGCACCTTCACGTAGTCGCCGTCCTCATCTTTGCCAATGGCGCCGATGACTGCGCCGTTCTCGTCAGTCACGAGCTGTACGCCTGCGGTGCCAAGGCGGTAATCAACGCCGCGGTTGACGCCCTCGTTATACATTGCGTCACCAACGCCGGTCATCTTTTCCTCAAAGCGGACCTGGCCACGGAAGGAAGTCACGCCGTCGAGGTCGTTGGTACTTTCGCCGTTGGGTCCGAGATTCAGGTAAGGGTGCACGGCATCGCCAAGCACGTCGAGCAGCCAGTCAACAGCGACACCGTTGTTCTCGATCCATGCCTTCCAGACGGAGGGATTGCAGCGGTAGTGGGCATCGTTCAAGGCCGTGATGTAGTATGCGTGCTCGTCGAAAACACCGCCCTGGGACTCAACGAACTTGCCCTTGATGCAGCCAATCTCAGAGCCGCGAGTGTTATAGAAGGGGTTCTTTTCGAGTAGGATAACCTTCAGGCCTGCGTCTGCTGCGGACAGCGAAGCGGTGAGACCAGAGATACCGGCGCCGAGAACAACGACATCGCACTCGACGGTTTCGGAGAGCTGGTCATCGGTTACGGGCTCTTCCTCAAAGCAGACGCCGCTCGACTTGGGCTCATAGAAGGTGTATGTCTTGCCATTCGAGAGGGCGGCCATACCCTCCTTCGCGCCGTCGGTTGCCGAAGGCTCATTAGCAAGTGCCGTTGAGCAAAGTTGAGCAGCAACGCTCGCAACACCGATACCCGCTGCGGTGCCTACGAATGCGCGCCTTGAAATGTTTTCCATGGTCACAACCTCCGTTTTCAGTCGTTGAGGAGTGGCTGACAACGCAATGCGCTGCGAGCCGGCTCACCCGATGCGACCACGATTCTTCTCTGTTCAATCCGCCACGTAATCACATTTCATAGGTGAAATTGCCCATGAAAATGCATCTCATACGTCACGGGTGAGACGTTGAGCTAGAATTCTTGTCAACTATTGAGAAGAGCGGGGGCATGGAATGCCTCGTTGGGGGAAGCCAGTGAGCACGGTTTCATCGACTCTAGCGCCACCGGGCACGCGATACCTGCTGATGGTCACGGCGGCATTCGCCTTGCAGTGGGGCTGGCAGACATGTGGCTTATATGCTCCCACGATGGGGTTACTCGGACCATTTTCCTGGTATGTACAGAATGCGCTGGGCTGTGCGGTCTATCTTGCGCTGGTGTTTGCGGCTCCACGGCTACAGATGCTTGTCAGCTCTGTCATTATGAGATGCGCTGGCGCATTTCTGCTCGCAGCGTCCTCCATATTCCAGATTGCGTTGACTTTGGGGGCGACGGAGTCATCTGTGCTGGCGTGGACAGGCGCCATCTGTACGGTGCTTGGCAGCGCATTCTTGACGGTCGTGCGATTCGATTTGTTTGTCGGCGTGAGGGACAGCCAGCAGAGAAGCGTTGTGCTGCTTGCGGCAACTGCCTTACAGATGCTCATCGCACTCGTCATTCGTAGTGTGCCCGAAGCGATCGCCATGGCATCTATGGTGCTGATACCTCTTGCTATCGCTTTAATCATCCGAGATGCATATGCATGTCGAGCAATGCTTCGCGTCGAGGCAACTCAGCACGTCGAACGGCCTACTGTCCCTCCCACACAAATGCTGACCTTCTTCCTATTGGCCGCAGCCCTCAATTCGATCAGGTTCGTAGTGGATAGTCTTGAAGGTACCGCATCTCTCGCCAGTAGCGTGGTCATCGGCTCGGTGTTTATTCTCTCGGCGATAATTCTGGTTGCGGTGTTGGCGAGCAATGCCGACTGGACTGACGTTATTGTGTCTATCTCTGTGGCCGTCTTCATGGTCATCGCCGGCGTGTTCGTTCTTTCGGGTGGAGCTATTGCGCCGTACGCTGTCGTGTTCTCTTCGAGTGGCTACTACTTGTTTGGCGTGCTTTTCTGGAGCGTTACCGTTTACTATGCGGTAGATTGCCCGCAACACAGCGTATATGTTGCCGCATTTACGCATGCCGTCTTCACGCTGGGCCTCTTTTTCGGCGGCGTGCTCTCACATGTTGCGGCGCCGTCAATCGTTACCTCGCAGTGGTTGCTGGCCATCACCAATGTTGCCATGATCGCGTCGTTCGTTCTCGTCATCAAAGATCTCAAACTGGGGGTCCATCGTCGCGAAAGAGAACAGCTTGCAACGCTTCCGGGTTTGCGCCAGACAATCGAGGCGGACTGTCTGATTCTTGCGACCGGTAAAGGTCTTACCAAACGCGAACTTGAGACTGCCTGTGACCTCTCCATGGGTATGTCGGTCAAAACGATCGCGGAGATGCGCGGTGTGAGCGAGAATACCGTCAAAACGCACGCAGCGCATGCATACCGTAAGCTGGATGTTCACTCGCGCGAGGAACTTATGGACCTCGTTCGTGACGTTGATGAGGCGCGCATCAGCGGTGGACTCATGGATGGTGTCTCCGCAGGGAGCTGATGACGCGATATAACCGACATTAATATAAACCCCTTAATTCCCATCTCATTGCAGAGTAACTCTGTTCGAGACTGGGAACGGGGCCGCCCCGAGGCCTTAGATTCTTGCCCGCGGGCCGCATCCGCGGACGCGGGCACGTGCGCCCTGCCCACAGCGGGCGCGGGACGGGGGCCGACATGGCAGCCGAGAGGAGACCGATCACCTGCGAGGACAGGGAGCAGATAGAGGCCGGGCTCAACAGGGGCGACAGGCTCGCGACGATAGCCAGGTCGCTCGGCAGGACCCAGCAGACCGTGGCGGACGAGATCCGGAGGAACTGGACGTCGGAGCCAAGGGGCGGGCTCGCCGCGACCACCCGATGGTGAGTGGGACCTGGAGGGCACGAAGTCCGTCATCTGCGACAACGACCTGTATACCTGCCTGTCGTGCGGCGAGGAGGCGCAGTTCTGGATTGACCACGGCGTGGGCAAAGAAATCACCTACGAGCAGGCAATGGAACGCCTGCACAAGAGCGTCGAACAAGGCATGATTATCGAGTGCACCAACAGCGTCGAGGCGGAGACGATCTGCTCGTGTCATGGCGACTGCTGCGGCGCCATGTCGTTCTGGCGTGCGGCTGGCCCCACCAGCAGGGCGTATATGATCAACATGCGCCGCTATGGTCTCGAGGTAAACACCGAGACGTGCGCGAAGTGCGGGGCGTGTGCGGAGCGCTGCCCCATGGACGTCATCGTCATGGACGAACAAACTGGATACCCTGTCATCGGCGGTGACATGATGTGCATGACGTGTGGGCAGTGCGCCTACGTGTGCCCAACCCAGTCTCGTTGGCTTGTCCCGCGCGATCCGAGCACATACCGCGAGCGTTTTGCCGACATCGTCGACCAGAACAATCAGATTGCCGCCGAGCGTTTTGAGCGTGGCCTAATTTGGTAGACACCCTTTCTCGCATATTGCATTTTGCCTGAACAGTTGAAGCTCGCAAGGCATATGCAGATGCACGCATGTGTTTTGGCCAAGTTGACGCCGCGAGGGGTTTGATGACATGCGGATTCGGAAGCAATCCGCTAACCATAAACCGGTCGTACGCCCGACAGAAGCGCGCCAAGTGAATATCAACTCACTCGGCGCGCTTTCTTTTTCTATCCCAACAACTTAGCGGCAAGTACCTTGCGAGCGGCTATGCATCTCGGAAAATACTGTGCGCACTCACCTTCGAGGTATCTACCGCAAGATGGGTATCCACAGTAAGCAAGAGCTTTTCGACTTACTTGAAGCTCCAGAGTAATACTGGGGCCAAAGGCTAGGAATCCCCAGTCAAACTTGTTTGGAATGCGGTCCCCAGGGCCTTCACATCCATGGCCCTCATATCCATAGTGAGGGCAGACAAGACAGCTCTGGCGTAAAGCTACAGGCATCTTCCAATCGCGTGCAGGTGGTCAACAATAGGGGCCGCCCCGATTCTTCTCAGGGTCGGCCCCATGCACGCCTTCCTTGAGCCCTTCTGGTTTCAGGACCCATCCTGTGATGGACAGTCTGATCTTGCCGTAGTATCAGCTGGGTTGGCGGGATGCCGACAGCTTCCCCGCTGCTAGCATCCCGCCATTCAAGGCTTGCCCCTACTCTAACCCCGCAAGCTCGCGACCGACCAGGTAGCCACTGGTCACGTTGCGCCCGTGGCTCATGCCGGCAAAGCGAGTGGTGTAGCTGTTCGCCCAGAAGTCGCCGGCCGTGAGCCCGGCGGCATAGAGGCCTTCAATCGGGGCCTCGTCGACATCGAGCACTTGGAAGCGGGCGTTGACATGGATTCCGCCGTGGACGCTCAGCATGCAGCAACCGTTCTTGAATCCATAGAAGGGCGGCTCATCAAGAGGAAAGAGCACCTCGGCCGGCTTGTGGAAGTCCCTGTCTTCCCCGGCCGCGCACATCTCGTTGTAGTGCTCCACCGTCGCCACAACCGCCTCGGGGTCAAGGCCGAGCTTCTCGGCCACCTCCTCGATGGTGTCGGCTTTTACGTACAGGCCGGCCTCGACCAACTTGTCCCATGCCCCGATGAGCTGCTCGGGGGTCGGCACCTCGCCGCCGATGATGCCGGGGACCGCAGGAAGTTTGGTCGCATACTTTTCGTTGAACAATGCGTAGTTCTTGCAGTCCTTCTGGCGGATGATGGCGTTGGCGAGACTCGATGTTGAGGTATACTCGTTGGTGAAACGTTGACCGGCGGCGTTGACGTTGAGATTCCAGATGGGATGGGCGTCGCCAACAAAGCAGGAAGGGGCATGGTCCTGCCACGGCTGCATCACGGCGCCAACCCACATCGCCTGCCTGAGCATGTCGCCCGTGTTGGGAGTGGCTATCATGATATTGCCGTTCGAACGGGCCACCGTGTTGCACCAGGTGCCCATCATCTCGGCGTTGGCGCCATAGTCGCCGGCCGCCATGACAACGCCCACCTTGGCGTTGTAGCGGACATGGCCCGCCCCAGTGCTGGCGACGAGGCCCTCGACGCGCCCGTCGTCCTCGCGGAGCAGGTACTCAGACGCCGTCCCGTAGTCGATTTGAACGCCCATGCTCCCGACATAGTCGGCCATAGCATTCAGGTAGTCGACCATTGGGACGTAGCCGAGGCCCAGGTCGCACGTGTAGGGGTCGTAGTCGGTCACGTCCGTGGGGGTGTTCGGGCCGCCGTAGAAGGCCAGGGTGCCCGGAATCGCGTTGTTGTTGGGGTCGAGCTGGTAGCCTATGCCCTGCATGACGGGATGCATGCCGTACTTTTCCATGATGCCGGCGAACCAGTCGCCTGCCTCACCGGATCGGTCGAAGAAGCGCCAAACCTGGGACTGGTCGACCTTCTTTCCCATGAGCTCGAGGAAGAGCGAGCCGGCCTGGGCCTTGTCGACCTCGTAGCCGATTTCCTTCTGGTATGACGAGTTGACAAAGAACATGGCGCCGCCGTTGGCGTTGAACTCGGCGTCCTTTTCAATCATGATGACGCTCAGGCCACCCTCGGCGGCCGAGGCTGCGGCGCAGAAGCCGGCGGGGCCGGCTCCGACAACGATGACGTCGGCTTCCTTGGTCTCCTGGATTTTGTCGTCGGCAACAACGGCGGGATCGCCGAGCCAGGAATTGTCCGACTCGCCGTCGGCCAGCGCGGCATTCGAGGCGCCTGCCACGGCGAATGCGGCCGCCGCACTCGCAACGAAATTCCTTCTAGTGAGCTCCATGTTTACCCCTCCTTGGTCGGCATGGGAGCAGAGGCTTCTCCGTCTCCCGCTTAAGAAGACAGGGTGGCCCCTTTTGGGGCTGATGTCCAACAGATGTCGTGTTCAGCAACAACAGAAAGTTGTTCTGTGAGCCAAAAACGAAGTTGTTTGGACTATTCGCCGCCTATTTTTCAGGTATCATCAGGCCCGTTCCTAGGGAAGCCACCCGCAAGCAGCAACCAGAGATTGTGTTTCACCGACGAATGCAGGGCACAGGGCCAGGTGACCACAGAAGCCACCGATGGCATGCAGGACGTCTTGAGGGGGAGAAACATGGACTACCGCCAGTTGAGGTACTTTCTCGCCGTCTGTTCCACCTCCAGCATGACAGCAGCGGCCTCCGTGGAGAACGTGAGCGAGCAGGCGCTCAGCAAGGCCATACGCAACCTTGAACGCGAGCTGGGGGCGAAGCTCTTTGCAAGAGTCCCCAGAGGCGTCGAGATGACTCGGGAGGGGCTCGAGCTGCAAGCCGAGGCCGCCGCCTACGTGCAGCGGCACGACGAGCTGTTGGGGCGGTTTTCAGCCCGGGGGAGCGGCCGCGCCCGCCTCAATCTTGCGATGGCAACCGGCACGCTCGCGCTGTGGTTTCGAGAGGGCTTTCTTGCGGACTTCGTTCTTCAACGGCCCGACCTCGACCTCAACATAGCCTTCTTCTCCGAAGACATTTATAACCACCCGGCGGACAGGGGGTCGTTCGATCTTGTCGTGGGAACCCGCCCGGGGAACGGCGAGGCAGTGTTCCACGCCCGCAGGGCGATGCGGCTGGCAATGAGCGAATCAGACGAGCTGGCGGCGAAGGGGACCGTTCAGCTCTCCGATTTGCTAGGCCGCGCCCTGGCCTGTGCCATAGAGGAGACTCCCGAACAGCTGGCCATGATCGGGAAGTTGAAAGAAGCCGGGTGTCCGCCTACGGTGAGATTCGGGCCATCCGAGATATCGTTCGTAAATGACCTGCTCGAAGCCGGGCGTGTCATTGTGCCGTTTGCCGGCGATGAGGAGAGGCTGGGCCCTGGAATCGTCGCCCGCGACGTCGAAGACCTCGGCGTGACCTGGAACCTCTACGGCACCGTGGCGAAGAATCGAGCGCTTCAGCCGGTTGCGAGGGATTTGATTGCGTTGATGAAAAAGGAGCTAAACGCGAGCGAGTCCTGAACAAAATCACCTTGGATACGAAGGGGGTGCGCCAAGGGGTAGTGTCGCGAAAGTTGGTGTAAGGCTCGGCTCCGAAGGAGGCGGCCTCGCCGCAGCCTGAAACCACGCCGACT
>CAKUIV010000087.1 GCA_934661105.1 uncultured Ellagibacter sp. | reverse complement strand
CCCGCCGCCTGCGCCTTCTGCGAAAGCTGCAGGGGAAGATAAGGGGGCGGGAATGGGCGCCGGAGCCTAAGCGTCTGAAGAGCCCGCGTGCCGCTCTTCCGGTTCTTCCGGTTCTTCAGGCCCATTAGGCACGGTACGATAACCTGCCCACCTTGGGTGCAATTCGCATGCGGTCTTGGACGAGATTTTCATACTAGCCCTGGAATTGCGGGAAGCGATCGTTTTTGTCAAGAATGTCGAATTTAGGGTCTTCCCATCGTCAAATCATAAGGGAAATGCGGGATGATCCTTGCCTCGAAAAGTCGCAAATGATATCACGAGGTTCTGACCTGGGATTTTATATCGATTAGAGTCCTATCAAACCCCTAAATTCGACTTTGTTGGCAGAAATCGCTCTTCAATTGATTTTGATACCCCTGATAACTAGCCTGTTCGCTCTCAAAATACTTACCAGATGAGCGGAGGCAATGATGACATGTTCTTCTTTATCTAACGATAAAGAAGATTGACCTGCAGGTCAATGAGCGGCCGCAACTTTCAAACGGAGCGCATTATGTCGAAAAGCAAACCAAGCCTTTCCTCCGAAGAGCAAAAAACATTAGCATCCGAAGCAGTCAGGCGAATGAATGATGTCCGTCAAGCTATGTCATCTCCTGAAGCGCGTGAAGACTACTTTGACTTCATCATCGACTTCACCATATGCGAAGTCGGGTACAAAACGCTTCTCGAAAGCTATTTGGAAAGCCAGGGGAAATCCTACTCAGCCGACAATTTAAAATCGAACCTCATCAGGTTCCTCACGTACTCAAATTCGCAAATATCAAGCTCAACGAAAAGGACAGAGCAACGATATTCAACAAATACGTTGGAAAAACAAGGAAGTATGAAGCGCGCGGCATGAGGAACGCGCTTTCACATGAACCAACTACCAAAGACCTAGCCGAACTTGCTTCACGAAAGCAAGACTACACCGACGCAATGCGGCGATTCGTCGACGCCATCACCGATGAAGCTTAAAGTGGGCAGCGAGAAGGGGAAATCATGGAAGCAATTAAATGCGAACTGTGCGGCAGCAACGATCTCGTCAAGAAAGACGGCGTTTACGTCTGTCAGTATTGCGGAACTCAATACACGATCGAGGACGCGCGAAATCTCTTACGCACCGCAGAAGGCGGCGTCGATGTGAGCGGGTCAACCGTCAAAGTTGACAACACAGGATTTGTCAAAAAGTACTTAGAGAACGCCCGCCGAGCGAAAGCGAAAGAGGATTGGGTAGAAGTCGAGAAGTATTACAACATGGTTGAGCAGAACGACCCGTCAAACATCGAGGCGATCTTCTACTCTGCATATGGCAAAGTAATGCAATCACTCGTTGAAGTCGACATCTATAAACGCGAAGCCGCTTTCAAGCCATTCATCAACAGCATCTCCATCGTCGACGACAATTTTAATTTCGAAAAAATCGACGAACAAATTGAATTGCTCAAGCAAATGAGCGACAGCATTTTCGCGATGACCTCGAGCAGCTATGTCTACCTGACGAAAAAGAACGGTTACGGAATCAAAACCTACGACGACAGCTCCAGCACCAAAGTCCTCTTTAAGAAAGTACATTTGGGATTCATCGAATCGCTCGATAACATCGCAGCAAAACTCGACAAGGAAACCGCGACAAATGCCTTGATTGAAGTTTGCGAACTTATCATTAAACATTGCGAGGCATCAGGGCAAAGCACGAAGGCACGTGACAGCAAACTGCTTGTCAATAAGCTCGATAGTTCGAGATACTCCAAGGATGCCTACTGGGTTCAAAGCCAGAAAAAGGCAGCAGAAAAGGCCTTGAAAGAGCGCGAAGCAACCTTGAAAGAGCGCGAAGCAAATAACCGGCGAAGAAGCGAATGGGTCAAGAAACATTGGGCAGCGCTAACGGTCTCAATTTTGGCGGTTCTGATAGTTGGAGCATTCTCCATCAAAATTGGAATAGACTACGCGAATGAAAGTGCTATGAATTCCATGCGAGCGCATCTGACTAGCAATTATTGGGGGAAGGAATGGCAGGGAGCGAATCATTATCTTCGATTCGATGAAAACGGAACTTTTTATCATTGCAAAAGCGGTTGGGGCAGCGGACAGAGCGATTGGGAAGAATGCGGAACCTATTCGATCGAAAGAACGAACGGAGCTTTTTCAATCTCGTTATCGGCAATGCCAGATACTTGCATTCAGAGCAAAGTGCTCACGGGCAAAGACGGTAACGCCACCACTCTTTACAGCAGCGGCAATTCCTCCAGCAGTTTTAACTCAACGAACACAGTAACGAGCTATCTCTCTTCTTCTCGAAAATAAGATTAACCTGAATGGAAACCATCGAAAAGCGCTATCCTTCCGCCCATTCTTCCAGCTTCAGGCCGGGCACGCGCTTGAATTCCCTTGTGTTGCGCGTTACCAGCGTGGCATTGCGCGAGCGCGTCGTCGAGGCGATGAGCATGTCGTTCGGACCGATGACCTGCCCTTTGCTCTCAAGATGCGCACGAATGGTCGCGTATTCCCGCGCGGCGGCGGAGTCGAAGGGGACGATTTCGAAGGGGAGCAGGAACTGCTCGGTCAGCAATCGGTTCGATTCGGGATGATCGCTTTTCTCAGCGCCCAAAAGCAGCTCGGCCTCTACGACGGCAGGCACTTTGAACAAGCGCGGGTCGCTCCTTCGCATGAGGTCGTACATATGCGGCATGCGCCCGCGCATGAACTCGATGCAGACGCAGGAATCAAGGAAGTACACGCGGCACCCCCTACGCCAACGCGGAATCGAACGAGACGGGCTCGTCGAGCGATGCGTCGAGTTCGGCTGGCACGACGAAGGTGGGATCGCTCAAAGCGCCATACGTATCCCAAAACCCCGCAGGCCACGCCGATTCGGCCCGTTCCCGAATAAGCTGGCGGGCGTACTGCGAAAGGGAGACGCGCTCACGCCCCGCGTCGCTGCGCAGCGCTTCCATGGTGGCGTCGTCGAGGTACAAAGATAACTGAGGCATGGCATCCTCCTTCACGGTACAAGTATAGTAGCAAGTATACTTGTACCTCTACTTGTTCGCAAGACAAAGCTGGGGGCGCCTTTGCGCAAAGGCGCCCCCAGCAGGAAAAGACACGTCGCCGCAAAAGCGACGGCAGCGAGGCTGGCCGACTTTGGAACCCCTACCCCACCTTCACGATGGGGGCGTAGTCTTTGAGGAGCTTCTTCGTCTGTCCGGTCTTCGCGAAGCGGATGTGGAGCGTGTCGCCGTCGACCTTCACGACCTTGCCGCGGCCGAACGTCTTGTGGTCGATCGCGTCCCCGACGGCGAACGTGACGCCGGCAGCCGCCTTCTTGCCGGCATTCGGGTTCACATACCCGCCGAAACCGTGCGCGCTCGACCCCGTATGCCCGCTTCGACCCGCACGATCGCGATCGCCGCGCCCGGCACTGCCCGATGCGCTCGAGCGGCCGAACACGCGCCCGCCGCCCGCCTCGGTACCGCTGCCGGCGATGCCGCGACGGCTGCCGCGCTTCTCCCAGCCCGTACCCGAGAAGCCGGCCGAGCCCAACCCGGAGGTCTGGCGAAGCTCGGAGGGGATTTCGTGGACGAAGCGCGACACCGGGTTCGCCGACGTCTGCCCGAAGATCTGGCGCTGCTGCGCGCAGGTAAGGTAGAGGAACTTGCGCGCACGCGTGATCGCGACGTAGGCGAGACGGCGTTCCTCCTCGATTCCCGCAGCATCGTTGATGCTGTTCATATGCGGGAACAGCGTTTCCTCCATACCCGCCACGAACACGCAGTCGAATTCAAGGCCCTTCGACGAGTGTACGGTCATGAGCGTGACGGCCTTGCCGTCTTCGGACATGGTGTCGAGGTCGGTGCGCAGACGGACCCACTCGATGAAGTCGGCAAGCGAGTTTCCGCGCAGCACGCGCACGGGCGCCTCGCCCTCGCCCGCTGCCTCGCCCTCGGTCGGGGCAGCGTACTCGGCGTCGTCATCCTCGTGCGTCTGCGAGAACTCGTCGACGACGCTCATGAATTCCTGGATGTTCTCGATGCGCCCGCGCGACTCGTCGGTGTTCTCGGCCGAAAGCGTCGAGATGAGGCCCGCCTTGTCGACGATCATCTCGACCACGCGGCGAAGCTCGCCTTCGTAGCTTTGCGCCTCCTTCACGAGCTCGACGAACTCCCCTACCGAACGACGGGCAGCCACACGAAGCTCGGGATCGGCGACGGCGAGCTCGCAGGCTTCCATGAACGTCATGTCCATCTCGCGCGCGAATTGCTCGATGCGCTCGACGGTGGTCTTGCCGATGCCGCGCTTGGGCACGTTGATAACGCGCTTGGCGGCGATGTCGTCGGCAGGGTTCACCACAAGCGTGAGGTACGCCATGACGTCGCGAATTTCCATGCGATCGAAGAATTTCGTGCCGCCGACGATGCGGTAGGGCACGCCCGCACGCAGCAGCATGTCTTCAAGCATGCGCGACTGCGCGTTCGTGCGATAGAACACCGCGACTTGGTTGTACGACATACCCGATGAGCGCCGTTTCTCGATCTCGCCGGCGATCCAACGCCCCTCGTCGCGTTCGTCGGTGGCCATGTAGACGTGGATCTTCTCGCCGTCCTCGGCGCTCGTGAAAAGCTTCTTCGCCTTGCGGTGCTGGTTGTTCGCGATCACCGCGTTCGCCGCAGCGAGCACGTTGCCGACGCTGCGGTAGTTCTGCTCCAGCTTCACCGTATGGCAGTTGGGGTAATCCTGCTCGAATTCCAGGATGTTGCGGATGTCGGCGCCGCGCCACGAGTAAATCGACTGGTCATCGTCGCCCACAACCATGATATTCTTGTATTTCTGCGCGAGAAGCCCGGTGATGGCGTACTGCGCATGATTCGTGTCCTGATACTCGTCGACCATGATGTAGCGGAATCGCTCCTGGTAGGCCTCGAGAATGTCAGGATGGTTTTTCAGCAGGAGATACGCGTACACGAGCAAATCGTCGAAATCGAAGGCGTTGGCGGCCTTGAGCCGCTCCTGAAGCCGCGTGTAGACGCGCGCCGCCACCTTCCCCACCGGATCGGCCGCCTGCTTCTCGAATTCGGTCGGCACTTGAAGCTCGTTTTTCGCCGCGGAGATGCGGTTCATGAGTGCGTTTATCGGGAAGCGCTTCGGGTCGATATCGAGTTCGGCCATGATCTCTTTGTAAAGACGCTTTTGGTCGTCGGTGTCGTAGATCGTGAAGCTCTTCGAGAATCCGAGGCGCTCGGCGTCGGCACGCAGCATGCGCACGCACATGCTATGGAAGGTCGATACCCACATGCCGCGGCAGCGCGGGCCGATGATGCCCCGTAAACGCTCGCGCATCTCGGCCGCCGCCTTGTTGGTGAAGGTGATCGCCAAGATTTCCCACGGAGCGACGTCGAGGTCGTCGACCAGGTGCGCGATGCGGTACGTGAGCACGCGCGTCTTGCCGGAGCCCGCGCCCGCCAATACGAGCAGCGGCCCCTCAGTGCACCGAACGGCTTCGGCCTGCGGGCCGTTCAGCGTGGAAATATCTACTGGCATATAATCCTCCGGTTCGTCGAGTGCGACCGTTTATTGTACTCGATACGTGCGGCGGACGCGAAGGAAGCCACCCAACGAACATGGGTGCTGACGATTGCGAGCGAGGTCCGCCTCGTCCCAGCGCATACCTTAAAGCTGCGCCGCTATCTGGCGAATCGCGCTTATCGCCTCATCGACCTCCGCCTCCGTGTTGAAATCGCAGAAGCTTGCGCGCACGATACCCTGCTCAACGGTGCCGAGCGCTTCGTGCATGAGCGGCGCGCAGTGGGCGCCAGGGCGCACGCAGATAGCGAAGTCCTGCCAAAGTCTCGCCGCGACCTCTCCCGAATCCGCTCCGCCGAGATTGAACGCGACCACGCCCGTGCGTCCCGCACTCGCATGCCCCCCGTAGATGCGGACGCCGGGAATGCACGCAACACCGCGCTCGAACTGATCGACAAGCGCACCCGCACGAGCGGCGATTGCGGGCACACCGGTTGCGAGAACGTGCTCAACGCCCGCGGCAAGGCCCGCTGCGCCGTGAGCGTTTGCCGTGCCCGCCTCGAGCGCTTCGGGCATGACACGAGGATGGCGCTCCTCGAAGCTCCGCACGCCCGATCCTCCTTCAAGAAGCGGCGCGACGTCGAGCCCCTCGCGCACGGCAAGCCCGCCCGTTCCCTGAGGGCCGTAGAGGCTCTTGTGCCCCGTGAAGCACACGACGTCGACACCGAGCGCTGCCATGTCGAGAGGCCACGCTCCCGCCGTCTGGGCGGCATCGAGCACGAAAAGCGCCCCGGCGTCGTGGGCCGCATCCGCCATCCGCGCCACGTCGTAAACGTCTCCCGTCACGTTCGAAGCGTGCGCGGCGACGACGAGGTCGGCTCCTTCCGCAAGCTCGCGCGCGTACGAGTCATCGTCAAGCGAGCCGTCCGGCGCGATGCGGGCCACACCGACCGAGCACGCCCGCTCGTCACGGGCGCGGAAAAGCGGACGCAATACCGAGTTATGCGATGCCGCGGTGGTAACGGCGCGCCCACCGGCAGGAAGAAGCGCGTCGATCGCGATGTTCAAAGCCATCGTCGCGTTCATCGCAAACGACACGCGCGAAGCGCCGCCTGGCACATTCAAAAGGCGCGCAACGGCGTCTCGTGCGCGATAGAGCGCCATCGACGCCTCGATGGCAGGGCCGTGAGACCCGCGACCAGGACCCCCGAAAGAGCCGAGAGAAGCGCATACCGCATCCAATACCTCGTGCGGCTTGCGCTGCGTGGTAGCCGCGTTGTCGAAGTAGATCATGGGACGCCCCTTTTCCTTGCATGCTTTTGGAGTAAAGTTATCTTTGAATGATAATCCATTCGCAAAGGAGCGAAGACATGACCGAAGAACGCAAACCCGTTCAGATCGTCCTGCTCACCGGTTACCTCGGAGCCGGCAAGACGACCCTTCTGAACCATATCCTCTCCAACCGCCAGGGAATCAAAGCCGCCGTCATCGTGAACGACATCGGCGAGGTGAACGTCGACGCCGCGCTCATCGCGAACGACGGCTTCTCCCAGATGGACGGCGAGCTCATCCCGCTCACGAACGGATGCCTCTGCTGCACGCTTTCCGATGACTTGGCCCAGCAGCTTTCAGGCATCGCGGAGTCGGGCAACTTCGATTACATCATCATCGAGGCATCGGGCATCTGCGAGCCCATTCCCATCGCTTATATCATCTCCGACTTCTGCGACCAGGCGAAAAACGACGGCCACGCCCCGCTCGCACTCGACAACATCGTCGCTGTCGTTGACTGCGCGCGTATGTACGACGAGTTCAACGGCGGGCGCGATCTGCTTGAAGACGACATCGACGAGGACGATATCGAAAGCCTGCTCATCCAGCAGATCGAGTTCTGCTCGACGCTTATCCTGAACAAAGCCGACACAGTGACGCCGGAGCAGATGAAGGAGCTCAAGGCGATCGTTCGCAGCCTCCAGAAGGATGCCGTCATCGTCGAGGCGACGCGCGGGAACGTGCCCCTCGACGAACTGCTCGACACCGGACGCTTCGACTTCGAGAAAGCGTACAACTCGGCTGCGTGGATCGATGCGATGGAGCATCCCGAGGAGCACGACGACCCCGAAGTTCTCGAGTACGATATCGAGACGTTCATTTACAAGCGCCGCAAGCCCTTCGATCTCGACAAGCTCAACGAGTTCGCAGAAAACTGGCCGACGAGCATCGTTCGCGCAAAGGGCATCATGTGGACCATCGAGCATCCCGACACCGCCTATGTGTTCGAGCAGGCGGGTCGTCAGATGACGATGGACGAAAGCAGCCTGTTCGTCGACGCCGCCGACGAAGACGAGCGTCAGCAGGCGATCACCGAGTACCCCGAGATCATGGAAGATTGGGATCCGGAAGTGGGCGACCGCATGAACAAGATCTGCTTCATCGGACGCCATATGGACAAGGGAGCCCTCATCAAGGGACTCGATTCCTGCCTCGTCGACTGGCATCGGGAATAAACGCTCGAACGATACGACGTGCAAGAAGATGCGTAGAAAGGCGATGCCCGATTCGGCATCGCCTTTCTTTTGCCCAACCTATCAGCGTCGATGTTGAACGCAAATAGACGATATGAGCAGGACACAATAAATTGAGAGCCCCTGCCGCATGACTTTCCGTGGATTAGGCCGACAATGG
>CAKUIV010000086.1 GCA_934661105.1 uncultured Ellagibacter sp. | reverse complement strand
CTTTTCACTGATTTGTAACGCGCTGAGAAAGCGCCCGCATCGGAATCGGCGACAAGCGACGTGTTCACGAGCACCGCCTTCAACGCTTTCGTGTTCGCAGGTTCAAGACCGAGATCGGCTACGACCCCCGACAGCTTCGAGGCCGCCCATGTGCCCAGCCCGCTCGCGCTCGAAAGCGGGATAGAGTCGAGCACCCGCCTCACAGCGTCCGTCAAAGCCTGCTGCCCGCTGGAATAGGCGCCGAGCAAAAACGACCAGCAGTCCAGAACCACCCGGGCAGCGCCGACCGCCCCGCCCCCGTCGCGCGCGAAGCCGTCGAGCAAGGAGGTGATGACCGTTTCGCCCTCCTCGCCCTCTTCCTCGAGCAGCGTCGCCCCGGAAACCGCGGCGCGAACGCCGAGCGATCCGGCGTCGGCGACGAAGGAGTTCTCGAACCCCGTTGACGCCGGAGCCGCCTGTGTGTTCACCACGAGCGATATCGCGCCCTTGCTTCCCGGCGGATTCGCATGCAAGCGCGCGTTCGCCGCCTCGGCCAGCGCGTCCTTGCATGCTTCGAGCATCTTCCCCGCCTTGCTCTTCGCCGCCTTCGACGTTTCGTCGAGCGCTTTGCGAGCTTCCGAGTATTCGCGCGCCGCCTTCGCAACGGCGACGTAGTGATACTCGAACCCGTTGGGGATGGAACTCGAAGCCGCCGCCACCTTCCCCAAGCTCGCAGCGGTGAACTTGCAATGGGGACACGTCGCGTAATTCCCCGATTCCATTTGCGCGATGGAACCGAGCCCGGCCCCTCCCGCAAGCGGACAACCCTCCCAGGCATGCAGGCCAACGCCGCCCGACCCGTCATCTCCCAGCGGGAAAACCGCTTCCGTGTAAAGCGAGGTTTTTCTCATCTCCTGCGTGTTCTTCGGCAAGTCGGGGAAATACGCATCGAAGGAATCGTCAGATTCCCTCACATAGCCTTTCGAAAGCTCGTTCGAGGCAAAACGGTAGAACACCTTCCGCAGCGCCGATGCCGCCTGTTCGTCGACGGAATCAGTTAAGGGTGCCTCCTCCCTCAACCGCAAAGCGTAGTAAGCTCGCGCGCGATCGAGCGCAACCGAGAAAGACCACGCATCGACACTGTGGAATAGCGGGTTTTGGGTAGCGTTTATTCCCGAAAGCGCCTGAGCCCTTTCATACATGCAATACGCCGGAGCGTCGCCGCAATCGCGGGCGAACGCACGGGACTTCGCCTCGTTCGCTCTCTCGGCCGCACATTCAGCCTCCTCCGAGGCGCTTTTAAGCTCCTCCGCGTTCGCGTCAACGGCGTCTTTCGCCGAGGAAAGCGCCGACGACGGCCCCGCCTCTATGGTTTCGCCTTTCGCCGGGACGAGCACCGCAACCGCACAATATTGAGAAGGAAACGCTCCACCCGAATTCGCGTCGCCGACGGACGCTGCGCTCGCCGCGGCGAGGAAGGGCAGCGCTTCTTGCAGCTTGTTCAACCCGGACGCAGCCTTTTCCGCGAACGAGTTGCGCGCTTCGAGTACCTTCCCTCCCAAGTTGACAAGATCGGCTCCCAAGCCCGACAGGGGAGGAACGCAGAGCGCCGCGACGCCGAGCCCATACGAAACCGCGCAGGTGAGCGACATCGTCAGAACGACGGCATCGCATACGCGCACGGCTATCATGAATTCGGCGACCTCGCTCTCGGCCGCCAAGACAGCGGCGTCCGCCACGTCCTGCACGCCCGCCGAAGCGGACGACACGCGGTACACCTGGGCCGTCGAGAACACCAGCGAAAGCGTGACCAGCAGCGCAACCGCCATGCCGAGCGTCGAAAAGCCGTCTTCCTCGAAGAAGAAGCTCTTCGGAGCACTATTCGCTCGCTTCATGAATCCACGCTCCTATCCATTCGGAAGGCGACGACCCAGAGGATGCGGCCCATGCCCATGCAGGCTGCGTCGGCATGGTCGCTTCAACCCTCACAAGAAAATTCCCGCTCTCGTTCGTCAGCCCGAAAAGCCCAGCAGAGGCGTCGATGAGGGGAAGGGGCTTCGCCTGCGTTGCGATGCGGCACGTTACCGACTCGCTCGACTGCCCGCCTTCGAACCCTATCTCCCACGAGCATCCGCCGCCGTGCACATGGAAGCAGTCTTGCCCGGGAACAGCCCCCAGTCGCCTCCTCACGAACGCCTCGGCAACGCCCGAGCCGTCCCCCTCGTCCAACGTCGCAAGAAGGCGACACGCTTCGGACGCCGCCGCCTGCATGACGATGCGGTCGTACAGCACGATCCCCGGTTGGACCAGCAGCAGCACCAGCAACAGCGCGATGGGAAGGGCGAACGCCGCTTCTACCGTCGATTGGCCATCTTCCCCAGCCGTTGCGCGGCGAATCAGTACGAGAAAACGTCGCCAACCGACCCAAGCGCCGCCGCTTGGACGTGGTGAGACGCCGAAGCGAGCGCGTGTTGAACGAAAAGGCCGTCCGAAAGAGCATTCGACAGAGCGCCCAAGCCGACGGCGACACAAAGCAGTCCCATAAGCACGATCGCGTACTCCACCGTGCTCTGACCTCCCTGTTGCGCAAGCTTGGCCCGGACAGATGCGACAATCGGGACAAGCGACGCTACAACCCGTTGATACCGTTGGCGATTGCATCCCAAAGCTCCTGGATCTTGGGACGGAAGAGGGTGATCGCGATGATAGCGATCACCACGAGCACACCGACCAGGATCGCGTATTCCGTCGTTCCCTGCCCCTTCTCGCACGCAAGCTTCGAGCGCAACGCGCACCAAGCCCCTATCGCCTTTCCCCTCACCTTCGAAACCGCGTTTCGCATGCAATCCATTTCCCATCCTTTCTCAGAATCCTTCTACCAGCTCGAGCAGCACCGGCCCGAGCACAAGCAACAGCATCGCAGGCAGCATGAGCGCGCCGGTGGGAATCATCATCTTCACCGGGGCCTTCGCGACCCGCTCTTGGCGAACCGCCCGGTAGGCGCCACGCGCCTCGCCCGCAATCGATTCGAGGCTTTCAGCGAGCGACGACCCGAAGCGAAGCGACCTCACAATCGCCTCGACGCATCGCGAGAACAGCATCGAATCGTATGCGTCCGCAAGAGATCGCAACGCCTCGTCTCGTGAGGAGAAGCCGAGCGTCCATTGGCGCTTCGCCGAGGCGAGCGACCGAGAAAGCAACGTATCGAAATGCTCAATATAGGCATCGAGGCTTCGATCGAACGACAGCCCGCTCCGAAGCCCGAGCGACAAGACGTCGAGCATTTCCGGCAGGTGCTTTTCAAGCTCGCCCTTCCTTTCTTTTGCGCACGTGCGAACCGCCCATCTCGGAGAAGCCCATCCCAAGCAAAGTCCCGCACATGCAAGGACAAACGCGAGCTCGAGCGAGAAGACGAAACCGAGCAGGAACCCGACAGAGGCGCCCAAACCGGCAAGACGCATTCGGGCGAGCGCGAAACCCTGCACGCTCACCGAATCGGCAAGGCCCGCTCGGCGGATGTCGATCGCGTAGTCCCATCTGCCGCGTGCGGCTTTGGGCGGGACGCTTCGCCGTTTCGCCATCGCGTTCCTGCTGCACGATTCCATGCAACGAACGACACTCCCGATCGCGCCGGGCAGACGCGTACTCCCGCTCCCGAAAACCGCCCTACAGCTCTTTTCCCTCAATCGCTTTCGCGCGTAAGCGCTTGATGCGCATGACCCGATCAGCGAAGCGGACGCGAACGAAAGCGCCGCCGCACCCACGAGAAGAGCGCTGTTCCCTCCAACCATCAGCTCACCTCGACTTTCAGCATGCGTCGCACGATCAAGATGCCGGCAAGCTGCATGGAAATCGCAACGACAAGCAGGATGACCCCTGTGAAACTCGAGAAGAACGGGGCAAGGAAGTCTTCGCTGACCAGCGAGAACAGCACGACAAGGATAAGGGGCATCACGCTGACGATCCGGGCGGAAAGCTTCGCTTGGGCCGTTTGCACCCGCAACGACCGCTCAAGCTCGAGCCCGCTTTCGACGCTTTCCCTCGCCGCGTCCAAGACGCGCTCCAGGCTTCCGCCCGTTTGGTGCTGCACGTCGAGCGCCACAGCGACGAAAGACAACTCAGGAACGGAATCCCCCTTACGGAACGTCGCGAGAGCCTCGCGCGTGCTGCCGCCCGTCTCGATCAGGTGCGCAACATGCAGGAAGAGCTCGCCGATCGGGCCTTTCGCCTCCGTCCCGACCTGGCGCATAGTTTGCAAGAGGGACAAACCCGACCGGAAGCACACCGCCATCGAGCGCAGGGCATCAGGGACCGATTCGCGAACCGCTTCCCGACGTCTTTCCCTTGCAGTCGCGGCTACCGAGAAAAGCGCGGCCACCGCGCAGGCCGCAAGCGCCACGCCGCCGACGACGTTGGCGGTAAGCGCCCATCCTGCTGCGAATACCAGAACAGCCCCGCCGATCACGATCGACAAGGCGGACGACGCGGTTGCAAGGTACCCAGCGCCCCGAAGCATCGAGACGACGTCGTCGACCGATTGCTCGACTCGGCGAACCCGAAGGAGCTTGCAAGCAAGCGGCTTCAGGGGCGCTATGCCGTTTCGCGCAAGCCATGCGACCCTTCCACGACCAGCTCGCCCCCCTTCGATGCGCGAAGCGGCGCGCGACTTCCCCGCGAAACCATCAGCAAACGAAAAAACAAGGGCGCCACCGGAAACAAGCGCGAGCAGGCCGCTCACGAGGCAAAGCGCAGTCCCTGTTTCCATCTTTCCACCTCCTCTTCCGACGCAACGTCCCTTGCACTGAGCAGGCGCCCCCAATCCGGCAACGCCTTCCAAAAACCAAAACCGGCTCGCTCATCCCGCTCGTAGTAGTCTTCGACGACGCACGCTCGGTTCGCCTCGTCGAACGACACCCCCGAAACGCGGGTGACGACGCGTGCCCCGCTCGCCGAACGGGAGGTCTGCACAATGAGCGAGAAGGCAGTCGCTATCTGCGACTCGATAACGTCGACCGGCAGTTCTGCCGCGAACCTGACCATCGTCACCAATCGAGAAATCGCCTCCTTCGGAGCGTTAGCGTGAAGTGTTGTAAGAGAGCCCTCGTGGCCCGTATTCATCGCCGAGATCATGTCAAGAGCCTCCCCGCCCCGGCATTCGCCGACGATGATGCGGTCGGGCCGCATACGAAGCGCATTCGCCACCAGGTCGCGGATCGTCACCTCCCCGACGCCTTCCGCGTTCCGAGGGCGCGCTTCGAGGCGGACAACGTGGGGATGCTTGAGAAACCGCAGCTCAGCCGAATCTTCTATCGTGATGATCCGCTCGGAATCAGGAATATGGCACGACAAGGCGTTCAGAAGCGTCGTCTTCCCGCTGCCCGTCCCTCCTGAAACGGCGATGTTTTTCCGCAGCCGAACGGCCCAAATAAGGAACAGTCGCACATCGGGCTCGATCGACCCGCTTTCCACCATGTCCTCAAGCGTGATGACACGGGAAGAAAACGTTCGAATAGTGAGCATCGGCCCGTCCACCGCAAGCGGCGGGATAATCGCGTTGACGCGATGCCCTTGCGGCAAGCGGGCGTTCACCATAGGGGAAGATTCATCTATCCTTCGCCCCAACGGGCTGATGATGCGATCGATGAGCATGCGAACCTCGTCGTCGCTCGAAAACGACATCTCGCTTTCATGGAGCATGCCGTCTCGCTCGAAGAAGATGGACTGCGTTGCATTCACCATGATCTCGGTGACCGACTCGTCGGAAAGAAGCGCCTCGAGCGGCCCTAAGCCCAGCATGGAATCGATGAGTTCCTCGATCAGCTGGCCTTTTCGCTCGGAGTCAGCTTCGGGCAGCAAGCCGTCTTCGAATTCGCTGCGGCAAATGGCTCGTATCTCGTTACGCGCCTTCTCGGGGTTTTCAAGCGCGAGCTTCGCAATGGCGTCGGCCGAAAGACCCTCCCGAACCCTCGACCGAAGCGTTTCGAGCGCGTCGGCCTTCCCGTACGATTCCTGTAAGAAAGCGGCGTTCCCGGCAGCCTGAACGCGAGCGAGAAGCGTCATAGGTCAGCACCCCTTCCCCGTCGCCGGCGGGAGAAGAGCCCTCGGGGCTGCGGTTCTTCTTGAAGAGCCATCGAGCCCGTCCCGGCAGAATCGGCAAGCAAAGCATCGAGCAGCTCGCGCACGCTCTGGACGAAGGCGTTTCTCGAGCGCACAAGATCGCAGGCAAGTCCCGACCCGAGCATTTCCTCGACCTCCATGCCGCCATCCTGCAACTCGAACGCGTTTGCGCCCTGCATAGCGCAAGAGACGTCGATCGACGAGAACAGCGAGCGTTTCGAGCATCGATTCACGACGAACGAGAAGGGGGTTGTCGCGATGCCACATCGCGAGCAGAGCTCCAGCGCATGCTTGCACGCGCGAAGGGACGAGGAGCGCTGGTCGACGACCATCAGCGCCTTCGACGACCTTTCGAGCAACGCCGCATGGTGTTCGCTCCAGCTGGCCCCCGTGTTCGCCACGATGACATCGAAGCAGGGCGAAACGGAGTCGACAAGGGCGCCGATCCGACCGGATAAGGCTTCCGATTGCTCGAGACGCCTCGGGGCCGCCAGCACGCACGGCGCGCCCTCCGAGTACGGGACGGAGCCCATATCGACCGCCCCCGAAAGAGCCTCGTCCACTCCGAAAGCATGCTCTGCTCCGAATAGTTCACGCATATCGCCGAATTGCAGATCGCCGTCAAGAAGAAGCGTTTTGCGGCCGCTTGCCGCGAGCAACGCCGCCGCGACGGCTGAGATCGCGCTCTTGCCGGCACCACCGCTACCGCTCGCAACGGTTATAAGGAGCGCTCGCTTCGCTTTGCTTTCGGCGGGCCCAGCCGTTTTCGCGCCAGCGCTATTCGTCTCGACCGTATTCGCGCCGGCGGGATTCGCCACCCCTTCGGCAGCCCGACGAGCCCCAGGCACATCAAGGTTGAGTGAGCGTTCCTTCCAGAAAGCGTAGCGTTCCGCCAACGCCTGGTGGGACAGCGCCGAATCGATTCCCGCCGCGTGGATGCGGCTTTGAAGCGATCCCGACGGTTGACCGGACAGAAGGCTTACCCGCCTTCGAGGGTTATCGCGCTTGATTGCGGCGGCGAGGTTCACCGGCTCGACGTCATCGCACGACGCAACCCACACTTCCTCTATCGGGATTTCCAGGCAAGCACCCTCGCGCGCCGATCGAGCGCTCGTCCTGACATCGAGCCAAGGCTGGCCGAACAGGTTCTCGCCGGCAAGCCCGATGACCTCGGGCCTCCGAGCACTCTCCTCGTCGATGCACAACATAACCTTCGCACCCATCATTTGCCTCCTTCGCCGCGGGCATCGAAAGACTGGCCTTGGACGGCAGCCGTGGCGGCGGCGCCGACTTTTTCCCTGGTCGATAAGCCGTCAGGCGAAGAAGCCGCAGATTCGCCCTGGTCGGATTCGTCGTTTGAGGTCGACTCGGAATTCGTCGCTTTCGTCTCGCCACCCTGAGCCTTCGGGTTTTCGGGCAGAGGGTCGGGGACGTCGTCGCCGGGAAGCGTGAAGTACAGCTGCGACGACTGGGCGATCGAAACAACTTCCTGGACGTTTTCAGGGGAAAGGGCAAGCGTCACCCACGAGACCGAATCCGCCGACCCCTTCGCATTGCCGCTCGCGGTCGTGGACAAGACGAGCACGCTGTGCGCTACGAGAAGCGCCGAAGATTGCCCGGTTGCGTAGACGTCGACGAGCATCCCCGGCCGAAGCGCGCCTCCGACCGTCTGGACATCACGGGCAGGCACGCTCACAGCAGTTAAATCGTCGGGGACCTCGACAGCGGAAAGGGCCTCTTCAAAGCGCCGCGGCGTAATCACTTCTCCTTTGAGAATCGAAGACGTCGCCTGTTTTCCCACCACTTCCGCAGAAACGGTCACCGGGTTTTCAGGGAGAAGGTCGGCGACCCACATGCGTTTTTCAATCGAGCCTTCGTCGATCGTCTCACCCGTCGCTATATCGCGCTTCGCCACGCAGACCTCGAGTTGGTCGCCGCCGAAGCGATCGAGCGCTTCGGCTCGCGCGGCCTCCGCTCGCGCTCCCACGTCTTGCAGGTACAGCAAGACGCAGGCCGCGCACGCTATCCCGCACACGATTCCGACAATCACCGTTCGAGTTCGTTTCATTCGGCCTCCGCTCATCAAAGTGAGGCCATGCTATGTTCGGGGCCCAGCGAAGCAAGATAGGAAAGGCTCGCGCGGAGCACGCGCTGACACCACAGAACCGCCCATCGAGGCGAAGAGAGCGTCCTATAGCGTCAACCGATTTCGCGCAGAGAATCGCAAGGATCCAACTGCAGTTCAACACGCCTCGGCAACATGAGCGCAAGGGAGCTGAATTTTGCGCCTGAAAAGACCCGG
>CAKUIV010000085.1 GCA_934661105.1 uncultured Ellagibacter sp. | reverse complement strand
TTGAAGCGCCCATCGTGAAGCGCGTCATCCATACGACGGCCGACTTCTCCTTCGCCGACTCGCTCGTGTTCGCACACGATGCGGCGGCGCGCGCGCTCGACGCGCTCCGCGCGGGCGCCGCCGTGCTCACTGACACGAACATGGCCCTTGCCGGCGTGAGCAAGCCGGCGCTCGCGAAGCTCGGTTGCACGGCGGTGTGCTATATGGCCGACCCGGACATCGCCGCTGCCGCCAAGGCGTCGGGAACGACGCGCGCGGTCGCGAGCATGGACAAGGCATGTTCTATCGAGGGGCCGCTCGTCATCGCCGTCGGCAACGCTCCGACGGCGCTTCTGCGTCTGTGCGAGCTCATGGACGCAGGCAAGATCGCGCCTGCGGCCGTCATCGGCGTGCCGGTCGGGTTCGTGAACGTGGTCGAAGCGAAGGAAGAGCTGCTTTCCCGCGACGTGCCCGCCATCGTGGCGCGCGGGCGCAAGGGGGGCTCAACGGTGGCCGCCGCCATCATGAACGCGCTGCTGTACCAGCTCACGCGCCCGGGTGGTCCCCAATGATGGACGCATCGCGAAACGCAGGCCCCGCAGCGGGCTCGCTCGGCGCGCAGGCCGGCACCGCCGCAAGCTCTTCGCGCCCTGCGCAGGGCGCCACCGCCGCAGCTCCCACCCTACGCGTGTTCGCGGGAACCACGGAAGGTCGCCTTCTGTGCGAGTGGGTGGCGACGCACGGCATAGGGGCGCGCGCGTACGCCGCGACGGAATACGGCGGCGAGCTCATCGGCGACTTGAAAGGCGTGGAAGTCCATACGGGACGCTTAGACGAACAGGCGATGGAGGCCGAGCTTTCGGACGCGACCATCGTCGTCGACGCGACGCATCCGTTCGCATCGCTTGCCAGCACGAACATTCGCGTTGCCGCAGAAGCCGTTGGGGCGCGCTACGTGCGCCTGCGCCGCGAAACGCACGCCGTGCCCGACGATGTCGTCGTAGCAAGGTCGATCGCCGAGGCGGCGCGGATGCTCGCCTGCGTCGAGGGCCGCGCCCTCCTCACCACCGGAAGCAAAGAGCTCGCCCCCTACACCAAAGTCGAGGGCTTCGAGGAGCGCTTCTTCGTGCGCGTCCTGCCGACGGCAGATGCCGTGGGGAAATGCGCGGAGGCGGGATTTGCCCCTTCGCGCATCATCGCGATGCAGGGACCGTTCACACGCGAGCTCAACGCGGCGATGCTGCGTCAGGTGGGAGCGTCGTGGCTCGTCGCCAAAGATTCAGGCAGCATCGGCGGAACGGGCGAGAAAATCGCCGCAGCGCGCGACGTGGGCGCTCGCTGCATCCTCATCGCGCGTCCGGACGAGCCCGAGCGCGCTTTCACGCTTCGCGAGGTCGAGGAGCTGCTTGCGCGCCCGGGCTCGCAAGCGCGCTAGGAAATCCCCATCCCCGACGCGATGCTCGCCAAGTCGAGGTTGATCACGTACATGCACACGACGAGCACGAAGAACATGACGATGACGACGGTCAGGATGTTCATGACGTCCTTGGGAATCTTCGAGAAGACGCGTTCCAGGTTGGGGTAGACGAGCCAGGTCATGAGCGTGGCCATCACGCCGAAGAACGACGTGTTCAAAAGGCAGATCTGCCCCATGAAGTTGAAAGCCATGTCCTGGTAGTCCCACAGCGGCAGCTTCCCCGTCACCGGGTCGGGCGGCGTGTTGCAGGCGAAGCCGAGCGCAAGCTCGATCGCCGCGCAGAACAGCGTGTTCACGATGAAGCTCAAAACCAGCGCCGCAGGGATGTTGCCATGCAGCTTGTCGAGCAGCCAGTTCTTGATGGGGAAGAGCAGAAGGCCTATGAACACGAACGCGATGCCGTAGACGAAGAACGGGTTGAGCATGTCGTGCCAGATGCCCGAGTTCGGGTCGTAAGTGCCGGGAACGATGCCCCAGCGGATGAGCCAGCACACGCTCCATTCCATCCAGTGCCCGACAACGCTGAAGATGCAGAAGTACAGCAGGAGGTTGCGCCAGAAAAGCGGGCTCTTAAGGTTCCAGAGCTTCTCGTCTTCCTTGAGCTCGGCCGCGCGCGAACTCGCCGTGAAGGGACGCGAGAGCACTGCCCGCGCGCGCTTCGAGAAGCCGAAGTAGAGCAGAAGCACGATGGGCCAGATGGAGTTCGCCAAGAACTGGGCCGCGTCGAACCGGCCGAGCGCAACGTAGTACACGAGGTTGATGGCGAGATAGGCGCCCACCATGGCGCAGATGATGGTGCAGCCGTGGCTCTTGCGGTTCCAGATGACCCAAAGCGTGACAGCCATCATGAGCAGCTTCACGAAGTTGATCCACCACTCGCCGTCGAAGGCCTCCGACTTCGTGACGAACAAGAGCAGCGTCACGTTCATGACGACTTCGAGCACGCAGGCGATTTCCACGAAGCGCATGAACCCGAGGTGCTTGCCGTTCGCGTAGTAGACCTTCGCGCCGCCCTCGTCCTCGATGTGCTGACGGCGGATCATGACCGACGAGACGATGAGCAGAACGCCGCTGATCGGCTGCAGCGTGAGGATGGACGCGATGCCGCCGGCCATGCCGAAGGCGAAGCAGCGCCTTCGCGATGCGGGGTTTGCGGCCGTTCGGGCGATGGCGAATCCCGCTGCGAGGGAGAACGCGCTCACGACGGCGCCGAAGCCGGTGAAGAGCACGATAAGCGACAGGACGCCGGCGACCGCCTGGCTCGGCGTGAGCCCACCGAAGCCGATGTCGGCGATGGTGCCGTTCACGCCCGCGCTTTCCACGAGCGCCGCGAAGCCGGGGTCGGAAAGCACCTCGCTTACGGCCTGCCCCACGTCGAAGGTCGTCCATGCCATAAGCAGAAAACCGAGGGCTGCGAACACGGCGGCGGCGATGCCGACAACGCGTGCGCGACGGATGCGCGCGGGATAGCTGGTGTTCGAAGGTGCTGCGCTCGTTGTTGCGCTCATGGACTCTCCTTGAAATTGGGTTCGGGCCGAATGCCCAAAAAGCAAGAATAAGGCAAAAACGCGGCGATAAGCGCGACGTGCGGCATTTTCGTCCACAATGTTTCCCAAGGTCGCACAAAAGGAAGGGGGCTGCCTCCAAGCCAGTGCCCGAAACGCAAGAGCGCGTGCTGTCTCGCCGATTTCGCGTTATGCGGAAGCCTCTGTTGTGGCACAATGCTCTAGTTATATAAAGCGTAGCTCAGGGCACGGCCGAAAGAAGAACGGCTTATTCGCCTCTCTTCTTTCCAGGAGCAAAGGAGCCTTCATGGCACAAGAAGGAGAGTCGAACGAGAACGAGCCCGTCCGCGCCCAAGGCCCATGCCCGCGCGACGGTCATAGCATGGCCGCTGCCGCAGACTGCGAAGAAGGCTGTCTCGTCGAAGAGCTCTCGCAGCTCGGCACGTACCTGAAGGAAGGCCGACAGCTCGCGCTCGATTTGGCGGCCGGTAGGCTCGGTCCCATCGACGAGGGCATGTTCGCCCATGACAATCCGCTCATCCCGCCCCTTGAGGAAATCCAGTCGAACCTCGCTCGCGCGCTTTCCATCGTGAAGGCGATGTCGACGCGAAGCGCCGACGTGTACGTGGGAAGCACGAACGGCTACACCGAGGCGCTCGACGAGGCGCTCGCCCAGCTCGACCCGGGCGACCGGGCCGCCGTCTCGCGTCGCACGACCGACCCTTTGACCGGCGTGGGGAACTGGATCGCCTACGACGAGGCCATCGAGGCGCTGTGGGCGGCGGGCAAGCCGTTCACCGCAAGCTACATCGATCTGGACAACCTGAAGCAGTGCAACGACCTGTTCGGCTACGTCGATGGCGACCGTTACATCGCGAGCACGTGCCAAAGGCTTCGCCGCATGCTCGCGCCCGGCGAAAGCCTTTTCCGCATCGGCGGCGACGGGTTCGTCATCCTCTCGACAAGCTCAAGCGAGCAGAAGCTCGCCGACAGGCTCGAGCAATGCCGCACCGACCTCATCGTCGAATCGTCGCGCGTCGGGTCGCGCGCCATATTCTCGTTCAGCTACGGTTGCCGCCACGTCGACCCGGCGGCGGGTTCTACGCGCCACGAGGTCTCGCGCGAGATCGACCGCGCGCTCACCTGCTACAAGATCGCGAACAAACCGAGCGACGTGCGCAACGCGCTCTCCACGCGCGACGGGCTGCCCGACAACGGCTTCATCGACCGCCTGTTCGACGCGCTTTCGCGGGCATATCGGGGAAGCTATCTCTTCCTTCGCAACGTCGACACCGGAGCGACGAGGCTCTCCCCGAACGCGACGGCAGCCTTCGGGCTTGAAAGCGACCGCATCGTCGCGCCGATCGACGCGCTTCTCGGAAACGTCCACCCCGACGACCGCGAGGAGCTCTCGTGCGCCCTGAAAGAACTTGAAGAGGGTTTCCGAACCGACTTCGTCGACACGTTCCGCGCGCGTGACCGATTCGGGGTCTACATGGTCCGGAACGTGAAGGTCGTGCGTCTCGACGGGTCGGGCGACGAGGCTCCCATGCTCATCGGGTCGATGAAGAACGTCGAGCACGTGCCCGATATCGACGGCGTCACCGGGCTAGAAGGCAACGAGGAGCTTCGCCGCTTCGTCGACGAGATGCGCGCAGCGGGGGCGCCTGTCGGGTTCGCGATGGTGAAGCTCTCGCGGATTGCCGAGGTGAACGAGCGTTTCGGGCTTAAGGCGGGCGATAAGCTGCTTGCCGAGGCGGCACGCGCTGCCTGCGAGCTCGCAAGCGAGGGAACGCGGGTCTTCCGCGCGCGCGGCGTGAGAATCGTCGCATGCGCGCAGGGGGTGGATCGCGACGCTGCCGAGCGTTTCGTCGCCGCGCTCTCGGCGCGCCTTGCCGAGCCGATCGAAATCGACGGCGTGAAGGTTTCCCCGCCCGTCTCGGTCGCCGCGGCGTACTATCCGAAGATCGACCGCGCGTCGTTCGCCATCCTGACCGAGCTCGACCGCCGAGCCGACGTGCGCATGCGGGAATCCTCCGAGAAGATCAAGCGAACAACGCTTACGAACGTCACGTCACGCGATCGCATCGACGCGCTCACCGGCCTTTCGTTCGAGGACGAGTTTCTCTCGCGCGCCGAGGCGTTGCGCGGGGGGCGCCCTGAAATCACCTGGGCCATGGTGAAAATCGACCTCGGGCACATGCGCGTGTTCAACGAATGGTATGGGACCGCCATGGGAGACCGCCTCATCGCCGATATCGGCGCGGCGCTCAAGGATTTCGAGGACGCCGGCGCAGGCGTTGCCGGCTACTGGGGCGAAGACGACTTTTCCCTGTTCACGCCGTTCGACGGCTCATTCATCGACGATTTGTACCTGAAACTGTGCTCGGTGGTCTACGACTACGACGGCGCGGCGGGCTTCAGGCCGGCGATCGGCATCTACTGCCTCGCTCCCGGCGAAAAGGTGAGTCTCGACCAGTACACCAAGGCGCTGTTCGCCACGCAGCGCTCGAAACGGCGGCTGCAGAACCGCATCAGCATGTTCCGTCCCGTGGAGTATGCGAAAGACCAGGCCGAGCAAGATGTCCTCGTCGAGTTCAAACGCGCGCTTTCCGCCGGGCGCGTCTTCTTCCACCTGCAGCCGCAGTGCGACCTCGCGACGGGCAAGATCGTCGGCGCCGAGGCGCTTGCGCGCATGCGCCGCGAGGACGGCACGTTCGTGTCTCCTGCCGAGTTCGTCCCGGTTCTTGAGAAGACCCAGCTCATCGAGTTGCTCGACAAGCATATCTGGCGCGCGCTCTTCGCTTGGCAACGCGAGCGCATGCTTTCCGGCAAGCAGTTGGTGCCCGTGTCGCTCAACGTGTCGCGCATCGACTTGCTCTCGTTCGACGTGCCCTACTATCTCGACACGCTCATCACGCACTACGGCGTCCCGGCGTCGTGCATACGCGCGGAGATCACCGAAACCGCTTGCACGCTGCAGAGGGACGATGTGCGCGACCTGATCCGCGCACTCGAAGAGCTCAACGTCAAGGTCTACATGGACGATTTCGGGTCGGGGCAGTCTTCGCTCAACATGCTGCGCGAGATCGACGTCGACGCGATCAAGCTCGATCGAGCTTTCCTTTCGGGCGACAAGGAAACGGCGGGCAAGGGCGAGTCGATCATTCAATCGGTCATGGACTTGAGCCGCACGCTCGACATCCCCGTCATTGTGGAGGGCATCGAAACCGAAGGCCAGGTCGAGATGATGAGCCGCCTCGGCGCCGAATACGCGCAGGGGTTCTACTTCTACCGCCCCATGAGCCCCGACGCCTTCGCCGCCCTCGTCGACGAGTAGCGCGGCGGAGCCTCTCCCTGAAATCGCTCATTTGCGCAGGTTTCCGCAGCCATCGCGTTCGGACTTTGTTTCGGGCACGGTAAAACCCCAGGTCGCGATTTGCGGAGCGAGCCGGTTTAACGCTGCGGGCTTGAAAACCTGCGCAAATCACCAATTTTCGAATCGAATGCGCGGCTTGCCGCTCCGCATCCTTGCCGAATGGGGCGGATTCGCGAGTCCCGGCTGTTAAGAACGGGTGACTTCGGCGCCTTGCGGGCTGCAACGGCGCTGGTCTTTGCTATCATTTCCGGGTATGCACGAAAGGACGCATTCATGACCCAACATCTTACCGAACGCGATGTGCGCGATATCGCGACATATGCGCGCATCGGGCTCGATGCCGACGAACTCGTTCAGATGACCCAGGACCTGAACAGCATCATCGACACGCTCGAGCCGATCACCAAACTCGACCTCGACGGCGTGGAGCCGACGTTCCACCCGATCGGAAGCCTTTCCAATGTCATGCGCGAGGATGTGGAACGCGAGGGCTTCACGCAGGAGACGGCGCTCGAGAACGCTCCCAAGCAGCAAGACGGCTCGTTCCTCATTCCCTCCATCCTTGGAGAGGGGGGCGATCAGTAATGGCGTTTTCCACTGACATGGGCATCGCGCAGATCCAGGCGGGGTTGCGTGCGGGCGATTTCACGGCGCGCGACGTCGCAGAAGCGTCGTTTGCCCACATCAAAGCTGCTGACGAAAAAGTCCACGCGTTCTTGGAGCTCACCGAGGACGCCGCCTTCGCCGCCGCCGAGCGCATCGACGCCGCGCTTGCGAGAGGCACCTTCGATGCGCTTGGGCCGCTTGCGGGCGTGCCCGTCGCCTTCAAGGACAACATGAACCTTGTCGGCACGCACACCACCTGCGCATCCCACATGCTCGAAAACTACGTGTCGCCCTATACCGCTACCTGCGTTGCGCGCACGATCGAGGCGGGCGGCATCCCGCTCGGAAAGCTCAACATGGACGAGTTCGCCTTCGGCAGCTCCACCGAGTCTTCGGCGTTCGGCCCGACGCACAACCCGTGGGACCTGAACCGCGTGCCGGGCGGCTCGTCGGGCGGAAGCGCGGCGGCGGTCGCGGCGGGCATGGCATGCGTCACGCTCGGCAGCGACACGGGCGGCTCGATCCGCCAGCCCGCAAGCTTCTGCGGCATCGTCGGCGTGAAGCCCACCTACGGCATGGTGTCGCGCTACGGCGTGGTGGCCTTCGGCAGTTCGCTTGACCAGGTGGGGCCGTTCGCCCGCAGCGTCGAGGACGCGGCGGCGGTCATGGACGCCATCTGCGGCCACGACGAGCTCGACTGCACGTCGCAGCATGTGAAGGCCGATTTCCGCGCCGCGTGCAAGCAGGACGTCGCCGGCATGCGGGTGGGCATCGTGAAGGAGTTCATGGACGCCGAGGGCCTTCTTCCCGAGGTGAAGGCGCGCGTGGAGGAAGCGGCGGAGAAGCTCGAAGCCGCCGGCGCCGAGCTCGTGGAGGTCGAGTTGCCTCACATCGACGCCGCCATCAGCGCGTACTACGTGCTTGGCCCGTGCGAGGCGTTTTCCAACCTGGCGCGCTTCGACTCGGTGCGCTACGGACTCTGCGACCCCGGCCATAAGGACTTGGGCGGGCAGTACGAGGCGAGCCGCGCAAAGGGATTCGGCGCGGAGGCGAAGCGCCGCATCATGTTAGGAAGCTATCTGCTTTCGTCGGGCGTGTACGAAAAGTACTACTACCCGGCGCAGCAGGTGCGCACGCTCATCACCGACGACTACCGCCGCGCCTACGAGAAGTGCGACGTCATTTTGGCGCCCGCGGCTCCGCGCCCGGCGTTCAAGTTCGGCGAGATCGCCGACCCCGCCACGATGTACCTGTCCGACGTGTTCACCATCTCTCTCAACATCGCGGGCAACGGCGGCATGAGCATGCCCTGCGGCCTGGGCGCCGATTCAGGGCTGCCGATTGGCGTGCAACTGATGTCTCCCCAGTTCAAGGATGAGAACATGTTCCGCGCCGCCATGGCGCTCGAGCGCGAGTACGGATGCGCTCCCGTGGCGCCGGCGTTCGCGAACGGAAAGGTGAGCGAGTAATATGAAGAAGCTGGAAGA
>CAKUIV010000084.1 GCA_934661105.1 uncultured Ellagibacter sp. | reverse complement strand
TCTGCCCATAAGCCGTTCGACAACGAGGACGCAAACGGCGATCGCAAGCCGTATCGTTCCGCCGAAGACCGCGACCGCAAGCCCTACGGCAAGAACGATCGCGTCGACCGCAAGCCTTACGGTAAGGGTGGCCGCGACGGTCGCAAGCCCTACGGCGACCGAGACCGCAAGCCTTACGGCGATCGTCCCGCGCGGGACGGCAAACGCGATTTCAAGCCCCGCGATTCCCGCGATTTCAAGCGCGATGACCGAGGTGGGGAGCGCTCGTTCGACCGCAAGCGCGCGTTCGAGGGCGACTCGCGCGACCGCAACGCAGCCGATGTTTCCGAGCGCAGCGGCGAACGTTCGCATGACCAGGAAAAGCGTCCTGAGCGCAAGACCTTCGAGCGCCGCGGGCCTTGGCGTCCCAACGCTCAGAACGCCGAACTCGCCGAACGCCATCCGCAGGAGGCGGGCGTGTACCGCGGCGAGCTCGAGCTCGACGAGAACGGCGACTACAAGTACCGCAACCGCCCGAAGGGCTCGGGCGGCGACAATCGTCGCGGTGCGAAGCGCTCGTTCGACAACACCCCGCGTACAAGCGGCGTTCCCCATCGCGACGGAGGCCGCTCCGCGAGCCCGGCGCGCCTTGCCGCGCTTCACGTGTGCCGCATCGTGCGCGAGCGCGACGCGTTCGCTCAAGAGCTCATCCACAAATACATCGACTCGTCTCGCATGTCCCGCGAAGACCGCGCGTTCGCGACGCGTCTTGTGCTCGGCGTGGTAAGCTCGACCGGCACGCTCGACGACGTCATCAACCGCTGCCTCGATCGCATAAGCGACATCGACGACGACGTGCGTGACGCGATGCGCGTGAGCACCTACGAGATCGTGTTCCTCGGGAAGGAGCCTCACGCCGCCGTGAGCCAGGGCGTCGAGCTTGTGCGCTCGGTCGCGCCGAAGGCGGCGGGCCTTGCGAACGCCGTTCTGCGCCGCATCTCCGACAAGAAGCAGAAGTTCCCCTTCGGCGATCCCCGCACCGACTTCGCGGCTTACGCGCGCCTGCATGCGTTCCCCGAGTGGCTCGCGAAGCGCGCCATCAAGGACCTCGGCCCCGAAATCGCGCGCGACTACCTCGCTGCGTCCAACGAGCCGGCGCCGCTGTTCATCGCGCTCAACGCCATCAAGGCGAACGAGGAGGAAGTGCTCGAGACCATCCGCTCTTCTCACGGCGACCCCACACCGGTCGTCATGGGCGAAGGCGAGGTTCCGGGATGCTTCTGCTTGACCGAAGGGCGCGTGCTCTTCGACGGACGCGTGCGCCATCTTATCTCGCAAGGCATGCTGCTCGTTTCCGATGCCTCGTCGCAGCAGGTGGCCCGCCTTGTCCTTCCCGCCGAAAAACCAGCATCGTTCCTCGAGATCGGCGCTGGTCGCGGCACGAAGACCATCCTCATCCAGAGCAACGCCGAGCGCGCGTGGGGCTCTCAGATCGAGGATTACGTCACGGTCGACAACCTCGGGTTCAAGACCGAGCTCACCGCCGAGCGCGCCAAGACCTACGGCGTGAACGTCGCGGAATCGCTGACCGGCGACGCGACCGATCTAGATACGGTGGTGGGCGAGCGCACATTCGACGCCGTCTTCATCGACGCGCCGTGCTCGGGTCTCGGCACGCTTCGCCGTCATCCCGAAATCCGCTGGCGCCTTGAGGAAGAGCGCATCGGCGAGCTCGCTCAAACGGGCCTTGCCATGCTCAAGTCCGCGGCATCGCATGTGAAGGAGGGCGGCGAGCTCGTGTTCGCCACCTGCACCATCACGCGCGCCGAGAACATCGATGTCGTGAAGGCGTTCCTCGCGAGCGAAGAGGGCGCGTCCTTCAAACTCGCCCCGATGGGCGGTGCCCCGTGCTTCAACCCGGCGCTCAAACCGGGCGGTCCCGACGCCCATTTCGCGGTGAAGCTCGTGAAATCGTCCGACTCCGCCGACGACGGCGTCCTTGCGCAAGCCGAGGCCGAAGTCGCCGAGGAAGGCGAACAAGCCGAGGCGTAGCCGCGCAGCGCAATCGTCAACGCCCGAAAACGGCGGCCATCGAGTGTGAAGATGGCCGCCGTTCGTTTATCGTCCCCGCGAACGTAAGGGGGATTGCACTATACTCGACAGGTACATGCGATGCGCGACGAGAGCGCATCGCGCGAACGGCAAGAAAGGGGGATTGCGCGTTATGGAACCGAAAATCGAAGAGGTGGCGTCGCGAATTCGCTCGCTGCGCGAGGATATGGACATCTCGATGCAGGAAATGGCCGACGCGACGGGGCGCACGCTTTCCGAGTACGCCGCGCAGGAATCGGGCGAGCACGACTTGTCCTTCACCTTCTTGAGCAAATGCGCTAAGCGCTTCGGTGTCGATGTGGTCGAGCTGCTCACCGGCGAAAACCCCCATTTGACGGGCTATTCCCTCATTCGCAAGGGAGATGGGCTGTCGGTGAAGCGCCGTGCCGGGTTCGAGTACCTGCACAAGGCACCGCATTTCAAGAACAAGCTCGCCGAGCCCTTCCTTGTGACGATGCCGTATTTGCCCGAGCAGCAGGACGCGCCGATTCACCTGTCGTATCATCGCGGGCAGGAAATCGACTGCATCGTGAGCGGGCACATGCGCTTCGCCTACGAGGGGCATATCGAGGATTTGGGCCCAGGCGACGTGCTCATGTACGATTCCGGTCGCGGGCACGGCATGATCGCGACCGAGGGCGAGCCGTGCGTTTTCTACGCGATCGTCTTGAAGCCCCAGGACATAGAGATTATGTAGGCGCACCGGGTCTGCCGGCTGCGCCGAAACCGCTTGTCCAACCGCTTCCGGGCGGCATGTGGGTGCCGTTCGCTGTTTTTCGCTTGAAAGAGAGATTTTAGCTTCATGAGAAACATCAACCTCCGCTACGTCGACGAAACCTACGATGAGAACGGGCTTCTCAAAACCTTCAAGGTGAAGTATCCCGATAATTTCAACTTCGGCTACGACGTCGTCGACGACATCGCCGTCAATGATCCCGACCGTCGCGCGATGGTGTGGTGCAACCCCGAAGGCGAAGAACACGTCTTCACGTTCGCCGACATGAAACGGTGGTCCGACAAAACCGCCAACTTCCTCGCCGCGCAGGGTATCGGCAAGGGGGATTTCGTGCTCGTCGTGCTGCGCCGCCACTACCAGTTCTGGTTCGTCGCGACCGCGCTTGCGAAGCTCGGTGCCGTTATGGTTCCGGCGACTTTCATGCTGAAGGAGCACGATCTCGAGTATCGCCTGAACGGCGCGTCCATCAAGTCGATCATCTGCACGTCGGTGGGCGACATCGCCGACGTGGTCGACAACGTGTTCGACGAATGCCCGAGCGTTACCTCCCGCATCCTCGTGAACGGTGCGGGCGGCGGCACGACCCCGCGCGCCGAGGACGGCTCGCTCGTCGCGGTCGCCGGCACGGTTGGCGAGGCGCTTTCGGGCGAGGAAGGCATCTGCGCCGCCCCGATCGAGCGTGCGGGCTGGGTCGATTTCAACACCGGCGTCCGCGAGGCGTCCGACGAATTCGAGCGCATCGACACGCTCGCCGCCGACCCCATGCTCATGTACTTCTCGTCGGGCACGTCGGGCAATCCCAAGATGGTTCTCCACGATTCCGGCTACGCGGTCGCGCATCTCATCACCGCGAAGCACTGGCACAACGTCCAACCCGACGGCATCCACTTCACCATCGCTGACACGGGATGGGGCAAAGCCGTGTGGGGCAAGTACTACGGGCAGTGGCTCATGGAAGCATGCGTCTTCACCTACGACTTCGATCGCTTCCATCCGAGCGAGATCCTTTCCCTTATCGGCAAGTACCGCGTCACGACGCTGTGCTGCCCGCCGACGATGTACCGCCTCATGATGTCTGAGAACTTCGATGCGTACGACCTGTCCTCGCTCGTGTACTCAACGACCGCCGGCGAGGCGTTGAACCCGGACCTCTTCAACTTCTGGAAGGAGCACACCGGGCTTACCATCTTCGAGGGCTTCGGGCAGACCGAAACGCCGCTCACCATCGCGAACCTCACGAACTCCACGCCGCGCTCCGGCTCGATGGGCAAGCCGGTGCCGCTCTACGACGTGGAAATCCAACGCGACGACGGCTCGCGTTGCAACACCGGCGAGACGGGCGAGATCTGCATCCGCATGGAGCCGCGCCCCGCGGGCATCATGATGGAGTACTATCGCGACCCGGAAAAGACCGACAACGCGATCTACGACGGCTGGTACCACACCGGCGACACCGCCTGGGTCGACGAGGACGGCTACTTCTGGTACGTCGGTCGCAACGACGACGTCATCAAGTCCTCCGGTTACCGCATCGGGCCCTTCGAAATCGAAAGCGAGCTTCTGGAACACGAGGCCGTGCGCGAATGCGCTGTCACCGGCGTGCCCGACCCGGTCCGCGGCTTCGCCGTCAAGGCGACGGTCGTGCTTGCCGACGGGTTCACCCCTTCCGACGAGCTCACGCATGAGCTTCAAACGTGGGTGAAGCATCGCACGGCGCCTTACAAATACCCGCGCATCGTGGAGTACGTCGATGCGCTGCCGAAGACCGTGAACGGCAAGATCCGTCGCGTTGCCATCCGACAGAAGGATGGGGCGGACATGAAGGCGCCGAAGCTCCCCGAAGGCTTGCTCTAGTGCGCACGTTCCAACCGCAAGCGCTCGTCGGCGTCGTCGTCGTGTGCGGCCACTACGGGGTGGGCAAGACCGCGGTCTCTCTTTCGCTCGCGCTCGACGCGGCGTCCGCGGGGCGTGCGGTCACGCTTGTCGATCTCGACGTCGTGAACCCGTACTTCCGCTCGAGCGATCGGCGCCGTACGCTCGAAAGCGCAGGTGTCGCGGTCGTGTCTCCGGTGTACGCCGGGCCGTCGTGCAACATCGACATGCCGGCGCTTACCGGGGCGGTGATGCCGGCTATCGAGCGCGCGCAGGCGGGGCGCGATGAGCTTTGCGTCATCGACGTCGGTGGCGACGATGCGGGGGCATCGGCGCTCGGGCGCTTCGCAGGCGTCGTCTCGCAGGGCGGCTACCGCATGCTCTACGTGGTGAACCGCTTCCGGGCGCTCACGCAGACGTCGCAGGAGGCGCTTTCCGTGCTGCGGGACGTGGAAGGCGCGTGCCGTCTTCATGCGACGGATATCGTCGACAACTCGCATCTTATGGGCGACACGACGACCGACTGTATCGAGGCCGGCGCGCGCTTCGCCTGCGACGTCGCGCGTTCGGCGGCCTTGCCGCTTGTCGCCCACGTCGTCGCGAAGCGCTTCGAAGCGGCGGGTAAAGAGGCGCTCGAGCGGGTAGGCGACGCGGCCCCGCTTTATGTCATGGAACCGTATCGTCAAACCCCATGGGGTAACGAATAGATCAGAGAGGGCGGACGACTATATGGCGAGAATCCAGGTGGACGAGGGCTTCTGCAAAGGCTGCGGCCTGTGCACAGACGTGTGCCCGACCCACATCATCGAACTCGACCATGCGCGGATCACGGCCAAGGGCTACCATCCCGCGCACTGCGTCGACGAGGAAAAATGCACGGGGTGCTGTTCATGCGCGGTCATGTGCCCCGACGTCGCGATCACGGTATGGAGGTGATTCACATGGGCGAAAAGGTTCTCATGAAAGGGAACGAGGCGCTTGCGGAAAGCGCGCTGCGCGCCGGATGCCGCTTCTTCTTCGGCTACCCCATCACGCCGCAGACCGAGCTTGCGGCATACATGTCCAAGCGCATGCCGAAGATCGGCGGAACGTATCTGCAGGCTGAAAGCGAGATTGCCGCGATCAACATGGTCTACGGCGCAGCAAGCGCGGGCGCTCGCGCGATGACGTCGTCGTCGAGCCCGGGAATCTCGCTTAAAGGCGAGGGCATTTCCTACATGGCGGGTTCCGATTTGCCGGGCGTCATCATCAACGTGCAGCGCGGGGGCCCGGGTCTCGGCGGCATCCAGCCGTCGCAGTCCGATTACTGGCAGGCCACGCGCGCATCGGGGCATGGCGACTTCTTCATGCCTGTGCTTGCGCCTTCCACGGTTCAGGAAATGGCCGATTGCGTGTATAACGCGTTCGATTTGGCCGATGAGTACCGCACACCCGTCATGGTGCTTGCCGACGGCATGCTCGGCCAGATGATGGAGCCGGTCGTGCTGCCCGAGCCGAAGGAAAGCCTGCCCGAAAAGCCCTGGGCAACCACGGGCCACGAAGGCAAGCGCGCGCACAACATCGTGAATTCGCTCTATCTCACCGCCGAGGCGCTTGAAGACTTGAACGTTGCGCGCTTCAAACGCTACGAGGTCATCCGCGAGAAGGAGCAGCGCGCCGAGGAGTTCATGCTCGACGACGCCGAAATCGTCGTCGTGGCGTTCGGCGCTTCAAGCCGCGTCGCGCGAAGTGCGGTCGTCGCCGCGCGCGAGGCGGGCGTGAAGGCGGGTCTTCTGCGCCCGATCACGCTTTGGCCGTTCCCGACCTATGCGATCGAGCGCACGATTCCGAACGCGAAGGCCTACCTTTCGGTCGAGATGAACATGGGTCAGATGGTCGACGACGTGCGCCTTGCGGTCAACGGGCGCGCGCCGGTCGAGTTCTTCGGCCGCACCGGCGGTGTTATCCCGACGCCGGAAGAGGTGCTTGACGCCATCCGCGGCGTCGCCGAGAAGGAAGGGGGAAGGTGATGGCGCAGGAAGAGAAGATCGTGTTCGAGCGTCCCCATTCCCTTTTACCGGTCGTGACGAACTACTGTCCTGGGTGCACTCACGGCATCGTCCATCGGCTCGTGTGCGAAACCATGGACGAGCTCGGCATCGAAGGCGAGACGGTCGGCGTCGCTCCGGTCGGCTGCTCCGTCATGTCGTACGACTTCTTCGGTTGCGACATGATCGAGGCCGCGCACGGTCGCGCGCCAGCGGTTGCGACGGGCGTGAAGCGCGTGCTTCCCGATCACATCGTTTTCGCCTACCAGGGCGACGGCGACTTGGCGTCGATCGGCATGGCGGAAACCGTGCATGCGGCGACGCGCGGCGAGCACATCACCGTGATCTTCATCAACAACGCGATCTACGGCATGACCGGCGGCCAGATGGCTCCGACAAGCCTTCCGAACCAGGTCACCCAAACGTCTCCTTACGGCCGCGACGTTTCAACGGCGGGTTATCCGGTTCGCGTGTGCGAGCTTTTGAGCACGCTCGACGGCCCTGCGTACATCGAGCGCGTGACGGTGGACTGCCCGAAGAACATCCGCAAGGCGAAGCGCGCCATCAAGAAGGCGTTCCAATACCAGATCGACGGGGTAGGGTACTCGTTCATTGAAGTTGTCTCCACGTGCCCGACGAACTGGGGCATGACGCCGCAGGAAGCCTTTGACTGGATGCGCGAGAACATGCTTGCGTACTATCCGCTCGGCGTGTACCGCGACGTCGTTGCCGAGGGCTACTCCAACGCCGCCGAGGCGGCATCGGCGCGCTCGGCGGCGTGCCCGATCGCCCATCCCGAGCTGTCGGAAGGGGGCAACTAATGGGTGCTCAAGCTTTTGACGACCGTCGCATCGTGCTTGCCGGCTTTGGGGGGCAGGGCGTCCTGTTCGCTGGCAAGGTCATCGCCTACACCGGGCTCATTTCCGGACGCGAGGTGTCGTGGCTGCCGTCGTACGGCCCGGAAATGCGCGGCGGCACGGCGAATTGCAGCGTGTGCTTGGCGGCGGACCCGATTGGAAGCCCGCTCGTCACGGTGCCGCAGGTGCTCGTGGCCATGAATCAGCCCTCGCTCGATAAGTTCGTCGACGCGGTTGAACCGGGTGGGTTGATCGTCGTCGATTCGACCCTGGTGCAGAGCCTTCCCGAACGCAATGACGTTACGGTGAAGGCCGTCCCCGCGACCGAGCTGGCGGAGAAGGCGGGTTTGAAGGGCCTCGGCAACATCGTGCTCGTCGGCGCGCTGTTCGCCGCCGACCCGTTCTGCGACGAAGACGTGCTGTTCGCCGCGATCGACAAGTGCGTGCCGCCGAAGAAGACCGCGCTCATCGATAAGAACAAGCAAGCCCTGAGACTGGGCATGGAGGCGTAAGGGCGACGCCCTGTTTCGCCTTATAGCGCGCCGGCTCGTGAGGATGCGTCGAGAGACGCGATTCTGCGCGAGCCGGCGTTTCTACATGAATGTTGCTTTGCAGTCGGTGGACGTTGGGCCAACGGATGCATATCCGTTTGAATCTGCTTTCTTTTTCGAACGCTCGATTTCATTTTTTTGGTCACAAATCGTCGATATGCGATAGTTCGGTCCCTTTTTCAGCATGAATCAGACGAATAAAAAGTCTTCTTTAACGTTTTCCCAGGTCAAGATAATTCAATCGATTCATTTTCTGCCCTCATTGACATGAAATCGACGCATTTCAGCGTTTTGCGACCACATAATCGAAAACGGCCCGTCAAGAACTCCTCAGGATGAGGCGATCGCGCGTTTGCTTAAAGGCAAATCGCCGAACCTGAGAGCGACACCGAGCAACCTGGCCTATTGAAGAGAACGGCAAACTTCCTCATGCAGCTCGCGAAAAAAGTCGGCGCAAATGACGACGTT
>CAKUIV010000083.1 GCA_934661105.1 uncultured Ellagibacter sp. | reverse complement strand
CGCGAACACATCGGCATGCCGCATCGTTCCAAGCAGAACGACCATGTCAGAAGCGCTTTGCCCCGCCGCACGGAGTTCGGCGAACCGCTCGGCGATTCGCCGAGCCACGACAGACCGCGCGCTTTCGGACGAAACGCCGCTCTGGTACGTCGTCAGCTGCACTTCGATCCTCGGGGTATCGCCCCGGTAAGCGCTTTTCACGCGCGACTCGTCGCGCGATGCGCAAAGCGACATGAACGATCGGCCGAACACGGTCGGCTGGCTGAAGATGCAGTCGACGAACGCGAGCACGTCGACATGGCTGCGGAAATTGTCGGAAAGCGTGATGTTTCCCGCCGCATTCGATTGCTCAACCGCCTGCACATGGCGACGATAGACCGATACATCGGCACCACGGAAGCGATAGATGCTCTGCTGAGCATCGCCAACCGTGCACAAGCGCTCAAGGCCGTTGCCCGCCATTCGCTTGATCATGTCGATCTGCATCTGATCGGTGTCTTGGAACTCATCGATCATGATGAGCTTAAACCGATCCGTGTAATCGGCCGCAACCTCGGGATGCTCAGCGAACATGCGCGCGGTACAGGTGAGAAGATCGTCGTTGTCGAGAAGACCCGCCTTGCGCTTTCTTTCCGCATACTCTTCGAATACAAGATTCGCAAGGTGAAGAAGCTCTTCGAAATACGGCTCGGCAAGCCCAAGGCGAGCCTCCGCAGCAAGAGCAAGATACTCATCGGCTCGCTCGCCGACCTGGGCTTTGTACTCGGAATCGCCGAACTTCTTCGACGGCATCGGGAATTCGTTGAGAAGCCTCAGAAGCTCTTTACGCGACAGAGCCTCCGTCCCAAGCGCCGCCTCGAGGTGCTCGAGCGCTTTTGCGCTCGCTTCAAGAAACGCATCTCTCGATTTGCTCTGCTTTTGCGCCTCGGCGGCAGCCATCGCAGCCGCGGCTGCCTCGAGCATGTCCGAGGCAAGGCGATGCACCCCTTGCACGGGAGGCGGCAAGACGAGCGATGAGATGCCCTCCGGGCTCGCTCCAGCGCTTGCCACAAGAGCGCGCACCATGTCCGCAACCGACGACCCTGCGGAAAACCCGCTCGAAGTGCTGCCGTATTCCTCGAACAGATCGTCGAACCCGCATGGCGACACGAGATCGTCCTCGGCGCCGAGCACCTTTTCGAGCGATTCATCGAGCATGGTTTTCGCGGTTGCCTCGTCAGCGACTTTGAATGCCGGGTTGATGCCAAGTTCGAGCGCATGAGTGCGCAAGATGCGCGAACATGCTCCGTGGATAGTCGATATCCAGGCAGAATCGACGAGAAGCGCCTGGTCAGACCTACCCGATGCCTTAAGCGCACCTTTGACGCGCGATTTAATTTCTCCTGCCGCCTTCGAGGTGAAGGTGATGGCGAGAACTTGACCGATATCGTCGATGAACCCCGCTTCGAACGCATTGACGATACGCCGGGTGAGCGTGTAGGTTTTGCCGCTTCCGGCACCCGCCGAAACCGACAAAGGGCCGATGAAGGTATCGACGCATTTTTGTTGTCCGGGCGTGAGCGCCATCGTCATCGAATCCTTTCAGGGCACGAGAGCACGGGACAGTACGCACATGCATAGGCTCCTTGCGGGCGCGGTCGGACGTCGCCTGAGAGCATTCTGTCCACCCCTTGCGCAACCGCCTCTTCGGTTTGGTCGAGCACATCCTCGAAGGAAAGGCTGCTTGCGGGAGAGACCTCGCATCGTGCGTGACGCATGTTCGGCAGATGTGGAGCTTCGAGGCACGTACCGTCGAATGCGCCGGAAACCTTGCAGGTCTTCCCATAACGGACATAAAGCGCACCCGCTACCTTAAGACCGAGCGAGCGACGAATGATCTGCGCATAAATGAGAGCCTGCACCTTGCCGGCACCGCTTTCGGCACGCTGCGCATAATCGTAGGCCGGAGAAATCGACGCCTTGTAGTCGAGAACGACGGCCCTCCCCGCTTCGTCGACGTCAATGCGATCGGCCGTTCCCACGACCGGGTGCCCTGCGTATTCGGTAACGGAACCCTGTGCGACGTCGTACTCCAGGTACGCAGGATGAAACGTCGGCAGAAGACGGGCCTCGAACGGTAGGAAACCGAGGAGCTTCCGCTTCAAATCAGCGACCTGACGCTGCTCGAGCTCCGTTTTCGGGATCAGCCGATTAGCCGTCGGTTTCATCGTAAGCTGGTATGCCAGATGACGGTCGACGACGTCCGACATGATGCGCCGTGCTTCAGATAGCGTCCGATCGGTCACCTTAGGCGCAACTTCCTCCTGGAAGTGCGCATAGAAGCTCTTGAACGCAGCGTGCGCGAAATCGCCCATCTGCAGTGCGCCGAACCCTTCGTCGATAGTTTCAAGGCGAAGCCGCCGCTGCGCAAACCATTTGTACGGGCATTCGAGGTAGCTCTCGATCTGAGAAGGGGAAAGACACGGTTCCTCGACCACATGACCGCCCACGATGCGCGGCAAAACGACGTAGGGCCGCGCCTCGGGCGACACCTCCCCCGCGCAGGGACGCTCAATCGACGCGGACCCGGACGCAGGCGGCATGCCGGCCCGCTCGTTTTCGGCGAGCGCTTCCTCGCCGCATTCGGAGATGCTTCCGAGCAGGCAAGGCGGCAATGCGTAGGCGTTGTCGATGTCGTCGGTCGCGGACGGATCGGGACGATAGCAATCGACGAACTCCTCTAAAACGGCAGCGGGATACGTCGGTTCGGCGTCGGAATCGTTAAGGCAGCGAACGATAAACAGCTCTTCACTCGCCATGTGCTCAAGCGTGGAGAATGCGCGACGCATGCGCGACAGCGCGCTGTCGGTTCGCACGATCCCCCTTTTCCGTAAGAGGGAATCGGCTGCGGAATCGACATCTGCGGCGGGAAAGGCCTCGCTCGTCAAATCAGCAGCGATGACAAGCGCAGAGGAGGAATCTGAGAGCTCACCGACATCCGAGTAGTCGATGAACGAGACGGCAGGGGGCTCATGGCGTTCACCTTCCCCGTACGGCGTCGAATCGCTTGCCGCCCGAGGCCTCAAAACGCGAGCAACCGGGACGCTCGCTCGACCCAACAACACGATGCACGCGTCCATGCCGGCCCCGACAAGACGAGCCGCTGACGTAACCTCGCGCAGAGCGGAAACGGCGCAGAGCTGCTCGCGGCGCCATGCCTCGCTTCGATTCGACAGAGAAGAGACGATATCCTCGAATGCCCCGAGAAGAATGTCGGCTTCAGGGTCGGAAACGATTTCCTCAAGCAGCTCGAATGCCCGGCTTTCCTCGCGCAGCTCGGAAACGATTGCATCGCGCGTCATAAGGCGATCTGCGCGCACCCGCGCATCGATCGCGTATGCGGCTGCGCTTGACAGGCCGGAAAACGGAGAGAGCAGGAAATCAGCCAGGTCGCTTGCGGCCCAATCGTCGGAAGAAAGGAACGCCCGCACCGCGAAAAAGGCGCGACCGAAGTCGGTTTGGGGAAAGGGGACGCGCGAGCGCAGCGAGCATACCGCGCCCGCATTCGCAAGGTATTCGCAACACGAGGAGAACAGCCCGAGCGGATCGCGCGATGCGACAACGACGCTTTCTCCCTTCGCCAGGAAGGGATCGATCGAGCGGTTGATGAGCAGCGGCTCGGCATAACGCCCCGAAGGAAAGCCGAACCGAACCGAAACCGATGCCGGCGCCTTCGAGATCTCGCAATGTTCGCCGTCTTCGACAGAAACGCGCGCGAGGGGCAACCCGTCGAAAAAACGCGACTCGATCGCATTGAGCGGGCGGCCGAGCGCGACGCGAATGCTCATGAATCGCTTGCGCAGCGCTTCGCAAACGACGCGCGCCGCTTCGCCGAATTCCACGAGACCGAGATCGGCATACACGGCGAGGGTTTCGCCGCACAATCGCAGCACCTCGGCTTCAGCCGGGGAAAAGCCTTGGGAGACGCCCCGCAAAGCCGCTTCGACCGCTTCATCGAATTCTTCGATGCCGCACGCGCGCGACAGGCACTCGGCAACGACCCCGTCGGCCCCCGGACCGCATGACGCCTGGCCGCATACGGAATGGGCAATCATATCGCGCTCAATGCCCGAAGCGATGCGTCGGCCATCGCCGTGCAATTCCCATAAATCAGCTATCCACGAGGAAAACGTGGTAACGCAAACGCCGAAAAGCGCTCGCGGGCCGGCATCGCCCGCCGCCTTCTTGCGAAACGCGAGCGCCTCGGGTTGCGTAGAAAAAAGCACAGCATCGTAAGGTATGTTCTTCTTCGTATCCATAGACGCATTATAACACGAACGTTTGTACTATTTGAAGCGATCGGCCGCGAGTATTTCGCTTTCAGGAAAAAGAAAGCCGCCCGACCGGCGGCTTGGGCGCGCTATCAAGCGGCGCATTGGATTTCGATTCGCTTGCTTCGGTCGCGAACCGCCTCTATGTTGGTGCTTCCGCATACCGAGCATTTTTTGTAGCTTTCGCCTGGGTAAAGCTCATGTCCGCAATCCTGGCAGGTGAACACGGTGGACGCGACCGTGTACGTTGAGTTCCCGCCCACTGCACCGAACTGCACATCGGCGTCGATGCTCTTTGATAAGTCGAATGCCATCATCGTCCCTTTCCTTGCCGTATCGAACGCAAGTTTAGCGAGGCGAGAGACGACATGGGATACTCAACTTTTTTTGAGTGCGCAAGATTCCCGCCCGACCGGCGGGGACGATCACCCTCAACACGCGCGTCTGACGACGACGGTCCGCGTCTTATCGACCGCCATGGCGATGTCGCGGCTCCCGCAATCGGGGCACGTGCGCGATCCCTCCCCTGGCCGGAGCCTTCTTCCGCACGAACGGCAGACGAACGCGATCGAGGGGACCTCGACCCCGTTCCCGATCCGCAACGCGCGCGCCTTGATCGCCACGTCCTTGGGCGTTTCCATGCTATCGACCACCACGATTCGAGAAAAACCGGCTGCATCGTTTCCTGTTTCATCATACCCGACGGAAAGACGCGCCGATACGAAAATCCCCCGCTCCCGAGTGCGGGAACGGGGGATGGGCTTAAACTCGCAAGGATCCAGTGAAACCTAGTCCTCGGCGTAGAGGTCCTTCAGCTTGACGAGGTGGTTGTAGCGCTCGATGGCCGCTTCCTCGTTGCGCTCGAACAGCTCGGTCGCGCGTTCTGGGAACTCGCGGGTAAGGCGGCTGTAGCGCGCCTCGTTCATGAGGAACTCCTGGTAGCCGCCCGCAGGCTCCTTGCAGTCAAGCGTGAACTTCTTGCCCGCAGGTGCCGCCGGGTTGTAACGGAAGAGGTTCCAGTAGCCGCAGTCGACGGCCTTCTTCATTTCCTCCTGGCAGTTCTTCATGCCGCCCTTGATGGCGTGCATCTCGCACGGGGAGTAGCCGATGATGAGCGAGGGGCCGTGGTACGCTTCGGCCTCGGCGATCGCCTTGATGGTCTGCGCCGGCTTCGCGCCCATGGCGACCTGCGCCACGTAGACGTAGCCGTACTGCATTGCGATCTCGGCAAGGCTTTTCTTCGCGATGTTCTTGCCGGCAGCGGCGAACTGCGCAACCTGACCGATGTTGGACGCCTTGGATGCCTGCCCGCCGGTGTTGGAATACACCTCGGTGTCGAACACGAACACGTTGACGTCCTCGCCGGACGCGAGCACGTGGTCGAGTCCACCGTAGCCGATATCGTAGGCCCAGCCGTCGCCGCCGAAGATCCAGATAGACTTCTTCGCGAGATAAGCCTGGTCCTTCAGCACCTCGGGCGCGATCGGGCAGCCGGCGTCAGCAGCTTTCTGCACCTCAGGGATCAGCGCGCGCACCGCCTCGGCGTTCGCCGCGGAGTCGTCCTTCGTTGCGAGGAACGCGTCAAAACGCTCTTTGAGTTCGTCGGACGCCTTGTCGCTTCCGACCATTTCGCGCAGGTTCGCGATGGCGCGCTCGCGCACCGCGTTGTGGCCGACGAGCATGCCGTAACCGTGCTCGGCGTTATCCTCGAACAGCGAGTTCGCCCATGCCGGGCCGCGGCCTTCCTTGTTCACCGTGTACGGCGAGGTGGCCGCGGGACCGCCCCAGATCGAGGAGCAGCCGGTGGCGTTGGAAATGAACATGCGGTCGCCGAACAGCTGGGTGACGAGACGCGCATACGACGTCTCCGCACAACCCGCGCAGGAGCCGGAGAATTCGAGGAGGGGCTGCTTGAACTGGCTGCCCTTCACGGAGTTGTCCTGCACCTCGGGCTTGTCGGCGACCTTCGCCACGCAGTAGTCGAAGACGTCCTGCTCGGCAAGCTCGCCCTCGGAGGCGACCATGGCAAGCGAGTTCGTGGGGCACGCGCTGATGCACACCGCGCAGCCCATGCAGTCGAGCGGGGAGATCGCGAGCGTGTACTGGTAAACGTCCTTGAGCTTGCCCTTCATCGGAATGGCGACGAGGTTTTGCGGCGCCGCCGCAACCTCTTCGGCGGTAAGAGCGAAGGGACGGATCGTGGCATGCGGGCACACGAACGAGCACTGGTTGCACTGGATGCACGTGGAGGGTTCCCACTTCGGGACGCTCACCGCAACACCGCGCTTCTCGAACGCAGACGCGCCCTGCTCGAACTGGCCGTCCTCGTGCCCGACGAACGCGGAGACGGGAAGCGAGTCGCCGTCCATGCGTCCAACCGGCTCCATGATCTCGCGCACCTGCTTCACGAGCGCGGGGTTGCCGGAAAGCTCGGGGGCAGGAGCATCGTCGGTCGCCTCGGCCCACGAAGCGGGAACGTCGATCTTCACGAACGCCGTGGCACCGGCCTCGATCGCCTTATGGTTCATGTCGACGATAGCCTGCCCCTTCTTGAGGTAGGACTTCGTGGCCGCATCCTTCATGTATTGGATGGCATCGGCCTGCGGCAGCACGCCGGCGAGCGTGAAGAACGCCGACTGCAGGATGGTGTTGGTGCGCTTGCCCATGCCGATTTCGATGGCGAGATCGATCGCGTTAATGGTGTAGAGTTTGACGTCGTTTTGCGCGATGTAGCGTTTGGCCTCGGCGGACAGATGATGCTCGAGCTCTTCAGGCGTCCACTGGCAGTTGATCATGAACGTACCGCCCGGCTTCACGTCCTTCACGATGGGGAAGTTCTTCGTGATGTAGCTGGGGTTATGGCACGCGACGAAATCGGCTTTGTTGATGTAGTAGGGGCTGCGGATAGGCTCGTCGCCGAAACGAAGATGCGAGATGGTCACGCCGCCCGTCTTCTTGGAGTCGTACTGGAAATACGCCTGGACGTACTTGTCGGTGTGGTCGCCGATGATCTTGATGGAGTTCTTGTTCGCGCCGACCGTGCCGTCGCCGCCCAAGCCCCAGAACTTGCACTCGATGGTGCCCGCAGCCGCGGTGTTCGGGCAGCTCGGGTCCTCGGGAAGGGACAGGTTGGTCACGTCGTCGACGATGCCGAGCGTGAACTGGCGACGCGGATTGTCCTTGGCGAGCTCGGCGTACACCGCGAACGCGGACGCGGGCGGGGTGTCCTTGCTGCCGAGCCCGTAGCGGCCGCCGACGACGGTGATGCCGGAGCGCCCCTCGATGGAAAGCGCGTTCAGCACGTCCATGTACAGAGGCTCGCCGACGCTGCCCGGTTCCTTCGTGCGGTCGAGCACGGCGATCTTCTTCACCGTTTCGGGAAGCGCCGCGACGAACTTGCTCGTCACGAACGGGCGGTACAGGCGCACCTTCACGAGGCCCACCTTCTCGCCGTGGGCGTTCAGGTAGTCGATGACCTCCTCGGCCACGTCGCAGAACGAGCCCATGGCCACGATCACGCGGTCGGCGTCGGGCGCGCCGTAGTAGTTGAACAGCTCGTAGTTCGTGCCGAGCTTGGCGTTGATCTGGTGCATGTAATCTTCCACAACGGCGGGAAGCGCCTCGTAGAAGGAGTTGCACGCCTCGCGATGCTGGAAGAAGATGTCGCCGTTCTCATGCGAGCCGCGCATGGAGGGGCGGTTGGGGTTCAAGGAATGGTCGCGGAACGCCTGCACCGCGTCCATGTCGCACATGTCGGCCAGATCGGCGTAGTCCCAGCACGCGACCTTCTGGATCTCATGCGAGGTGCGGAAGCCGTCGAAGAAGTTCAAGAACGGCACGCGGCCCTTGATGGCGGCCAGATGCGCGACCGGCGCCAGATCCATGATCTCCTGGACGTTGCCCTCGGCGAGCATGGCGAAGCCGGTCTGGCGGCATGCCATGACGTCGGAGTGGTCGCCGAAGATGTTAAGCGCCTGCGTGGCCACGGTGCGCGCCGACACGTGGAGCACGCCGGGGAGCAGCTCGCCGGCCATCTTGTACATGTTGGGGATCATGAGGAGCAGGCCCTGGGAGGCGGTATAGGACGTGGTGAGCGCGCCCGCCGCGAGGGAACCGTGCATCGTGCCCGACGCACCGCCTTCGGACTGCATCTCGCAAACCTTGACCTGCGTGCCGAAAATGTTCTTCTTGCCCTGCGCCGACCACTGATCCACCAGGTCGGCCATAGGGCTCGAAGGCGTGATGGGGTAAATGCCCGCCACTTCGGTGAACGCATAGGAAACGTACGCCGCCGCGGAGTTGCCGTCCATCGACTTGAATTCTCGTGCCATGCTCACTCTCCTC
>CAKUIV010000082.1 GCA_934661105.1 uncultured Ellagibacter sp. | reverse complement strand
GTCTTCGTACATCGTCGCGGTAAGGCGCTTGAACGCCGCATACGCCTCGTTCTTGTACTCGACGAGCGGATCGCGCTGAGCGAACGCACGCAGGCCGATGCCAGTCTTCAGGTAATCCATCTCGGCCAGATGAGCCATCCAGCGCGTGTCGATGATGCGAAGCATGACCTGGCTTTCCAGGTTGCGCATCATATCGGGGCCGAGCAGCTGCTCCTTTTCGTCGTACACACTTTGGAGATACGACGTCAGCGCCTCGACGACGTTGTCGGGGTCGTCGTCGTGATCGAGCGACTCCACGCGGAAGTCGCTGCGCCCCGTCATATTCGCCACCCACGTGTCGACCGCCTTCGCATCCCAATCGTCGCTGGCGGAGCGCTCGGGGCAGCTTTCTTCCACGACGGCCTCGGCGGCATCGGAGATGATGCCGGGAATACGGCCGTTCATGTCCTTGCCGTCGAGAATGGAGTTGCGCTCTTCATAGATGACGGTGCGCTGCAGGTTCATGACGTCGTCGTACTCGAGCACGTTCTTTCGCGCGGCGAAATGCATCGTTTCCACCTGACGCTGCGCGCTTTCAATCGCCTTGGAGACCATGCTTGCCTGAATAGGCTGATCGTCGGGCATGTTCGTCTTTTCCATCATGCTCGAGATGGACTCCATGCGGTTGCCGCCGAACAGGCGCATAAGGTCGTCTTCAAGCGACAGATAGAACTGCGTCGTGCCCGGATCGCCCTGACGACCGGCGCGGCCGCGGAGCTGGTTGTCGATGCGGCGCGACTCATGGCGCTCGGTGCCGATAACGCACAGACCACCCGCGGCGAGCACCTCCTCATGCTCCTGATCGCAGATGGTGCGTGCGCGCTCGAGCGCCTCGGCGCGTTTTTCGTCGCTCGGCGCAGGTGCGGCGCCCTGAGGGATGTCGGCCCCTTCCTCGAGCTCGTCGCCCACATGGCGCGCAGGGTCGAAGCCCCAGTCGCGCAGCACGTCCTCGGCGAGAACGTCGGGGTTGCCGCCGAGTAGGATGTCGGTACCGCGGCCAGCCATGTTCGTTGCGATGGTAACGGCGCCCGTGCGACCCGCCTGCGCGACGATATGAGCCTCACGCTCATGGTTCTTCGCGTTCAAGGTTTCGTGCTTGATGCCGCGCTTGTCCAAAAGACGGGACAGTCGTTCGGAGCTCTCGATCGACACCGTGCCGATCAGGCACGGCTGGCCAACCGCATGACGTGCGGCGACATCATCGGCAACCGCGTTGAACTTCGCGTCGATGGTGCGGTAAACCAAATCGTTTTCATCGACACGGGCAACGGGCTTGTTCGGCGGGATTGCAACGACCGGGAGCTTGTAGATCTCGCGGAACTCCTTGTCCTCGGTCATAGCCGTGCCGGTCATGCCCGAGAGCTTGTCGTACAGGCGGAAGTAGTTCTGCAGCGTGATGGTGGCGAGTGTCTGGTTCTCTTCGCGCACGAGCACGTGCTCTTTCGCCTCGAGCGCCTGATGGAGGCCTTCAGAGTAACGACGGCCCTCCATGATGCGGCCCGTGAACTCGTCGACGATCTTCACTTCCCCGCCCACGACCACGTAGTCGACGTCGCGATGGAAGAGGAACTGCGCCTTCAGAGCTTGCTGCAGGTGATTCGGCAGAAGTCCCGACGGATCGGCGTAGATGTCGTCGATGCCGAGCATGGACTCGATCTTCTCAAGACCGACTTCCGTGGCATTGATGGTCTTTTTCGCCTCGTCCATCTCGAAGTCTTCATCGAGCACCAGATGGGGCATGACGCGAGCGAATTTGTTGTACGTGTCGGCAGCCTGCGTGCCGGCGCCCGAGATGATGAGCGGCGTGCGCGCTTCGTCGATAAGAATGGAGTCGACCTCGTCGACGATGGCGAAATGGTGCCCGCGCTGCACGCGCGCCGAGGCTTTCGTGACCATGTTGTCGCGCAGGTAGTCGAAACCGAACTCGGAGTTCGTGCCATACGTGACGTCCGCCTTGTACGCAGGAATCTTCTGAGCAGGGCGCATGCCGTTCTGGATAAGCCCGACGTTCATGCCGAGGAACCGGTAGATCTGCCCCATCCATTCGGAGTCGCGGCGCGCGAGGTAATCGTTCACCGTGACGATGTGCACGTTCTCGCCCGAAAGCGCGTTCAGGTAGCCGGCGAGGGTCGACACGAGCGTCTTGCCTTCGCCCGTCTTCATCTCGGCGATCTGCCCCTCGTTCAAAGCCATGCCGCCGATGAGCTGCACGTCGAAATGGCGAAGCCCGATGGTGCGCACCGACGCCTCGCGCATGGTGGCGAACGCCTCGGGCAGAAGGCTCGACAGCTCCTCGCCCGCGCTTGCGCGCTCGCGCAGCGAGTCGGAATACGCGCGCAGCTCTTCGTCGCTTTTCGCCTTCACGCCGGCCTCGAGCCCGTTGATCTTATCGACGATGGCCTGGTAGCGCTTCAGCTGCTTGCCTTCGCCCATCGTTAGAAGCTTCGAAAGGAAACCCATGTCGTGCCGTCTTTCTCGAGCTAGATGTTTGAAATCCGAAAGCCGCGCCAGGGCGGCCGCAATCTTCTCTACTCTAACATAAGCGCTGCGCGCTTAAGGGAAATCCACCACACCATCAGACCTATTACCCTCGAAGAAGGCTAATCGTATCGTGGGGAAACGGGCGCACAGGCGAATGAGCCCTACTCCAATTGCTCGACCGACTCGATGACGCTGCGGTAGAGTCTCACGAGCGTCGTCGACGGGTCGATTCCCAGCTCGTCGGCCAGGTAGCGCCGGCAGGTGAAATAGGTGTCGATCGCAGCTGCCCGCTGCCCCGCATCGATCTGCGCCTGCATGAGCGCCGCGTACGCGTCCTCGCGTCCGCCGTCATGGCGAACGGCCTCGCGGGCGAACCACAGCGCGGCACGCGGCTCGCCCGATTCCGAAAGGCGCGTCGACGCGGCAACAAGCGCGTCGACCAGGTCTGATCGAAAGCGCTGACGCATGGAGGCGATGTAGTCGTTGTCGGTTTCGCTCGGGAGCAGCTCTTGGGCGAATTCGTCGCCGATTGCGGCGAGATGAGCCTGCCAGCCCTCCACGTCGATCCGCCCGAACGACAGCGACCGGCACATCGCGTCGAAGTCCGCGACGTCGCATTCGAGCAGATGGGCGTCGAGGCGCACGCCGCCCTGATCGCGAAGCAGATACGGGCACGAGCCCTCGAACTCGAGCGCTCGTCGAAGCTGCGACCACACGGTGTAGAAGCTCTTCTGCGCAGCCTCGCGCGTCATGTGCGGCCACAGCATCTCGAGAAGACGCGCGCGGGAAAGCTCTCTCCCGCGGTTCAACACGAGAAGAGCGAGCAGCGTCTTCGTTTTCTGCCGGCTGAACCTCGACACGTCGACGGGAACGCCGCCGATGCGCACGTCGAGCCCACCGAACAGCCCGACGTAGAGCATGGGAACGTGCGCGCCGGCGGCCTCCCGGCGCACGGGAGATTGCGCGGCGTAGCGGTTTCTCGTCGACGCGTCGCGCGCCGCAGCCGCACGCTCCTCGCGAATCACATCGCGCCGATAGGCCGCACGCTCCGCGAACAGCGCGACCTCCACACGATGAGCGTCGGAGAGCACCTGCTCGGGAGGAAGGCAGCGCCGTGGAAGCGCGCCGGCATCGACCGCACGGGAAAGAGCGCTTGCGATACGCAGGGAAAGCCAGGGCGAAGACATGGCCGGCGCACCGTCGGACACGGCATCGAGCGCGCCCGAGGTCACCGCCACCTCGCGAGCGTCGACGCCATGCGCCGAGCAGGCGATGTCGCATGCCCAATCGCCGATAAGCTCGGCGCTGCGCGAATCGGCGCCCGAGCAGCTCGCAACGTCGGAAGGCTTTTCCGCCGCCGCCTTCGCAAGCCGCATCACGGCCAGAAGCGCGCAGATGCAAGCGACCTCGTCGCGACGGCCGTCGCGAGCAAGCCGCTCGCACTCGGCATCGAAAGCATCCGACCCGCATACAAGCGCAAGGGCAAGGCTCGCGTCTGCGCCCTGCGCGCGATGCGGTTCCGTGCTACCTCCCTCTTTGCGCAGCTTCCCCTCCCTCAGCAGGTCGCGAAGCGCCGATTCCCTGCGCGGGTTCGGCTCCCCGCCGCTTGCGAAAGCTGCAAGCCCGAGCATGCGAGCACGCGCTACGGGATCGGCGGCCCGAGAAAGCGCGATGCTCTCGGCGAGGAACACGGCGCTGCGAGCATCGTCGAGAACCGCAAGACGCACCGCCTCGTCGGCGATAAGGGTGAGCCGGCACGACCCGTGGCGCTTGTCGACGAAGGCGAACAGCTCGTGCGCCACCTTGAAGCATCCGCCGCGCGAAAGATCCGCACCGTGTTCCGCGAGCCACAACGCACATGAGTCCTTCTTCGCGAGCACGCGCATGATCGTGCAGGCGCGATTCCCCAAGCCTCGACCGAGAAGATCGTTCGCAAGGCGTATGACGAGGCTGTTCGGCGCATCGCAGGTCGAACGCGCCGCCATCGCATCGAGCCTGCGGGAAAACGCCGCCGCAAGCAGCGCCGCGTCGACGGGCGCCGCCGAAAAGGAAGCCTCACGCGCATTCACGCCGAGAAACGGATAGTCCTCTTCGGCCCTCGAGAGCGCCTCGCGCGCAGCCCCCTCCGCAAGATAGGGCCTGATGTCCGACGGCGTGCCATGCCCGAGTGCCAAGGCGAGAAACGCCACGAGCAGCATGCTCGCCGATGGCTCGTCGGCCGCGATGCCGCGCAGGATGGCCGAGCCGTCGTCTTCGCCCCACGCGACGCATGCGATGCGCCTGCCGGCAGAAGACCCCTCGGTTACGCGAGGCGCGCTCGCCGCCTCGGCATCGCTTAGCATCATCTGGCGCGCCGAAAGCCTCAGCCGATCACGATGGAGCTCGGCGTAGGCATCGCAAGACGGGATGCAAGTCACGACGACCTCGTTTCCCGCCAGCAGCAATTCGTCGATGACGCCCGAGAACGCGTCGGCGCGGTCGGAATCCATGCGAGGGACGTCGTCGAACACCACAAGCGAGGGCTGCGAATCGATTTTGCGGATCGCCTGCGCCATGCCTCCCGCGTCGAGATCGCGCAGAAAGCACGGGCTCGACGCATTCACCCAAAACGTATGGCGGAACGAGAACACGACCTCGGCGTACTCAGCGGCAAGCAGGGTTTTTCCGAAGCCGGTGGGTGCGACGACGAAGCGCGCAACGCCTCGATCGCGAAGAAGCCGTGCGATGAGGTCGGGACGGGGAACGAGCGATGCATCTTTGAGGTGCTTGGGGCGCCTTCCCTTGCAGGCGGCGGAATAGAGGAAACCTGACATAAGCAACTCCTTCGGATGACGTGCCGAAACGTTGCTTTATAATACGGTAGCTACCTTAATTTATATGAGTAGCTGCATCGATTTAATCGATTATTCCGTGCGTCTTCGACGCGGAAGAGGCGAAATCGGGCCAGGAGCGGGCATCTGCACGCAGGCGCTCAATGCATCGAAACGCGACGTGCAACCCGATAAACCGTCCCGAAAACGCATTTACTACCGCCGACGAGAAAAAAAATCCCACGTTGGAACCGTGTTGGAAAAAGACGGCCTTTCAAGGGCTCGAAACAGAAAACCCCGAACCGCTTGAGTTGCACGCGGTTCGGGGCCTTTGTCGCGATACGGCGAACGCTCCAGCGCTCGCATCGCGCTTATTTCTTCGCCAGCAGCTTCGAGATGCGATCGGAGTACACCACGTCGGTGAGCCCCGCTTCCTTCGCAAGATCGACGACGGGCGCGTCGTTCCACAGCTCCTCAAGGCGATAGAACTCGCGCGTCTCGGGCTGGAACACGTGCACGACGACCTCGCCGTAGTCGAGCAGCGACCACGATCCGTCGCGGGTTCCCTCGCGATGCAGGGGCTTCACGCCGCCTTTCTCACGCAGCTGATCTTCGATCTCGTCGACGATCGAAGAGACCTGACGGCTGTTCGACGCGGTCACGATCACGAAATAATCGGTTTCGCCAACGAGCTCGGCGACGTTCTGCACGACGATGTCGCTCGCCTTCTTCTCGTCGGCGGCGACGGCCGCGATGAGCGCGAGCTCGCGCGACGTTTTCTTCTCGGTATTCGTCACAGTTATTCCTTTCGCTTTTTGTTCACGTAGGGCTTCTCGTTCTTCACGGCATACGCGTTCCAGACCGCGACCGTGCGCGGGTGAAGCGTTTTGCCCTGTTCGATGATGAGAATCGTCCAATAGCCGAGCACCGCCACGAACAGGTCCACAAGCGACGACTTTCCGATAAGGGAGCGAAGCTCGTCGACGCGGCCGAACCGGCGGTTCTCTTCAAGCGCATCTGCGCAGTAGAGTACCATATCGAGCGGCGTCATATCGACCTCGCCCGTGGTGTGCCGATCGATCGCCTGCAGCACGTCGGCGGGGATCTGTGGGAACGCCCGCCCGAGCGCGGCTGCGGCGGTCGGGCCGTGGAGAAGCCGCGGCTGGTGCTCGAAGATCCATGGGTCGACCGATATCCCCACCTCGCGAGCGCGTTCGCGGATCCCCTCGTCGTCGTAGCCTTTGTCCCAGTCGTGGAGCAGCCCCGCCAGGCGCGCACGGCGCACGTCGACGCCGTAGGTCCGGGCGAGCTTCTCCGCCGCCTTCACGACACCCATCACATGCGTGAAGCGCTTCCCGCTCACGCGTTTCTCGAGCTCGGCCTTGCGTGCCTCGAAGAACTCGTCGGAAAGCGCATCGAGCTCAGATTGCGCGCCGCCTTCGTTTTCCTTGCCCACGTTCGGGTCACTTCTCCTTTCGATATAGGCCGTGCGCGCCGATGTAGTCGAGCACGCCGCCCATCGTTAGATACCGAATCGATTTCCCCGCTCGCACGCGCTCGCGCAAGTCGCTCGACGACACCGAGAGCGCCGTCGTCTCGAGGAACTCGACCGAAAACGGCCCCTCGTCGAGCTCGCGGCGCACCTGCGTCAAATCGTACCCAGGACGCGTCACGGCGATGAACCGCGCCAGACGCGCGACTTCCACGCTTTCATGCCAACGAGAGATCTTGGCCACCGCGTCGGCACCCGTGATGAAGAAAAGCTCAACGTTGTCCGGGTAGAACGAGCGCAGTTCGCGCAGCGTGTCGACCGTGTAGGTGTCCCCGCCGCGCTCGATCTCGAGCGCGCTCACGTCGAAAGCGGGGTTGCTCGCCACGGCGAGCCGGCACATTTCCAGACGGTCGGACGCGGGCGTGACGTCGCGGTCGCGCTTGAACACGGGGTTCCCGGCGGGAACGAACACGACCGCGGAAAGCCCGTAGGCTTCCCGCGCCTGTTCGGCGCAGGCCAGATGCCCGATGTGGATGGGGTCGAACGTGCCCCCCATGATGCCGAGACGCGCAGGTGCGCCGTCGCTTCCCAGGTCGTCGAACCTATCGCACACGTGCGCGATGCGCGGTGTTTTCTCCTCCACGCCTAGCGCACCTGCCCCGTTCCTCGCAGAAGGTACTTGTAGCTGGTGAGGCCTTCGGTTGCGAACGGGCCCCTCACGTGCAGCTTCTGCGTGGAGATGCCGATTTCCGCGCCCAGGCCGAACATGCCGCCGTCCGTGAAGGCGGTCGACGCGTTGACGTACACCGCCGCCGCGTCGACACCGGAGAGGAAGCGCTCCGCGGCTTGAGCACCCGCGGCCGACGTCTCGTCGACGACGATGGCCTCGGAGTGCTTGGTGCCGTAGCGGTTGACGTGCGCAATGGCCTCGTCCACGCCCGAAACGCACTTGATGGCTATCTCGGGCCCTAAGTACTCGGTTTCCCAATCGTGCTCGCTCGCGCGGTCGACCTTGAGCGCGCGCCCCACGGGCAGACGCTCCGCCCCCGCCGCAAGCGCCGCCCGGCACGCCTGTTCGTCGGCGTGGATGGCCACACCCGCATCGGCGAGCGCGTTCACGACGTCAGGCAAGAAAGCATCGGCAATCGAAGCGTCGACGAGCAACGTCTCACAGGCGTTGCACACGCCGAAGCGACGGCATTTCGCGTTCACGACGATGTCGCGCGCCATGGAGAAATCGGCGGTCTCGTGCACGTACACGTGGCAGTTCCCCGTGCCCGTCTCGATGACCGGCACCTTCGACGCGTCGATGCAGTGGCGGATGAGCCCCGCACCACCGCGGGGAACGAGCACGTCGACGACGCCGTGCAGCGACATGAGCTCGTCGGCGGCGGCGCGGTCGGTCGACTCGATGATGCCAATCGACCCCTCCGGCATGCCCGCTTCCACCGCCGCAGCGGAAAGCACGCGGGCGATGAACGCGCACGACGCCGCTGCAAGCGAACCGCCGCGCAACACGCACGCGTTTCCCGATTTCAGGCAGATACCCGCCGCGTCGGCGGTCACGTTCGGGCGCGCCTCGTAGACCACGGCGACCACGCCGAGCGGCACGGACACTCGCGTCAGATCGATGCCCGAATCGAGCACGCGATGCTCGAGCACGCGTCCGAGCGGGTCGGGAAGCTCGGCAAGCTCTTCAAGCGCGCGCGCCATGTCCTCGACGCGCTCGGGAGAAAGCGCGAGCCGGTCGATGAGGCTTTCCTTTACGGCCTTCTCGCGCGCAGCGGCGACGTCGGCGGCGTTCGCCTCGAGAATCGCCGGGGAGCTCGTGCGCAGAGCGGCCGC
>CAKUIV010000081.1 GCA_934661105.1 uncultured Ellagibacter sp. | reverse complement strand
ATGGTTATTATCTTGACCTTGGGAAGGAATCGGAAGAGGAGCGGCTACCCTAAATTCGACTTTCTTGGCGCGAATCGCGTTTTTCACGAAGAATCGTTCGCCGTTTGCCCGGTGCGGGCCTTGTCGCCGCTTCGCGTTGCCACCATGTGCCTGCTGCTGTGCCGCGGGCATACCTGGCGCGGGTGCGCGCTCCGCCCGGCCTGTTCGCCAGGCGCCGCTTCCGTCCCCGTCACTGTCACCCGTTTCCGCTGTTTGCGTGATCGGGCATGAGGCGGCTCGGCGGACGTTGCCTCTTACTTTATACTGAAGGTATCTATTCGCATGGTGCGGCGCGCTGTGGCGCGCCGTCTTCTTGAGAAGGGCTTCCATGAGCGACAAACCATACCGCGCGGTACTCTTCGATTTGGACGGCACGCTGTGCCCGATGGAGCTCGAAGAATTCCTCGGCGGGTATTTCAAGGATATCGCCCGTTTCGCGGCGGAGCACGGTGTCGACGCCGAGAAGTTCGCCCGCGCGTTCGGCGCCGGCGCGCTTGCGATGGGCAAGCGCGAACCGGGTGGCAAGACGAACTACGATGTGTTCTGGGATACGTTCTTCACTACGTTCGATCGCGATGAAGCTGATTGGGAAGCGCTGTTCGCGGGCTACTACGATACGCGCTTCGGGGCGATCGGCGCGGACGTCGTTCCCAACCCGGCAACACGTCGCGCCGTCGATGCGCTCGTTGCGAAGGGGTACCCGCTCGTGCTTGCCACGCAGCCGATGTTCCCGCGCCGCGCGGTCGAGTGGCGCCTTGCGTGGGCAGGCGTCGCGAGCGCGCCGTTTCGCTACATTTCCACCTACGAGAACTCGACGGCGGTGAAACCGCAGGTGGAATACTATGCCGAGGTGCTTGGTGCATGCGGGCTTTCTGCCGACGAGGTTCTCATGGTGGGAAACAACACCGTCGACGACCTGGCGGCCGCGAAACTCGGCGTGGATGTGTATCTGGTGACCGACCACCTGCTCGACCCCGAAGGCCGCGGCCTTGAAGGCATCGACCATGGCACGATGGAGGAGTTCGCCTCGTGGGTTGATGCGTTTCCTGTCTGCGCAAACCCGGCATCGATTGAAAGCGAGGTGCGCTAACATGGCGCTTTTCGATTGCACGTGCGACGCCACGAGCGGCAACGCCCGCGCGCTTACCTATCAAACCGCGCACGGCGAGTTCCATACGCCCATGTTCATGCCGGTGGGCACATCGGCCACGGTGAAGGGGATCACCCCGCCGCAGCTGCGCGACCTGCAATCCCAGGTGGTGCTCGCGAACACGTACCACCTCTCGCAGCGCCCGGGTGAAGACGTCGTCGCCGAGGCGGGCGGTGTGCACAAGTTCATGAACTACGACGGCCCGATGCTCACCGACTCGGGCGGGTTCCAGATTTTCTCGCTCGCCGACACGCGCAAGCTCGACGACGACGGCGTGACGTTCCGCTCCATCTACGACGGCAGCTACGTGCGCTGGACGCCTGAAGAGAACATGCGCATCCAGGAAGCGCTTGGCGCCGACATCGCTATGCAGCTCGACCAGTGCCCGCCGTACCCGGCGACGCGCGAATTCGTGGAGCGTGCGGTCGACCTGTCGGCTATGTGGGCGCGCCGGTGCCTGGCGGCGCATAAGCGTCCCGACCAAACGCTCTTCGGCATCGTGCAGGGCGGCATGAACCTCGATCTGCGCCTGGAAAGCATTCGCCGTTTGCGCGAAATCGAGGAAGAGAGCCTGGCTGCAGGCGGGCGCCGCTTCGGCGGCTTCGGCATCGGCGGGTATTCGGTCGGCGAGGACCACGACACCATGTTCGAGACGTTGGGCCAGGTGGCGCGCGCGCTGCCGGAGGACCGTCCGCGCTATCTCATGGGCGTTGGCAACCCGACCACGCTCGTGCGCGCGGTGCGCGAGGGCGTCGACATGTTCGACTGCGTGCTTCCCACGCGAACGGCGCGCATGGGCACGGCGTTTTCGAGCCAGGGCCGCATGAACATGCGCAACGCCAAGTTCACCCGCGACTTCACACCGCTCGATCCCGAGTGCACGTGTCCGACCTGCCAAAACCATACGCGCGCCTACATCAGGCATTTGGTGAAGCAGGACGAGATGCTCGGAGGCATCCTGCTTTCCATCCACAACCTGCATTACCTGCTCGATCTCATGCGTCGCGCCCGCGAGGCGGTGCTCGCCGGCGCCTACGAAGAATTCTACGAAGAATGGATGGCAAGCCCCGCCGCGAAGGATTACTAAACCTCGAACGTTTCGCCGGAAAACATCGTTGAGCCCGCGATAGGAGACCGCAGATGCGGCCTCCTATCTGTTTTCGAGGATAATTTACCGTTTGAGACCTGCTTGTTACTTTTTCGCTTGTTCGGTTGTGGCATAATACGAAAGTTCATGTACGTAGAATCCACTCTCGCCGCGTTCGCTTCGAGACGAGGGCAAGGTAAGGAAGTTCACACAGATGGCGGATCCTCAGAAAAAGAAGAAGCACCATAATAAGGATAGGCGCAACGTCTGGTTGCTCACGGCGATGGCTCTTTTGGTTATCGGCTCGATCGTCGCGTTCACCCCTCCACAGGAAAAGATCAACCAAGGCCTCGATATCCAGGGCGGCCTGTCGGTCGTGCTCACCGCGCACAACAACGACGGCACCGATGTTTCCACCGACGACATGGAGTCTTCGCGCGCCATCATCGAAAGCCGCGTGAACGCGCTCGGCGCATCGGAAGCGGTCGTCCAGATCCAGAACAACGACCAGATCCTCGTGCAGATCCCCGGCCTTTCCGACACCGAGGAAGCGCTCAACACCATCGGCAAGACGGGCAAGCTCGAATTCGCCCGCCTCGATTCCTTCACCGACTCCGACGTGAAGACGAAGATCCAAAACGGCCAGTACGGAACCCAATCGACGGTGACCGACGACTTCGGCAACTCCTTTCCGAGTGAAGAGGTCAAACACCTCGAGGTGACCGATGGCACCTACACGCCCATCATCACCGGTTCCAACATCGAGAAGGTCGACGTCGGCCAGGCTTCGCAGACCTCCACCGATTACGCCGTCAACCTGCGGCTCGATTCCGAGGGCACGGCCGCGTTCGCCCAGGCGACGCAGGATCTCGCCTCCTCGAAGGGCCAGATCGTCATCATCCTCGACGGCGAGGTGCAGTCCGCGCCCGCCGTGCAGTCGGTTATCTCCGACGGCAACGTGTCCATCACCGGCGGTTATACGCTCGATGAGGCCAAGCAGATGAAGACGGTGCTCGAGTCGGGCTCGCTTCCCGTGAGCTTCGAGTACGCGCAGAGCCAGGTCGTCGGCCCGACGCTTGGCCAGGACGCGCTGCAGTCCGGTGTCGTCGTCGCCATCGCCGGCCTTATCATCGTCATGCTCTATCTGCTCATCTTCTATGAGGGCTTGGGCCTCATCACCGCCGCGGCCATGGCGGTGTTCGCGGTGCTCTATCTCGGCATCCTCGCGCTGCTCTCCTCGTTCGGCCTGTTCAGCCTGTCGCTCGCCGGCATCGCGGGCATCGTGCTCACCATCGGCATGGCGGCCGACTCCTCCATCCTCACGCTTGAGCGCTTCCGCGAGGAGATCCGCATGGGCAGAAGCGTGCGCGCCGCCTCCATCACCGGCGTGCGTCACGGCATCATGACGTCCATCGACGCCGACCTCGTCACGCTTGTTTCCGCGCTCACGCTGTTCTTCCTGGCAAGCGCGTCGGTCAAGGGCTTCGGTATGACGCTCGCGCTCGGCATCGTGTGCGACATCGTGATGATGCTTCTGTTCAAGGCACCGATCATCCGTCTGCTTGCGCCGAAGCTCATCGCCAAGCATCCGAAGTTCTGGGGTGTGAACGATTGCATCGCCGCGGCCCCCTACTTCCAGGGCGAGAAGCCTGCCCAGTCGCGCAAGGACGTGAAAGGCCGCTTCATCAAGCTCGACATCAACCTGCTTGGGTTTAAGAAGATCTTCCTCACCATCGCTTGCGTGGCGATCGTCCTTGTCGGCGTCATCATCGGCGTGCGCGGCATGAACTTCGGCATCGAGTTCGTCGGCGGCACGAGCGTCACCTTCCACGGCACCGGCGACGTCACGACCGAGCAGATGCGCGACGCCTTCGCCGACGCGGGCGAGCCCGATGCCGTCATCCAGACCACCGTGTCGGACGGCGAGCCCGGCTTCCTCGTGCGCACCACCACTACTGCCGCAGAAGACGCGACGGTCACGGCGAACAAGGTTGCCGACGATTTCGGGTGGGGAACCGAGAGCTTCGAGGTGACCACGATCGGTCCTGACTGGGGCGCAAGCGTCATCCAGTCCTCGGCGATCGCGTTCTTCGTGTCGCTGCTGCTGATCATCGCCTACATTTCCATCCGCTTCCGCGACCCGAAGATGGGTGTGTCCGCGGTTGTCGCGCTGCTGCACGACCTCATCATCGTTGTCGGCGTGTATGTGCTCGTTGGCCGCGAGATCACACCGAACACGGTCGCCGCGCTGCTCACCATCCTCGGCTACTCGCTTTACGACACGGTCGTCGTGTTCCATCGCATCAACGAGAACATGAAGGACGAGTCGGTGAAGTGCACGTTCGCGACCATGGCGAACCACTCGGTGAACGAGGTTCTCGTCCGTTCGCTCAACACGTCCATCACGTCGCTCATCCCGGTTGTGGCGATGCTGCTCTTCGGCGGCGAGACGCTGAAGGATTTCGCGCTGGCCATGACGGTCGGCCTCGTGTGCGGCTGCTACTCCTCCTACGCCATCGCGACGCCGCTCTACGTTATCTGGAAGACGCACGAGCCGCGCTTCAAGAAGCTGCAGAAGAAGTACGGCACCGATATCCAGCGCTGGTTCTTGAACCGCCTTCCGGGTACGGTTGCTCCCGTTGCCGCAGGTGCCGCTGCAGCGGCAGCATCCGAGGGAGAGGGTTCGACTGCATCGACGTCTTCGGCCGTGTCGCCTCACGATGCCGCGGTGTCGCCCGATTTCGGCAAGCGCAAGCTTTCGCGCGCTGAGCGTAAGAAGAAGTCGAAGTAGGCGTTCGCCCCGTGCGCGCAACGCGTTGATTTCGCGAGCCTTCGCCTTGTTGCGGCGAAGGCTCGTTTCGTATTCCCGTATACTTGTGATGAGCTGAGAACCGCGCCGCCGATCGGCGCGTGAAGAGAGAGGAGCGCGACGATGCGCGAAGGATCGAACCCCAATTTCTGCCCGCCGGTCGAGGAGGGCATGACGCTTGAGTTTCAGGACGCGAAGGGCGACATGACGACGCTCGAGTTTCTGGGCCTCCTTCTGCACGAAGGGCATCGCTACGGTTTCTTCTTCCCGGTAAGCGACGACGAGCCGGCGCTTTCGTCGGGTGAGGTCGTGATTCTCGAAGCCGTTGAGTTCGACGAAGACGACGAGCCGATCGGTTTCGAGCTTGTGGAGGACGAGGCCGTGGCTGTTGAGGCCTACCGTGCCTTCCAGGAAGCGACGCGCGACCTTTACTCCTTCGAGTAAGGCTTGCCTCCATCGCGACAATCGAGGTAGTGGACGAAGCGCTGCACCGACAACGGTGCGGCGCTTCCTTTTTTCGTGGCGAATCCGATGGTGCGGAATGCGCGCGGCTTGAGCGGACGCGCTACAACGCGGCAGGGGGTGCGCACAAGGGCAAGCGAATGGAGCACGCTGACTCCAAGCCCCTTTTCAACCATCGATATGACGGCATGGTCGTCTGCGAGCGCAACATGGGGCCGCAGTGCAACGCGAGCGCGCTTGAACACGTCTACGACGTCAGCGTCTTCGTTCGTTTCGGGCAGGATGAACGATTCGCCTGCGAGTTGTTTGGGCGTTACCGCATCTCGTTCGGCTAAGGGGTGGCCTTCCGGGAGCACGGCGAGCAGCTCGTCTTTCTCAATCTCCCTCATGGTGAACGCGGAGTTTGTCGGCGTAGGCAAGAACCCGCAATCGATGCGCCCTTCGATGAGCGCGCGCTCGATTTCCGGGTAACCGCCCAAGAGCAGCTCGTAGTCCATACCGGGATAATCGCCGAGAAAGGCTCGTATGATATTCGGCACCCACTGTGCAGCGACGCTTGAGAACGAACCGATTCGAATGGTTCCTGAGGCCAGGCCGCATACGTCGTCGACTTGCGTGCAGAATTCGTCCTGCGCCGACACGATGGCCCGTGCGGCAGGGAGAAGTCGAACGCCTTCGGACGTGAGCATGACGCCTGCGCGCGATCGTTCGAGTAATTGCACGCCCCATTCCGCTTCGAGCTCGGCGACCATGCGGCTTATCTGCGGTTGAGAATAGGCAAGCGCGTCGGCGGCGCGGGTGAAGCTTTTGAACTCGGCGGTGAGGACGAATGCGCGATATCGCAAGATGCTGCCGTCCATGGTGTCCCCGTTCCCCGAAATGGATCGCTTCTCATGCATAAAATGCATTCTATGCTTATTTATTATGCGCAACAAGCATAAATTAAAATACAAATGCCTAGTTCAGCAGCTTATCTCGCAAGATTCTTTCGAACGATTCGCTGCTTGTTGCGGCACGGGCGAGTAGGGCGTCCTTCTGGTCGCGGGAAAGCTTCTTGAAACGATATTCGGCGCTCATCGCGTCGTGCTTCGTTTCGAATTCGGCTTGGGCGAGCAGGTTGAGAGGCCCGCGCCCACGCGTGTACTTGGCACCCGTGCCCGCGCAATGGCGGGCGAAGCGCGCCTTGACGTCGGTGGTGTAACCGGTGTAGAGCGTTCCATCGGAGCACTCGATGACGTACATGAAGTGGCGTTGCGCGCTCGTCGCGGCGCCCTCAGGCGTAGCGGGCGCCTCGATTCTCTCGATGCGCAACGTCTTTCCCAATTCGCTGGCAAGCTCGGGCAGAAGGCGCGCCATCGTGGCGTCGAGCGCCTTCTTCTTGAGCTCGCATTCCCAGATCGTGTGCACGCGCCAACCGTCCGCCTGAAGCGCATCGACGTTCTTGCGGTCGCGCTCGACGTTGCGGTCGAACTTCGCCGTCCAGTACCCGATGTTCTTCTTCGGCGTGGAAGGGCTGCAATGCGGGCAGCGGTGCCAGAAGCAGCCGTTCACGAAGATGCACACCTTTTTCCCGGGCCACGCGATGTCGGGTCGCCCCGGCACCTTCCACTGCAGCCGGTAGCCGCCAAGGCCCGCCGCGCGCAGTCGCTCGCGCACTAGAAGCTCGGGTTTGGTGTCTTTGCGCTTGTTGCCCTGCATCGATTTATGGACGGCGTACGAAGAGGCAGCGGGCGCGGTTGCCTTCACGACGCCGTATGAGACGGGTCCGCGTGCCTGCGGTGCTCGGGCGTTGCCGCCCGCGGCGCTCGCCCCCGCGCTGCTCGCACCTTCCGCCTCGCGCATGACGTCAGACCCCCTCGCGCTCTTTTCGCCCCAGCGCGCTTCGGCAGCGGCGACCTCGTCCCAAATGCGTTCGAACTCCTCGCTCCAGCGCTGGATAAGCCGCTCAAGGCTCCACGAGGCGTTGGCGGGGCTTGTGGAGGGGAGCACGTGCGCGTCCAGGCCGACTTTCCACTGCAGGAAGCGTTTGTAGAGCCTGCCTGCAGTGCTTCCGTTGCAGACGACGGCCGCGATGCGCGTCGACTCGGCGATGCGCTCGACGTGCGCGGGAACGACGTTTTTGATGCTCGCATCGAACGAGCCCTTGATATCGCATTCCTCGATAACGTCCCAGAGCGCGATGCGACCGCGCAGAAGCAGTCGCCGCTTCGCCTCGATCGACGCCTCGAGGGCCGAAGGCGCGCTTTCGGACGCTGCGCCCGTCGGCTGCAAGCGCTCGATGTCGTCTTCGTTCGGCGGCACCGGCGCACCGAGGACGCTCGCCATGACGCGCCAGAAGCGGTTGCTCGGATTGCCGTAGTAGAAGTCGTTCTTCCGCGAAAGCGCAGAGGGGAACGACCCGAGAACGAGGACGCGCGAATGCTCGTCGAAGACGGGGTCGAACCCGTGCGAGATATGTTGGTAGGTTGCCATGCCTTGCAAGTATAGCGATGTTGCGAGAAAGGTTTCGCGACGACGCGTTTTCGCGCTTGTCAAGACCCAATCGAGAAGCGCGGGCGCATCGAAAAAATCGACCTGCGGTTTTGCGATTGTTGAAAACCTCGATTCCGGGCGTTCCAAATAATGCGCTCCCTGTGTGGCGAGGTGGGGATTTGCGATTTTGCAGGGCTGTTGAAAACTAAGTTGAAGCACCACCTGTGGATTTTCATTCACCAGAAAACACAATATCTTGTGCTCAACCTGTCGTATTATAGAGACAAAGAAAAGGCGGCGCGCCTGTGGGCGCCGCTTGAGAAACATCCCGACACTACGCGCGGCGTCCTCACCTCGAAAAACGCCGTGTGCATGTCGTGCGCTCTTTACCGGGGCGCAAACGATGACGTTGTTTGAAGAATAAGCGGGAAAAGGAAGTGCCATGAAGATCATCAAGCGCAGCGGATCTGAAGTCCCCTTCGACATCGACAAAATCGTGAACGCGATCAAGGCGGCCAACAACGAGGTCGCCGAAATCGAGCGTTTGACCGACGACCAGATCGCGCTTGCGGCGCACAGCGTCGAGTGGCTGTGCGGGCGCAGCGGGCACACCGTGTCGGTCGAGGAAATCCAGGACATGGTGGAAGACCAGATCATGGCGCAGGGCCGCTACACCGTGGCGCG
>CAKUIV010000080.1 GCA_934661105.1 uncultured Ellagibacter sp. | reverse complement strand
GAACACGCCATATGCGCGAGCGCCGCCCGGTCGAAGGCATGCTCGTCGCGCGCAAGCACGCCCAAGATGACGGCCTTGTCCACTTCTTCCTGCTCGTTTTCGGGCTCATATGCCTCGATGTGTTTTGCGATGTCCACGCGTCCTCCTTCGCGTTCGCCTCTTTACCGCAATGCTACACTTAAGTTTGCGAAAAAAGGAGAGCCGTGGTACCAGAACGAGAAATAGTCGACAGCTGCTACCCGCGCACGCTCGAGCGCGCGCGCCGCATCGCTGCGTCGGACAAGAACATCTTGACCAAACGCATTCGCTACGAAGTTGGGGAAACCGTGCTTTCGGCCCTTGTGGCGTCGTCGAGCGGGTGGGACGATCGCTACCGCACGTCGGTGACCCTGTCGGCCGACGAGGATTCGATCAACGACTGGTCGTGCACGTGTCCCGCCGCGTTCGAGTACGACGGGCTTTGCAAGCACTGCGTCGCGCTCGTGCTGTCGTACAATCAGGCTCCTGAGAAATTCATGGGGTACCAGAAGCGCCGTCGCGTCGCCACGTCGGCATGCATCGCCGAGCTCATGCGCAAAAGCGAGCAGGTCGCGGCCGACGGCGACCTTGAAGGCAACATCGACATCGAGGTCACGCTTTCCTACGGGTACCGCCTATGGTCGGCAAGCTTCAAAATCGCCGGTCCCACCTCGTCGTACGTGATGAAAAACGTGTCCGACTTCGTGAGACGCATGAGAACGGGCGAGCGGTTCGCCTATGGGAAGAAGCTCGCGTTCACGCATTCGCCCGCGCTTCTGACGGCGCGTGCCCGCAAGGTCGCCGACTTCCTCGATCGCGCGGTCGCCCTGCGCGAGCGTGCGGGCTCGACGACGCGTTGGGGCTATACGAACGCCGTCGACGTGGGGCGCGACCTCGATTTATCGTCGGCGGAGGTCATCGAGCTGCTCGACGTTCTCGACGGTGCGTCGTTCACGATCCGCGGTACCGATATCGGGACACGCACCGTTACCGAGGCGCACATCGTCCACGAAGACCCGCGCATCGAGGTGGGGCTTTGCCGCTCGGAAGACGGCGGCTACACGATCGAGCGGAAAAGCGAACTCGTCTTCGCGGCGCAGGGTGCGCGCATGTACGTGTGGATGGGCGACGCGGTGTACCGTTGCAGCCCCGAGCTCGCGCGCACGGCCGACTTCCTGCGCACGGTCTACGAGAGCCCCGACAACCGCCTGTTCATCTCGACCGACGACATGCCCTTGTTCTGCTCGGCGGTGCTGCCCGCGATCGAGGACGCGCTCGCTCTCGACGCACCGCGGGAAGTCGCCGATTTCAAGCCGGTGCCGTGCGCGCTTTCCTTCTACTTCGACAAGGTGCGCGCAGGCGTGCGAATCGAAGCGGTGACGACCTACGGCGACTTCCGCTACGTGCTCGCCGGCGAAGAGACCGAACCGGATGCGTGGGCCTCGAGCGGTGCGGGAGCGGGTGCGGCGAAGGTGGGGCCGCTACGCGACGTGCGTCTCGAATCGCGGGCGAAAACGCTGGTCGAGCGCTATTTCGGGCTGAACTGCGCGCTCATCCCGAATGCCGACGAGGACCGCATCGGCGCGCTTCTGTTCGGCGGCCTTCCCGAGTTCCGTGCGGCGGGCGAGGTGTTCACCACCCCTGCGTTCGACCGTCTCATCCGCGACGGGAAGCCGCGCGTGAGCATGGGTGTTTCGCTCTCGGGGAACCTGATCGACCTCACGGTATCCTCCGACGACTTCGACTCGGCTGAGCTTGCGGCGCTGCTGTCGAGCTACCGCAAGCACAAGCGCTACCACAAGCTGAAGAGCGGGGCGTACCTGTCGGTCGAAGACGCCGATCTGGCCGAGCTCGACCGCCTGGCGTCCGATTTGGGGATCACGGCGCGCGAGCTGGCGACGGGCACCGTCGAGCTGCCGAGCTATCGCGCGTTCTACCTCGACGAAGAGGCCGATCTCGATCGCGACCGTTCGTTTACCGACTACCTCGACAACTTCCGGGCCGCCGACGAGCGCGACTACGACGTCCCGCCCGAGCTTTCGGGGGTGCTGCGCCCCTATCAGGAGGAGGGCTTCCGCTGGCTTTCGGCGCGCTGCGACGCGGGGTTCGGCGGCGTTCTGGCCGACGAGATGGGGCTCGGCAAGTCCATCCAGCTCATATCGCTTTTGCTCGCGCGCAAGGACGAGGCGCGTAAGGTCGGCCCGAGCCTCATCGCGTGCCCGGCGTCGCTCGTCTACAACTGGCTGCAGGAATTCAAGCGCTTCGCGCCCGAGCTTTCGGTGCGTGCGGTGGCGGGGCCTGCGCGCGAGCGCCGTCGCATCCGCGCGATTGCGCTCGACGGCGCGGTGCCGGAAGACGCAGCGGACGGCGCGGCCGAAAGCGCGGCCCCGTGCGACGTGCTCGTGACCTCGTACGACCTTCTGCGCATCGACATCGCCGACTATGCGGGGCGCGAGTTCTACCTCTGCGCGCTCGACGAGGCGCAGTACGTGAAGAACCCCGCCGCGCTCGTCACCCGCGCGGTGAAGCGCATCGACGCGCGCCACCGCTTCGCGCTCACGGGCACGCCGATGGAAAACCGCCTGTCGGAGCTGTGGAGCATCTTCGACTTCCTCATGCCGGGACTTCTCGGCCCCTACCAGCGCTTTCGCGAGCGCTTCGAGCTGCCTATCGTCGGCAGGGAGGAAGATGTCGCACATCGGCTGCAGGCGGTGGTCGGGCCGTTCATGCTGCGCCGCCTGAAGACGCAGGTGCTGACCGATCTTCCCGAGAAGCTCGAGAGCGTGGTGTACGCGCCCATGGCCGGCGAGCAGTTGAAGCTCTATCGGGCGCACGAGCAGCGCCTTCGCGAAGACCTGACGCGCCAGAAGAACGACAAGCGCGCGAAGGGCGGCGGTCGCAAGAGCGGCATGTCGCAAGGCGATTTCGAGAAGAGCAAGGTGCAGATCTTGGCCGAGCTCACGCGCCTGCGTCAGCTGTGCTGCGACCCGGGGCTGCTCTACGACAACTACAAAGGGCCTGCGGCGAAGCTCGACGCGATCTGCGATTTGGTGGAATCCGCTATCGAAGGCGGCGAGAAGTCGCTCGTGTTCTCCCAGTTCACAAGCTTTTTGTCGCGTATCGCCGACAAGCTTGACGACATGGGCGTGCCGTACTTCACGATCACGGGCGCCACGGCGAAGCGCGAGCGTCTGGAGTTGGTGAACCGCTTCAACGCCGACGACACGCCGGTGTTCCTCATCTCGCTCAAGGCAGGCGGCACCGGGCTCAACCTGACCGGCGCGTCGGTGGTCATCCACGCCGACCCGTGGTGGAACGCCGCGGCGCAGGACCAGGCGACCGACCGCGCGCACCGTATCGGGCAGACGCACGTGGTGAGCGTCGAGCGCGTCATCGCGAAAGGCACGATCGAGGAGCGCATCTTGGAGCTGCAGGAATCGAAGAGCAACCTGGCCGATCAGGTCGTGGGCGCATCGGGCGTGTCGCTCGCGTCGCTTTCGCGCGACGAGCTCGTTGACCTCTTGAGTCCAGAGGGCTAGCTTAGCGATTAAGGGGCGGCGAGCGGGGCGGGGCTCGCCGCTTAGCCCCGCGTTCTTGCGCGAAACCCCTGTTTTTGCCAGGAAAGTCGAATTTAGGGTAGGTTGGTGGTGCGGGAAGGCTCCTTTTCGCGGTCTTGCCTCTTATGAGGAAAAGCTGACCTGGGGAAACGCCGACAGCTGTTTTTCGACCTACCCTAAATTCGCGAAAGTTGGTCGAAATCGGCGTTCTCGTCGATAACGGCGATGCCGGTTTCACGGAACAGGGCGGCGGCGATGCCCTGCCCAGGGACGAGCGCGCCCGAGAACGTGCCGTCGTACACCTCGCGCGACCCGCACGAAGGGCTCTTCGCCTTGAGAACGGCCAGCTCGCAGCCCGCTTCCCGAGCACGCGAAAGCTCGATGCGCGCCCCGCGCTCGTAAGCGGCGGTGCGGTCGACCCCGTTCGCGTCGACGATCTTCCACGGGTTTGCGGCCTGCCCGGCGCCAAGGGAGCCTTCCTGCGCTGTCGGACTATGGGTGCTCGCCCTGGCATCCCTTGTCGTGTTGCCGCCTCGCCCTGCACCTGCCACATGGCTTGCGACCTGCGCCTCGCTTGCGTGCTCGATGCGGCTCGCGCCCATCCAGGGAGCGCGCACGATTTCGCAGGGCGTGCGCGGGGTGGGAAGGCCGCCTGCCACCTCGGGACATACGGGAACAAGCTCGTGCCCGCGCGATGCGAGCCCTTGTACGGCTGCGCACGGCTTCGCGCGCCTGTCGTAACGGCACGGCTCGCCCAAAAGACACGCGCTCACGGCGATTCTCACAAGGCCCCTTTCCGTCCAGCGTCGACGGCGCGGCGGACGTCGATGAGCCCGCCGCGTCTCTTGGTTTCACCAGTGTACCGCTTTTGTCGCACGCCGTATGGCCTGCGCGCCAACGCGACCCCCTTTACGCCCCTACAGGGAACAGCTTTCCGTTCACCATGACGTACACGTTTCCATCCGTCGCGAAATGCGAAGGAACCGTGTAGGCGAACACGCAGGTCACGTGGCTGTTGGCGGGGGCGGTATATATCGTGCCCTCATAATCATCGGCCCGCGACGGCGCATCGACTTCGTTGACAAGCTCGTAGGATGTGCGCGAGATGTCCGACACGCTGCCGTCGTCTTCCACAACCACGAGGGATGCAAGGCTGGAGGCATTGGCGACGAAATCCTCATCGGCATTGCCCATGTTCTCGATGTCGATTGTGATCGTTGCAAACGCGACGCCGTCCGTCGCGATCGTCCCGTCGTCGTTGAAGGCCACTCCAAAGCGCCTCTCAAGCCACTTGTCGGCATAGGCGGAATCGCCCATGAACGACCGCTGGTAGGCGAACTCGCTCTTCGTTCGGCCGAGTGGCGGCGTGTCGCCGAACGTCACGGTCGGCGCATGAACGACAACCGATTCGCAGTCGACGAGGGGTACGCGCGCATTGCCGTAATCGTCGCTCGATAGCGCTATATCTTGCGCAGCCACGGTATCGCTTGCCCCAAGTATGCCTATATCGCTCGCGCTTTTTCCCAGCGGTGTGGTTTCGTCGATGAGGTCCACGTTCTCGTCGACGCTGTTCGGCATGAGCGTGTCTGCGAACTCGTTCGCCGCGGCGCCCGCGTTGGGGAAGGCCTCGGCTGAGCTCGATACGACCTCTCCATACACCGAGGCGATCGAGTACGTCCCGTCCGAGGAGGCGATGGGCGTGCCACCGCGCGTCTCGGTTGCGGTTGAGTCGACATCGCGGCTCGTTATCTCGGACGTCATGGCGAAGTACGTCGGGTTGTCCGTATAGCGCGGCTCCACGCGGAACATCGCTTCGTGCAGGGTGATGACCTGGGTCGATGAGCTTCCGTCTTCGAAGGTTGCGGTCACGGTGAGCGTGGCTCCGTCGAAGAGCGCGATCGGGTCGCCGTCTGCGCTCGGGTTGAACAGCCCGAAGCTTGTCGTACCGTCGTCGATTCCGGGCGCATCTGCGGCCGACACGTCGACGACCGACCCGTAGCGTTTCAGCAGGGCCGCTTGGATTTCCTGATCGCTGCGTGCCTCGTCGCCGTTCAGGGCGCCCCCTTCCTCGGTATCCCACTTCACGACGACGACCGAGTCGCAGTTCGAAAGCGTGCCGTCGAGCCCGCGGAAACGATCGTCCCAGTCGACGGCGCGATTGAAGGCTACAGGGTCGCTGGCTTGGGAAATCGTCGTTATGTCCTGACGGTACAGCTCGCCTGCCGACACGCTCGCCTGCACGCGGACGATGCCTTCGCCTTCGACCGTGAAGGTGCAGCCGGTGAAGTAGCCCGCGTTTGCGTTGCCGGTCTCGGCCCATTGCGCGTGCGTGCGGTCGAAGACGATGCCGCCTTCTTCGGTGGGCAGGATGGTCCCGCCGTCGCTTGCCCAGGCGCGGACGGTGAACCCGTTCGCTGCCGCCGAAGAGGCGAAAGGCGAGGGGATGGCTCCCGTGCTCGTCGCGGCAGCGTATCCGACGCCGCCGACGAGAAGGGCTCCCGCCACGAAGCAGGCGGCGATTGCATATGGCCGCCTGAGCCCGCGCTTTCTCTTGCTTGCGCCTGCCCTTGCTCGGGCAAGCGTCCGGCTGATGAGCTCCTCGCTCGGGGTCGCGCCGTCTACAAACTCGGCGTAGCGGTCCCGGAATTCGCGTTCGTTCATTGTGCATCCTCCAATTCGATGTGCAGGGCTTTGCGGGCGCGATGCAGGTGCGAGCGCACGGTTGCCGGCGCATCGCCGGTGATCTCGGCGATCTCCGCGGTGGAATAGCCTTCGTAGTAGAAAAGATGCACTGCGGCGCGCTGCTTCGGGGAAAGCGCGGAAAGCGCCTGCTCAAGTGCTTGGCTTCTCTCGTCGGCACTCTTTTTCAGCTCGTAGGCGCCAAGCGAGTCGCGTGCAACCTGGGCCGATGCCGCAGGTCCTTCGATCGGTTCCGCCACGCGCACGCCGCGCCTACGTAAGATGTCGTTCGCGCAGTTGATCGTCACGCGGATGAGCCACGCCTTCTCATGCTCGGCGTCGGCGAAGGGCTCGCGGCACAAATGCCGCTTGAGAAACGCGTTCTGGAACGCGTCGCCCGCGTCGTGCTCGTTTCCGCAGTAGGCGAACGCGAGGCGAAACACCATCGCTCCCCACTTCTCAATCGCGCCTTCGAGGGTATGATCCGTTTTCCTTCTCAAGCGTCCCCTTTCACGAGATGGTTTCGATGATAGCCGACCCGCTTCCTCGGAGCCGCCCATCATCCTTGCCGATCGGTCTTACTGCAAACACGCGCGAGCGCCGCGAAATGTTGCACGGCGACGGCGCATCTCGCGAAAAGTCGCTTACATACCTAAGGAGTGAGGTTATAGAATAGCGATTACTCGCATAATTATGCGAAAATCTTGATTCGCATAATTATGCGAGTTAGTATGAATGCAAAATCTTGCGACCACATAAGCGGAGGAGGGTCTATCTTGTTGGATGCATTGGAAGTTGGGTATGCGATAAAAGATGCGCGGTCCGGGCTGGGCCTGACGCAGGCGCAGCTTGCTGATGCCGCCGGTATCTCTAAACGGTGCCTATGGTCGCTGGAGCTAGGCCAAAACCCCGGCGTCCAAATGGATAAGTTGCTGGCTGTTCTCGAGGTGCTTGGACTTGACTTGCGGATCGTTGCTCGCGAGAAGCCGAGTAATGGGGCTGGAGAGGGGAAAGCGGAAACCGGCCCTGCCCCTTCCGAGAAAATCAGCGATTTTGACGTGCTGTCGATCTTGACGGGTGGTCGAGATGACGTTGCGTAGCCTTGATGTATGGATAGCCGGTAAACGTGCAGGTGAGTTGTCTCAAAATGAATTCGGCGCACTCTCGTTCGCATACCTAAGGGATTATCGTGGCGTTCCTTTGTCCTCGGCAATGCCCTTATCGACTCGAACGTATCGAGACAAAGTCCTTCGCCCCTATTTATGGGGGCTTTTGCCGGAGGACCAAGTTACGCGCGAACACGTCGCTGCCGATGCGGGCATCTCGCCAGGCAACCCTTTTGCTCTTTTGGGGGTCATAGGGCTCGACTGCCCGGGCGCGGTGCAATTTTGTCTGGCCAACTCCCGTTCGCATCGGGAAGAACGCCTCATTCCCATAAGCGATTGCGAGATCGCGAAAAGGCTAAGGACGGGCCGCAAGGAGGGTTCCAGCTGGATTGCGGGGAGTGAGCATTGGAGTTTGGGAGGGCAACAAAACAAGTTTGCCCTGAGAAGGCGAGCGGGCGAATGGTTTTCTTGCGAGGGCGCGGCGGCAACTACTCATATCTTCAAAAGCGGTGTGACGGGGCTTTCTCATCAAGCTCTTAATGAATGCGTCTGCATGCGCCTGGCAGCTGCCTGCGGAATCGACTCTGCGCATGTTGAATACCTCGAGTTTGAAGACGATGAGGGAATCGAGCCGGCAATTGTCATCGAACGGTACGACCGGATAGAGAGCGGTGGTGACGTTTCGAGGTTGCATCAGGAAGACTTCTGCCAAGCACTCGGTTGCTTGCCTCAGAACAAATACACCATGTACGGAGGGCCTGGATGTCCGGAAAGCATAAAACTGCTTCAATCGACTGGTGTCGAGGCCCGCGAAAACGTTGCTCGTTTCCTCCAGATGCTTTTCTTCAATTACCTGATTGCAGCTACCGACGCTCACGCGAAGAACTACTCGCTGATGCTTGAGCAAAGTGGCGCCCATCGGTTAGCTCCCATGTACGATGTGGCCTCGATCGCTCCTTATATCGGCGCTGATGAATGGCGGAATAAACCGCCAAAACTTGCGATGTCGATCGGGGGAGAGAACAGAGTCGGCTGCGTTTCGATGGGGAATATAAAACGGATGGTCGAGCATTGCCGTCTTGACGATATGGGAATCACTGTGGACGGCTGCATTCGCCTGCTGACGCTCTATGCGGATTTGATTCCGGAAAAACTCGAAACGGTATTCAACGAGCTGGAGGAGACGAGTTCTGCGAGAGCCGTTGTTGAGCTAAGGGAACACATGCTCGGTTCGATTTCGCGGCTATGCGAGAGGGCAAAAGCGCGCCTTTCGTAGCATCCACCGACTGCATGTGCCACGACGTTGCATCCAGGCTCTTGCGGCGATTGGGTGATGGCGGGTCGACAGGGCTTTGACTCGCGCTTTCGAATGTCACGGGAATACGACGAAAAACCAGGGTAATCGGAGGACGGCCAGCTCGCCTGCTGGCGCATCCCGATCAAGCTCGTGGTTTCGTGCGTGTTCGCCAAAGGCTACAATAGGAACCGACACGCAGCGGCGCCCGTGCGGGCGCCTGGAAGAAAGGCTTAAAGCATGTTCGACGGAATGAAGAGCCCTGGTCGCAACGACGAATGCTGGTGCGGCAGCGGCAAGAAATACAAGAAGTGTCACCTCGGCTTGGACGAGCGTTTGCAGGAGCTCTACGAGCAGGGCGAGGAGGTGCCGTACCGCTCACGTCTGAAGACGGCCGCCGACATCGAGGGCATCAAGAAGT
>CAKUIV010000079.1 GCA_934661105.1 uncultured Ellagibacter sp. | reverse complement strand
TTCACCCTTACCCCCACCACGTACGTCCCTGAGGACTTCGCGGACCACATGGCGCACTTCGAGACGTATTCCACCAACACCATCAACGGGTGGTACAACATGTCGCGCGCGCTTTCCAACTTCGACGGCATGGTGGTGCAGCCGGGGCAGACGGTGTCGTTCTTCGACACGTGCGGCCCGTGCGGCGCGGCGGAAGGCTACCTGATCGCCGGCGTCGTTGGCGGTGAAGGATACGGCGGTGGCATCTGCCAGGCGTCGACCACGCTCTATGGCGCGGTGCTGCGCGCGGGGCTCACCGTTGTGGAGCGGCAGAACCACACCACGCCTTCCAAGTACGTGCCTATCGGACAAGACGCCATGGTGAACTGGGGTTCGTCGGACTTCCGCTTCCGCAACGACTGGGACTTCCCCGTGAAAATCGTCGTCGACTGCCATGACCGCACGCTCAACTGCGACATCTGGGGCATCCAGCCCGATTGGTACGACACCGTCGAGGTGACGTCGTGGTGGACGGGGTCGAATTCGGCCGCCGGCCAGCGCGAATATTACAAGAACGGCACCCTCGTGCACACGAGTCCCCTGCCGAATTCCTGGTACTGGTAGGTTTCGAAACGTAAAGTTAAGGGGGAGGCCGCCTGCGCAAAAGGGCGCGGTCTTCTCCTCTTTGTCTCGCTTCCGACTCTGAAACCTTAGAAATGTGCATTTCCTCGGAATGCGAGTGTCTAAGGTGCTCCATATGGCACGGCGCTCAAAGAAATCAACAGCGCTCAAAAAGTTCAACGATGCTCAAAAGAATCAAGGGGTCAGGCGACTGGGGAAGGCTTTGGCGGGCGTGATCGACGAGCCTGCGTCGGGCGAGTTCGCATTCGCGTTGCCTGGGATGACGAAGCACCTGCAAGGAAAGCGATACGACCCCCCTCCTCGCCTCTCACCACCTGGGCCGCTGTTCTTGCGCGTCTTTCCATAGTACAATTACAGAGTTTGGCATGCGGGCGTCCTTGGCGGCGCCCGCTCCGATGTCTTCGGTGGTTTCCCGCCGTGCAGCGTTTTAGGAAGGGTTGCGTATGTGGGGCATGTTTTTCGTTGCGGCGCTCGTGGGGGCGCTGTTCCTCTACGTGCCGGGAGCCCTGGTGCTTTCGGGCCTTCGCATGAACGCGCCCTCGGCGATCGCGTTTTCCCCGCTTCTCGGCATACCTGCGACAATCGCCCTCTGCTTCGCCTATCCCATCCTCGGCGTGGAAACCAACTGGGCGACGCTGTTCTTGCCGCTGCTCGCGGTGGGGCTTGTCGTCTGCATCGTCGGCCGCCGTCGTTCCCGCGGGCTTACGCGCCGCCGTTTCGGCGAGCGAAGCGTCGAGGCGTGCCGTTTCGACGCGCGTGCCCTTGCCCTGTACCTTGCTATCGGCGTCGTCGTATCCGCGGTCATGTTCGTCGTGTTCCTGCAGGACCCGACGCACTACATGCAGGAATACGACAATATCAGCCACCTCGGCTCCATCCGCGGCTTCATCGAGTCGGGGGATTGGTCGCCCCTCGACACCACGCTGTACTCGACCGCGGCCGACGCGGCCATCAACCCGCTACCGGGCGGTGGGTTCTATCCGACGGCTTGGTACAACGTCGCGACGTTCATGGTGAGCCTGCTCGGCGTCCCCGTCACGCTCGCCGAGAACGCGGCGAACTTCGTCTTCGTCGCCATCGCGCTCCCCGTGAGCATGTTCGCGTTCATGCGCATCGTCTTCCAGGACCGCCGCGACGTCGTGTGCTGGGGCGCCGCCTGCGTGCTCGCGTTCTCGGCGTTCCCCTGGATGATGATCGCGTGGGGCCCGCTGTTCCCCAACGCCTCCGCATACTGCCTGTTGCCGCTCGCCGCCGCCCTGTTCGTGGCGATCTTTCGCCCCGGTGCGCCGCGCCGCGAGCGCTTAGGCGCCGCCGCCCTGTTCGTCGTGGGAATCGCGGCGCTTGCGTTCGCTCAGCCGAACGCGGTGTTCGTCGTGGGCGTGTGGCTCATCCCGTTCTGCGTCTACCGTGCCGCCCTCGCCGCCGACCTGCTCCGCCGCCAGGGCGCGGCCCGCTGGGCGCTGCGCATCGTTTTCGGGATCGTCATGGTTGCGATTATCTGCGTCGTGTGGTACGCGATGTACCGACTGCCGTTCCTGCGCGCGGTGGTGGAGCATTCGTGGGGCGCGGCGCAGTACAAGATGGAGGCGTTCCTCCAGGCGCTCACGCTCGGGTTCATGGACGACGGCGTGCAGATCGTGCTCGCCGTGCTCGTGGTCGTCGGCGCCGCATGGACGCTCAAGGAGCGCCGCTGGCTGTGGCTTTCCTTCTCCTATGCGCTTGCGTGCGCGATGTTCGTGGTCGGGGTGTCGTCGGACGGCCCGCTTCAGCACCTGCTGACCGGTTTTTGGTACACCGATTACTATCGGGTGGCGGCGATGGCGGCACTGTTCGGCGTTCCGCTTGCGAGCATGGGAATCGCCCTTGTCGCTCGCACGGTCAAACGCGTGCTCGCCTCCGCGTCGTTTTCGTCGAAGAGCGCCACGGCGATTGCGGCGGCCGTGTGCGCGGCGGTGCTCGCTGTCGGCACGATATACCCTGCCGTCCCCGAAAAGGACGACACGCCGAAAACGGAGATTCCCGAGTTCGACCGCGGCTCGTTCCTCTCGGTTGAGCAGCGCCTTTCGTGGCAGAACAACGTGAACTACATCTACACGACGGAGGAAAAGGAGTTCGTCCAGGAGGCGCTTGGCGTCCTTCCCGAGGGCGCGCTCGTCATCAACGAGCCGAACGACGGCAGCTGCTTTTCCTACGTCGTCGACGGTATGCGCACGTACTATCGCTACTTGCGCACCTACGGCGAAGGCGGCGAGACGCGCGAAAGCGAGCTCATCCGCAACCGACTCGATTCCATCTCCTACGACGACGAGGTGAAGGAAGCGGTGGAAAACGTGGGGGCGACGTATTTGCTCCAGCTCGACCAGGGCAGGGAGTACAACCCCGCCGATCCCGACAGCAACTTCTTCTTCACTTACGAGGACGGCAGCCTCTGGCACGGCATCGACTTCGTCCGCGACGAGACGCCCGGGTTCGAGGTCGTGCTCGCCCGCAACGACATGCGCCTCTACCGCATCACCGCGGTGGACTAACGTCTTAAGCTTGCGCGTCCGTCTGGTGGTGACGCGTGTTCCGCCAGACGGACGCGCCTCGGCCCGTCTTTGCGCGCGGTGGGGACGGCGTGCGAGCTTCGCCTGCGCCTTTAAGCCAGCTTACGGGCATTCGGGTTCGCAAGTCGGCACGCGTCGAGTGCGCGTTCGGCCGTGCGCTTCCAACTGTAATCGCTGCGCACCTCGGCCTGCACGGCGCGTCCTTGCTCGCCGAGGGCCGTACGATTGCGCGCCGCCTCCCGCAGTGCCGCCTCGATCGTTGTGACTTCGGCGTTCGGGATAATCGTTCCGAACGCGGGCGAGGCGATGAGCTCGTCGGTGCCGCCGACGGGCGTCACGATCGCGGGTGTCGCGCATGCAGCCGCCTCGAGCAGCGTCGTGGCGAAACCCTCCGATCGCGAGGGAAGCCCCAAAACGTCCGCTTGGGCAAGGAGCGCCGCCATGTCGGGCCGATCGAGCCTGCCCGCCAGATGCACGGACGCGCACCCGACGGCCTCGATGTCGGCCTGCTCGGCGCCCGCGCCGGCGATCACGAGGTGCACAGGAGCCTCGGCGGCGCCCGGCGCATCGGCTATGGCCGCGACCGCCCGAGCCAGATTGACAACCCCCTTCTCGGGAACGAGCCTTCCCGCGAACGCGACAAGCAGCGCCTCTTCGGGAACGGAGAACTCGCGACGGAAATCGCGCTCGCTCGCCTGGGCCGCGTACTCGTCGGCGTCGATGGAGTTGGGAAGCTCGCCGTGCGACTCGATCCCGAAATGCGCAAGCCACGCGCTCGCCTTCTTCGACACCGCCCACGCGTGAAACGGATGGCGCGAATCGCGCTTCGTGAGCGCGTGCTCGACGAAGCGCACGGCGGGATCGATGAGCGCGCTTCCCATCGTGAGGTGGGCCGAACCGTGCTCGATGAGAAGCGGCGTCACGCCTATGCGCTCTGCGAACGCGAGCGCGCGCTCGGTAAGCGTGTAGAACCGCGTGTTCACCACCACGTAGTCGAAGGAGGCCTCTTCCAGGCGCGCCCAGATGGCTTTTGCTTCCGCGCCGTCTTTCACCAGGGGAAACCTTCCGTCGAGCAGGGGCGTGCAGGGGAAGCGCACGATGCTCGCCCCGCCCTCGTCGCCGCGCGCGCCAAGCCCGTGCGTGTCGCATGTCGCCACGCATACCGAGCAGCCGAGGCCGACGAGCGCGCGGGCAAGGCTTTCCACGTAGGTTTCCACTCCGCCCATGCTCGGGCGGTATAGCGCCGTGAATAAGCAGATGCGCGGCGAATCCTCCTGCTGCTCGGTAAAGACGGCGTCCACCGTTTCCTCCTGAATCATCGTCCGTTATCCATCTAATTATATGGTTGCGTTCGAAAGAAGAACGATAAAGAGGTAAAATAAAAGTCGATTGCCAAAAACAGCACGATTCTTCGCAACCTCGGCTCCGTCCGGCGCGCGCCGAGAGAATTTGGAAGGTTATGGATAAACGGATACTCGCCGTTATACCTGCGTATAACGAAGAGGAAAACATCATCTCGACGATCGAGGATTTGCGCAAGAACGCGCCCGACGTCGATTACGTCGTCGTGAACGACGGCTCGAAGGACCGCACCGCCGACATCTGTCGCGAGCGGGGCTACCATCTCATCTCCCTGCCGGTGAACCTCGGTCTTGCAGGCGCGTTCCAGACCGGCATGAAGTACGCCTATGCCCACGGTTACGACTACGCCATCCAGTTCGACGCCGACGGCCAGCATTCCGCCGCCTACATCGACGACATGGTGGAGGTTGCCGAGAGGACGGGCGCGAACGTGGTCGTCGGATCGCGATTCGCCGACTGCAAGAAGCCCATCTCCGCGCGCATGGCGGGAAGCGCGCTCATCACGGCGATGATCTTCCTCACCACGCGCAAGCGCATCGAGGACCCCACGTCGGGCATGCGCCTGTTCGACTCGACGATGATCCCGCTGTTCGCCAACGAGCTCGACTTCGGCCCCGAGCCCGACACCATCTCGCTTCTCATGCGCCATGGTTACAAGGTCGAGGAAACGCAGGTCGAGATGCGCGAGCGCACGGCGGGCGAAAGCTACCTCAACTTCACCAAGTCGGTCTCCTACATGCTGCGCATCAGCCTTTCCATCCTTATCGTGCAGTGGTTCAGGAGGAGGAAATAGATGACTATCGTGTTCCGAATCGCGCTCATCCTGTGCGCGCTTGCCACGTTCGCCTATATCCTGCGCAAGATCCGCCACTCCGAGGTGAAGATCGCCGACAGCACGTTCTGGTTCATCTTCGCGTTGCTGCTCGTGCTTTTGGCCGTGTTCCCGCAGATCGCGTTCTTCCTGTCGGATATCTTCGGCATCGAGTCGCCGGCGAACTTCGTGTTCCTCGCTATCATCGCCGTGCTGCTCATCCGCGAGTTCTTCACCACGGTCGAGCTTTCCCAGCTGCGCAACAAGGTGGTTGCGCTTGCCCAATCCGAGGCGCTCGCCGAGCTCGAGGCTGCGGAGGGCGACGGGCGCGCAGGCGCCAAGGCGCGGGAAGAGGAATAGCATGGAGCGCCTTTCCGTCGACGACATGAAGGCGATCGAGCTCGACATCATGGACGAGATCGATCGTGTTTGCGCAGCTCACGGGGTTGTGTACTACCTAGGGTACGGAAGTCTTCTCGGGGCCGTGCGCCATGGCGGGTTCATCCCCTGGGACGACGACATGGACATCGTCATGATGCGCGACCAGTACGAGCTGCTCATGGCGCACTTCAACGAGTGGCGCACGACCGAGCGCTTCAAGCTCGTGTCGTATCGCGACCAGTCGTCCATCTACCAGTTCGCCAAAATCGTCGACACGCAAACCGCCATCTACGAGAACTTCGTAGGGAAGAAAGCCGCCACGGGCGTGTGGGTCGATGTGTTCCCGCTCGAGAACTTCGATCCCGCGAAGGCGGGTCTTCTGAAGAAGCACGCGAAGGCGGCGCTGTGGCGCAGCTTCGCGGTCGCCGACCCTTCGGTGGGGTCGAGCGCGCTCGTGCGCCTGGCGAAAAAGGTCGTGTGCCCCATCGCCAAACGCTCCGACCTCTACGAGCTCGCCGCCAAGCTCGATCGTCTTGCACGTGAGATGGATGCGCCCGACGCCGATCGCGTCATCGACGTCTTGGGCGAGGGCAAGTTAGAGAAGACGTTCCCGAAAGACCTGTTCGCGCCCGTGCGCGTAAAGTTCGAGGACCGCGAGTACACGGCCCCTGCCGGTGCCGAGGAGTACCTCTCCATCGAGTACGGTGATTGGCGGACCCCTCCCGCGGAAAGCAATCGACCGGTGCACGTGATGGAAGCCTACCGTCTATGAGCGAGGGCGACGCGAAGGCGGCGCAGGCCGCCAAGGACGCGCAGGCCGCCCGCGACGAGCAAACCGCCGAAGGCGCGCAGGAGCAGGCCGCACCAGAAAAGCTCTCGGTCAAGGCGAACATGATCTGGAACTCCATCGGCTCCATGACCTACCTCGCCTGCCAATGGCTCACCACCATCTTCGTGGTGCGTTTGTCGTCGGGCTACGACGACGCCGGCCTGTTGTCGCTTGCCATGTCGGTCGTGGGCATCTTCGGTACCTTCGCCAACTACAAGATGGGTACCTACCAAATCTCCGACATCCGTCGCGAGAACACGGTGGGCGAGTATATGGGGTTCCGCTGCTTCACGCTTGCCGGCGCGTTTCTAGCCTGCATGGTGTATGCGGCGCTCACGTGCGACCCCGCTGCGCTCGTCACGATCGCGCTGTTCTACGCGTTTAAGGCCGTGGGCCTTCTCATCGACATCCTACATGGCGTTGACCAGGTAAATCGCCGTATGGACTACATCGGCAAGTCGTTCATCCTGCAAGGGGTGTCGACCCTGGCGGCGTTCGTCGTGGCGTACGTGGCGACGGCGAGCCTCGATGCGGCGATTGTCGCCATGCTCGTTGCGGCCGTGGTCGTCCTCGTTGCGTTCGACGTTCCCCATGCCCAGCGTTTCGAGCGCGTTCGCCTAAGCCTTACCAGGGAAAAGGCGGTTTTCTTCCTGAAGACGTCGCTTCCCGCCGTGGTCGCCTCGGTGGCGGCGAGCGCCATCTTCACCATTCCCAAGCAGTACCTTGCCGTTGCGGCTGGAGCCTCGGCGCTCGGTATCTACTCGTCGGTCGCGGCGCCTGCGCTCGTCATCCAGATGGGCGCGCAGTATCTTTACGGCCCCTTGCTCGACATCTTCCCGAAGCTGTTCTTCGAGGGGGACGTGCGCGGGTTCGCGGCGCTTCTCGCGAAGACGGTCGCCGGAATCGTGGGCGTCACGGTGGCGTGCGCCATTGTGCTCGAGTTCATCGGCGCTTGGGCGCTTGCGCTGCTGTTCGGCGACAGCATCGTGCCGTACGTGTACTTGCTGCAGCCGATCATCGTGTCGACGGCGGCCACGGCGTTTTTGTGGTTCTTCGGCGACCTCCTCATCACGCTGCGCCACTTCTGGGCGAACTTCGCCGGCAACGTGGCGGCGTTTCTCGCGGTGGTTCCGCTTACGTTCGTCTGCGTTGACACCTGGGGGATGAACGGCGTGAGCTTCGCCGGCGCGGGCGCGTGCCTTATCGGCGTGGCGATCCTGTTCTGCGCGATGCTGCGCGTGGTGAAAAAGGGGCCCGAGCGCGTGTTCCGGGCGGATGAAGACGGCTCCGGATACGCGAAGGAGGCTTGATCGTATGCGCGTACTGCAAGTGATCGGCGTGATGGACCGCGGCGGGGCCGAGACCATGGTGATGAACCTGTACCGGGCGATGGACCGCGACGAGGTGCAGTTCGACTTCCTCGTGCATGAGCAGCGGGAAGGCGACTACGACGAGGAGATTCGCCGGATGGGCGGGCGCTTCTTCCGCGTGCCGCGCTTCACCGGTGCAAACGTGGGCGTCTACCGCAGCCGGGTGCGCGCGCTTTTCGCGGAACATCCCGAGTGGCGCGTGGTGCACGGGCATATCGGATCGTGCGCGCCGCTCTACCTCTCCGAGGCGAAGCGCGCGGGAGCCTTCGCGATCGCTCACAGCCATGCGCAGAACTACGAGGGCGGTCTGGCGGGACTCGCCTTCAACCTCGCCGCGCACCCGGTGCGCCATGTCGCCGACTACTTCATGGCGTGCTCGCGCGAGGCGGGGCTCGATCGTTTCGGGCGCGCGATTGTGGAAGGCGAGCGCTTCGCGGTGGTGCCGAACGGCATCGACATGACGCGCTACGCGTGCGACGAGGCGGCGCATGAGGCCGCGAAGGCGGAGCTCGGGCTTTCCGGTCGGCCGGTCGTGTGTCACACGGGGCGTCTGATCCCGGTGAAGAACCATGCGTTCCTTCTCGAGGTGTTCGCCCAAGTGAGGCGCGAGCTTCCCGATGCGGTGCTCCTGTGCGCCGGGCGCGGGGAGCTCGAGGGCGAGCTCAAGGAGCGTGCGGGCGAGCTGGGGCTCGCGGATTCGGTGCGTTTTCTGGGCGTGGTCGACGACGTGCCGCGCATCTTGCGCGCGGCGGACGCGTTCGTGTTCCCATCGGTGAAGGAGGGTTTGGCGCTCTCGGTCGTCGAGGCGCAGGCGTCGGGGCTTGCCGCCATCGTCTCGACCGGCGTGCCCGAGCTCGCCATGGTGAGCGACCGCGCACGGCGCCTGCCGCTTGCGGACGGGGCGGATGCGTGGGCGAGCGCATGCGTAGACGAGCTCCGGCGCGCGAGGCGCGCCTCCCGCACCGACGTGTGCGACCAGGCGCGCGCGCATGGGTTCGACATCGCCGACACGTCGGCGCGCCTTGCGGCGTTCTACCGCGAGGCTGCAAAGGGAAAAGGCGCCCGCTGGTAAGCGCGCGGGGGATCGAACGGGCGAAAGGGATTTGGCAAGATGCAATACGACGACAAGGTGCTCCGCAAGCTGCAGCTGCTCGAGCTGCGCATCTTGAAGGATATCGATCGAGTGTGCCGTGAGCTCGGCATCACGTACTTCCTCGACTCGGGGTCGGTTCTCGGGGCGCTTCGCCATGGCGGGTTCATTCCTTGGGATGACG
>CAKUIV010000078.1 GCA_934661105.1 uncultured Ellagibacter sp. | reverse complement strand
GCGTTGTCGGCGATGGAGAACCACGCGAACGTCGCCATGGCGATGGCCACGAGGGCGAACGCCACGAGCACGAGCGTGACGGAAAGGCGCTGCTTGAGGTCTTTCGTTTGGTTCCTATCCATTACGCCCCCTGCCCGTCGAGCACGGCGAACAGACCCAGGTGCAGGATGCCGATGTCGCCGTAGAGGTAGTCGGCGCTGTCGGCGTCGGTGCCCTCGATGTAGTAGTACACGTCGAGGCGATAGGCGGCGCCCTGGTCCAGCGTCGCAAGCGCGCTTTGCGGGCGCGTGGCAGACTCGTCTGTGCCCATCAGGTAAGAGCGGTAGTCCTCGACGCCGTCGTTTGCGCAGGCCAGTTCACCGTTTCGCCACCCGAGCAGCATGCCGTCGGAATAATTGGGAAGGCTACTCGGGCGCGTGGCCGGATGTTCGTCGCGATGGCTGCCCGCCGTGTCGTCGAGCGAGAAGTAGCACGTCTTCACCACTTCCCCATCGCGCGACAGCTTCAGCCCCACGCGCGTGGCGCGCAAAAGCTCGGGGTCGGCGCCGTCGGGGACAAGCGAGTCGGCCAAGTAGAGGGAAACCCGCCCCGTGGCCTTGTCCGCGCCGGCTCCAACGACGCTTGCGCGCAGGTCCGTCCAGCCGTGATAGAAGGTCTGCCCGTCTTCCGCCTGCTTGAAGTACGCGGCGTTGCCGTCGCCGTCGGTGTGCGTGCATTGCGCGAACCCGGAAAGGTCGAACGTGGAAACCGGGTAAAGCACCAGGTTATCGGGGCTGTTCGTCGAAAGCGCCACCTCGTCGGCGCTTGACCAGCTGTTCGCGTCGGCGTCGCCCATCTCCACGACGAGGCGGCTGTCGTCGCTGTGGACCGACACGCTGTTGGTGTTGACCGCCATGTTGCTCGTGAACCAGGCGTAGGTTGCCACGCCGAGCACGAGCGCGATGATGGCGGCTAGGGCGATAGCGGCGGCTCTTGTGCGGCGGATGTGCCGTTTGACGTCGGCCGATGCGGTGCGCGATTCCACGTTGCCCCCCTTTAAGCCTTCTGCGCCGCGAACGCGAACGCAAGCGAGAGGTCGCGCGACTGCGCCTCGTCGATGCAGTTCTCGTCGCAGCCTTCCATGTACACGAAGTAGTCCACGCGCGCGACCTCGTCCGCCGCGAGCGTGCACAGGGCTTGAGCCCCCGCGCGCGACGTGGGGGCGCTGCCTTCGCCGTCCATCGTGTAGCCGCCGATAGAAAGCGCCGGGTCGGAAGCGTAAGCCCACGAGCCGGAACCCGCGACGACCACGCCTTCTTCCGCCGTGGTGCGCCGCGCGACGGCACCGGAGGTCGAGCCCAAATCGTCGCAGGCGAAGATGCGGGCTTGCGTGCCCGAAGCGGTGTGAACGACGAACCCGACGCGCAGCGCCGCGAGCAGCTGCGGGTCGGAGGAAACGCTCATCTGGCTTTGGTAGAGGTACACATCAAGCGGGGTCGACGCGCCCTTCAGGTAGAACGAGCCCGTGAGCGCGAAGTCGCCCACGTTCGCCGTGCAATCGGCGTAGTCGGTGGTGATGCCGCTCGCGTTCTGGAAGCTGGAGCGCCAGAAGGTGGAAAGATCGGCGGTGGAGACGGGATAGAGCGTCTTGTCGACGTTCGCGAGCTCGCACGAGGTGTCGAACGGGCCGCTTTCGGTCGGGCCGATGAGCAGCTCGGTTCCGCTGTCGCTCACCGTGTGCGCCACCGGCGTGACGTTGGTGTAGCGCGACGAGCTGAACCACGCGAGCGTGACGGCGCCGAGGGCGACCACGAGAAGCAGCAGCCACAGAACGGCCGCGACAAGCGTGCGACGCGGATCGCGTGCCGTGCCGGCCGAGGTATTGGCCGCGGCCGCCTGCGTGGCGGAGGTGTCGTTGTTGCGGGAAAGCTTCACCTTGGCACCTCCCCTATCCCTGGTCGCCTGCGAAGTGGAAGGCGAGCGATTGCAGGTTCGTGCTCATGAGGTTGTTCGTGCAGTCCTCGTCGCAGCCTTCGAGCCATAGGTAAACGTCGACCTGCACGGGCGTGGCGTGCTCGGCGCCCTGCTCGGCAGCGGGCAGGCGGCAGAGCCTGACGGTGTCGGGGCGAACGGTCACTTCCGCCGTCTCTTCGTCGTACTGGCAGTAGTTTTGCGAGGTCAAAGGCGTGAACGTGACGGTCGAGCCGTCGGTTTTCGTGCTGTCGAGCACGTCGCCTTCCGTGCCGTTGAGCGTGTTGTAGCGCGCCTGAGGATTGTGCGCCTGCGAGAGCGCGAACACGTACTGCGCGGCGACGGGGCGGCCCTCGCCGGGTTCGTGCACCAGAAGCCCGACGCGCATCGCGGTCGATATCGGGTTCTTCTCGTCGAGGTCCTCGAACGCGATATCGGAAAGATAGACATTCGTCGCGAGCGAGTTGGTGGTGAGGTAGAGCGACGTCTCGTAGTAGTCCGAGCGCTCGGCGGGCGCGAACACGCTCGCGAGCAGGGAATCCTGCGTGGTTCCGCCCGTAAAGCCCGTGACTTTCTGGAAGCCGTTCTGGATGTTGTCGGTGGACACGGGGTTGAGGTAGCCTTCGAGCGAAAGCCCGACGCTCGTTTTGTAGTCGCCGTCGTAGGAGTCGGAGATGAGCAGCGTGACGCCCGTGCCGGCCGCCATCTTCACGTCGGTGACGTGGCGCGTCGTGTTGTAGACGTACCAGGCGTAGGTGACGGCAGCGCACGCCAGCACTGCGACAAGCAGTGTTATCACGATGCGCTGGAGCCGTTTGCGCAGCTGACGAGCTTCCGTCAACGTGTTCCCACCTTCACCCTCGCGGCCGCAAGGCCGTTTTGACAATCAGGATTATTTTACGCCTTGCGACGCCCAGCGAGACGCGCAGGCTCAAGAAGCGAGGGAACAACAGAAATGCAAAGGCGCGGGGGCGGGCAGGAAGCAATCCCGCCCGCGCATGACGGTCGATACCTTACGAATGCGCGATGCCGCCCGTGTTGATGCGACTGAGGGTGTACGTAACGTAGTCGGAGTTAGCGTAGGCGGCAAGGTTGTTGACGTTGACGGGAGTATCGATCACCTCACCCCCGGACGACAGCTGCGCCGTGAGGACAAGGCGGTAGTTGGCATAGGTTAGCCCCTTCCCCTCGACATCGGTGTTCACCTTGACGCGGAAGACGAGTTTGAAGGCGGCGGGCTTGTCAGCATCACGTGTGGCGAAGATGCCGCTCGTTTTGGCGTCAGTGAACGTGTAGCTGTTGTCGTTGGCGCTCACAGCAACTTCCTGGTCGCTGCTGACCCCTGTGATGTAGTTCGAGATGCCTCCGACATCCCTGTAGCTGCCGTCGTCCTGACGCTGCTGCAGGCTCAGCGTGTACGTCACCGTGTCTCCCTTGGAGATCTTCGCATCGGCACCCGAAATCCCATCGAAGTCATACGCACTCGTAAGCGCGATCGTGCCGTCAGCCGATTTAAGGTCATCGACGTTGATGCCGAGCTGCTTCCTCTCGGAAGCTTCGAGCTCGATGGTCGATGAGCCGGTGCCCTGACGGTAGTAGCCGACATTGCCCGCATTGTAATCCGAGTTACTGCTGCTGATGAGCGTTTCCGCATGTGGAGAAAGGTACGCACGGTAGTTCGGCTTGGTGTATTTGTCGCTTCCGTTGTCTTGCGACGCGATGATGCCCGCCTGGCACGCCTGGCTGGACATCGTGAGGTTCGACTTCATGATGACCGTGAACTGACTGTTGCCGCTCTCCTTGGCGATTGCGCGGATGGCGGAAAGGTCGATGGGGGTACCGTCTGAGTCGGCGAGCACAAGCGACATGTCGCCGCCGGTTGACGCCCACTTGAGTGGCGTGCCATCGGCGCCAGCGGCAACGGCGGTTTCGGTCGTTCCAGTTGAAGTCCATCTCCACGCATTCGTGGCGGCATCCTTCATCCAGGTATAGTAGGTATCCTTTACTTTCACGTAGAACGAATAGGTGCCGCTCGTTCCGGTCGGGTAGCCATGAGCGCTCGCGGCGGTACCGCCCTCGTAGTCAACGAGCGAAGAATCCAGCTGATAGTACAGCGTATCGGCGCCGGTATATTCCTGCGCACCGAAGCTGATGGTGTCGCTCACATTCATCTTTTCCAACGAATCCACCGCGTCCGCCTTGCCCAACTCCTTAGTGGCGCTAGCCTGGTTATCAACCAGATTGTGTCTGTAGTTCGATGCAACGCTATAGGTCGACGCCGTGTTTTCGTGGTTATCGATCGTTTCGCCGTTGCGCAGCGTGTAGTTAAGATGCGTGGGCATGCTTGCGGTCACCGATGTTGCAGTGAAGCCGTTAACCTTCGCGGAGTCGCTGGGCGTGCGCACGACCAGGTAGAAGCTCTCGCTTTTGGGGTCTTCATCTCGAACGGTAAGGTTGTAGGACGAACCCACGGCATCCGTGCTCTTCTTCACACGGTAATAGTCACCGCCGATTTTCGCCCCTGCGACATTGATGAGTTCCGACTCCGTTTTGCCATTCTTCTCGTCATCCGAGAGCTTGACCCATGCGCCATCGCTGGCTTCCGTGGCCGTAACGCCCATAGTCTCGCTGAGCCACTGCTCGACATACGGGTTGCCCGAAGCGTCCACGAAGCTGGTCAGCGCGACCGAAGCGCAGCCACCCGTAGGCACTGTGTAGTGGTACGCCTTGTCGTTGTGCGCCGTGTCCACCAACGTGAGCTGCGTGTTCCCGGGCAGCGCACCCTCGCCGCCGCCGAAGACGATCTGCTTAGCGAGCGGTCTCATAGTGCCGCCGCTCGCCAGATGCGTGTTCCAGCCGTACTGCGTCGGCGTCGAGTACATCTGATTGTACGTCCACGTCAGGTAACCGGTCATCGTTTCGCCACTGCTGATGAGCACATGTTTGTCGTACTTACTCGCGTAGTCGGCGCTCTTGAAGTTCGAGCCCTCGGAATAGGTGGCCGTGAAGTTGATTTCGAGCATACGCTTGACGATGATGGGCACCTGAACCTTGTAGCCCTGGCCGGCCTCGGTGAAGGTTACGGTCAGCAGGTTGAATCGTCCCTTGCCGTTGTCATATTTCAGGCCATTCGCGTCGACTGAAAGAGATGAGCCTTCACCCTTGACCTCGAGCGCCTTGTCGGCGACATCGGTCTGCTTAACGAAGTTGCCCTTGTCGCTGTCAAGTTGGAACACGTCGACCGTCGCTTTAACGTGCGAGCCATCGCCGTTCACGCACAGCGCGTCCGAGTAACCACCGTTCGTGACGATGTTGAGATAGTCCTTGACGGTATCGGCATCGCCACCGGAAAGGACGAGAACATTGAAGTCGTCAGCAGCCTGCTTCGGGGCGCCTTCACCGCCGCCGCTGGCATTGCTGCTATTATTGTCATTGAACGACCCCACCGAGGCCTCCGAGTAGGTCGTCGCATTTCGGTAGTTGCCGTCGCTGTCGGTGCCTCCGATGTTGTTGTAGGTATAGAGACCAGCAGCATTGGTGCACGCCTCTTTTTTGATGGTCGTCGCCGTATCGACGTTCGCGCCGTCGCCGAAGAGGTAGCGATCGATGGCAGTGTCGGAGCCGGTAGCGTCGGAACCGCCGGTTTGCACCGCGATGCTGCTCACGGGACTCGTGGTCACATAGGGCGAGAGAGCCTCGGTCGCTTTCTGCGTACCGTCAGCATTTGTTTCGTCGCTGTACAGCGTCTTGCCCGCATCGGGCGCTGCAAGTGTGTCGTTATAGTCGCCGAACGCGATGTAGGACGACTTGTTGACTTCCTTAACCGTGCTCTGATCGCTGGTTGCATCGAACATCAAGGGCGGCAAATCGGTGCGCTTCTCGCCGCCGCTCACTTTGACATCGACGCCCGCAGCACGTACGGCAAACCCGCTCTTCACATTACCAGCGATAACGCCTTGACCGACCTTTCCTTGAAAGTTATTGCTGTCGAGCAGGACATTCACCATATTAAGCGTGCCCTCGCCGTCGCTGCAAATGCCGCCCGAATAGCTCTTCTCTGTTAAGGAGGTCTCCCAAATGTTGCTACGATTCTCGAACATGTTTCCGGAGATTATCGCATTCGTGATATTGAAAACCGGAGTTTTATTCTCGTCCAAAGAGCCGTTGACGCCTCCAGCATGTGAGCTTGCGAAGGTGGCACCGCTTACCACGACGTTGCTGCACGTTACCGTCGGCGACCCCGATATGCGGCCGGAGATGCCTCCGGAAACTTCACGTGCTTGAAGGCTGACATTGCTCACCTCACACGTATCGAAGGTGAATTCACTGCCGCCCGTAATGTTGCCCACGATGCCGCCGACGTTCATGAAGGGACACCTAGTCGCATCGTTGATGCTGACGCTTTCGGCATTGCCAAACACTGCCTTTTGGGTTGCACCGCCCGTTACCGTCAGGTTGTGAACATATAGGTTGTTCTCGACCTTGCCGATGAGGCCGCCGACGCCACCATTTTTGCCAGCAGTCGCCGGAACCGACAACGTCACGCCTGTAATCGTCGCTTTTCCGCTCTCGGCAATCGGTTGTTTGGTAGCTGGGTCAACATTCACGAAGACGGCGTCGCCCGTGACGCCGAACACGCCGCCGACCCGTGAACCGGTAGACTCAATCGTTGAATTGTGGGCAACATCCGCATCGCCAGTCGTCCAAACGCCACCTTGCGATCCTCCGTTCAGCTTGCCGACGAACCCGCCGACGTTTTGACCACCTGAGATATCCATACCGCTATACGAGCAGTTGTAGAGCTTGACCGGGGAATAGCGATTATCGGTATTCGAAGTATCGTTGCGATTCACTATCCAGGTCTTGTCGTTTTTGCTGGTCGTACGGCTGCCATAACCGGAAGCTCCTATCAAGCCGCCGACGTCGGTAGGACCCTTCACCATGCAGTCCGTCATGGTAATGCCGCTGTATTTACCGTAATCCGCCAGCGAATTATTGTTGGCAGTGGTGCCAGCGAGCAGCCCCACGCCGACTTCCGTGCCATCCGGCGCGCTCACCTCGTTACCCGCGACGTCGGTGTACATGAACTTCATATCGCAGCCTTCAAAGTTCAGGTTCCGCACGGTATACCCGTCATTGGCGGCAATGCTCCCCGACACATTGGCGGAGGTATACGTCACCGTTCCGAAAAGCGCGCCCACACCTGTAAGCTTATAGTCGTCGTCAGCGTACTCTTTAATCGCATAGAGCGAGCTTTCGCCTTGCTCGGTCCCCTTGCCCACCTTGATAGTCGCACCGTTGCCGTCGACGGTCGCCACAAGCGGGACGATACGATCGCGGTCGGCACCCTGACCAGACGCGCAGGCGTTGGAGTAGTAACGACCGGAAAGACCCGTGTAGCCCGTACCGTACGACGTCATATCGAACGTCACGCCATCCGCGAACTGCAAATCCATGCCCGAGGCTTTCGAGGCGCAGATATTGCCCGTCTGCCACGTGGCGTACTTCGCCACCAGGTAGGGGGAGTTCATTTGCGTAACATCGTTATGGTTGAGCGGACGGCCGGATTCCTGGTCACCTGGGCTCAGTCTGTCGTCCCTGGTCGCCACTTTGAAATCGGCCGTCGCCTCGCTATCGTTAGGATTGCCCACCGCCGCATACGTCGCGTTGCGCACTTTGCCGTAACTCTGGTTGCCGAACTGATACGTTTTATTGGACGAGGCGTTGCCTCCCAAGTACGCGCGTGAGCCGGCAACGGTGCCGTGATTGGGGCCGCCATCCGTCGAATTCCCCGAGCCTCCGCCCGCACCGCTGCTGATGATGGCAGAAAGCACGAGCAATCCCTGCGCATCATTGACGGTCGTCGTAATGGCAAGGTTTTCGGTGTTCACGCCTTCCTCTTCGCGAACACGCCCTTGCGTATCGCCCGTCACAATGCACTGGGCATCGTCGGTATCCAGATTGTTGACCTTGTAGTTGCGGTCGGTGTTGTTGATGCTCTGGTTATCGGGCAATTCGCTGAACGCATAGCCATCGATAACGCGACCAACATACGGGTTGTCGTAGCGAGTACCGCCAGCTAAGCGCCAATTATGGAGCGCATCGTTTACGTTGGCGGAATTGCGGAACAGCACGCCGCCGCCCGTGATGGCGCCCACATAGCCCCCTATGGGGACGAGATGGGGTTTTTCTCCTGATCCAGTAACGCTGAAGCCACTTGTGTTCACCAAAGCGCCATCGATGATGTTGTCGCACTCGTTCACTGAAACGCCGTCGATGATGTTATCGCCGCCGAGCACGCAGCCGATCACGCCGCCGAAGAACGCGCCCGGCACACCGTCGCTATCTTTGCTCTTATATGCAACGGTGGCAGCTTTGCCTGCGTATTCGATTTTGAGATTGCTTACGACGCTACCGTAACTGTACGGAATCAAGCCAGCAATCGTGCTCGCGCTACTGGTATTGTCGATTTTGATGGTCGCAACCGAACTCGCGCCGTTGGCATTTTGAGCGCCCCCCAGATTACCGACGATGACGCCCCTGAAGGGGTTGCTCCTGTTTCCCAGCCCTTGGAAAGAGGTCGCATCCAGTTTGAGCGTATTGTCGCCGTCCGCCGGTTCGATGCTGTAATACGCGCTCTGCAGGTAGTTGTGCATCGTCGTGTCGTCGAGCGTGGCGCTGGGGTCGGTCTGGATTTCCCCGGTTTGGGTTTCCCCGATCTTCTTTTCCCACTTCTTGTTCGCATCGTTTGCCTGCTTATAGACGTACGTCACCTCATTGCTGGCATCATTGGTACCTCCACTTCGGCGCTGACAAAGCGTTTCCTGTTTTTCGACGATTGTCACCTCCCAGCCGTCGCCCGCGCTTTGGGTGTTGATGTACTCGGCGACTGCAGAAAGCTCGGTCGCCTTGGTTATGGCGTAAGGGTCCCCGTACGTTCCGCAGCCCGTCGTGAGATTAGCCGCACGCTGGTTGACCTTGATTTCGTGGTATTGGACATTGCTATCGTTCGCTTTGCCCTTGTAAACATACGGAAGATAGCCGCCGAATTTCGGGTTGTCTTTATCGGCAGTTACTTTCCCATCGGTAACCAAGCCTTTGTCGACCCCATTCAAACTCTCGTCGTAATACCAGAACTGCTTTCCGTGGTATTCGCCCTTAGAGTCGATTTCCGCACCGTACGTCACTTTCCCGGCGGTTTCGTCCGCTTGATAGAAGTTATAGGCAGCCGAACCCGCTTTGCCATCACCATAGCCGAAGCTCTCAAGCAAGCTCGCTCGGGTGAAAATCGTGTCAGTTTTCG
>CAKUIV010000077.1 GCA_934661105.1 uncultured Ellagibacter sp. | reverse complement strand
TCGTGCGGAAATGCACGATGACCCATGCGGCCGCCGCGGCCACGAGCCCCAGGCACGCGGCGAACACGACATCGCCCGCGACGAGCCCGGTCTGCGAGATGAGGGGAACGTATGCGCCGAACGCGTCGTCGTAATGGGAGATCGCGCTGTTGCACACCGAGAAAAGCCCTTCGCGGGCGCCGGGCGCGGCGAGCATGGCGGCAAGCGCGAAGATGGCAAGGCATCCCGCCGCCAGGCGCATCGCGCCCGGCGCGCGGAAGGCGCCGAAGGCTCCGAGCGCCGCCGACGCCGCGACGGCAACGCCGAGCGAGACGGCGAGCGCGCTCGTCGTCAGACCGCCCGCTATCAGAAGGGGAATGACGCACGACGCAAGCGCCGGGCAGATCATCGACGCGGCGACGCCTGCCCGGATCGAGGCTTTGCCTCTTCCTGCGTTGCACGAGGTGAGAGTGCGCGGTTCGCTTTCGGGAATGGGTTTCAAGAATGCCGCCACGCTAGAGCTCCAAACTCTTCACGCGAGCCCCGACTTCGTCGGCGGGAAGATGCACGAGACGGTAATTCGCCTGAACGTCGAGGTTCGAGGTGCCCTTCGGACCGATATGGAACACGCTCAAGTCGACGAGGCGGCCGAGGATCTCGAAGAGCGCTTCGTCGTCTCGGTCGGTGACGAGCACGACCTTCGTCACGTTTCGGGTGCGCAGGTGCGCCCCGAGCTGCTCCACATCGAGTGAGCCGCTTTCGGAAAGCGGGATGGACACGAGGCGGTCGAGCGCCTCGTCGTAGCTTTCGCGGCTGTCGATCGAGCCGATGCTCGGCGACCCGTCCGCGCCGATTTGCGCGCACGTATGGCAGATGCCCTCGCGCAAAAAGGCGAGGCCCACCGCCGCAGCGATGGAAAGCGTGGCATTGAGCACGGCCGCCGCCTGCGCGTCGTGCGCATCGCACGCATGGGCGTGGACGGCGACCATGACGTCGTAATCGGTGGGGTGCGACGGTTCGCGTACCACAAGGTCGTCGAAGCGGGCGGAAAGCTTCCAATGCACCGCCTTCATCGAGTCGCCGTCGCGGTATTCCCTCGTTTCGAACACCTCGGTGGGGTCCTGGCCGTGTCGGTGCGGGTCGTAGGTCGCGCCCTGCGCGCTTGCGCGGTCGGCCCGCGCCATCTGTACCGCCACATCGGGGATCGGCGGGTAGATGCAATACGCCGAAGTGTGCGCGATGCGGGGAAGCGGCATGGCTCGGAAGCCGAACACGTCGGCCACCTGGCACGATACAAGCGTCAAAGAAACCCTTCCGCAACAGCGGGCCGAAAGAGACAGCGCGAACCGCTCGGGGCGGCCCATCGCGGGGGCGAGGCTCACCGGCATGCGCTCGACCGTCCCCGTGAGCTCGTTTTCGCGCTCGAGCATGAGGTCGATGCGCCCGCGGAAGAACGTCGGCCGCGACACCTCGATGGCGACGAGCAGATCGGTGCCGGCAACGGTCGATTCCTTGTGCGTAAGCGAGATGTCGGTGCGTGCGACCGTAGCCCGTCCGATGAGCTGGCTCGCAAGCGGGATGACAAGCGTGCAGAGGGCGAGCCCGAGCGCGGCGGCGCTGTTCGACACGACGAGCAGGCACACCGACAGCGCGAACGCGACGACGCCTATGATTCGATTCAGATGCATGTGCGAAGGGGACTCCCGGCAGCCTAGGCGCGCCCGCGGACTTCGCCCAGGGAAGGAGCCGCGACGTCGCGCATGACCTCGTCCAAGATGGCGTCGGCGTCGATTGCCTCGATACGCGCCTGGGGGCGGAGCACGAGTCGGTGCGCACAGGTGGCCTTGAACACCTCGCGCACGTCCTCGGGAATGACGAAGTCGCGCTCGCGGATGAGGGCGCAGGCACGCGCCATGCGCGTCAGGGCCAAGATGCCGCGCGGGCTCACACCGACTTCCACCAGGTCCATCGCGCGCGTTTTCTCGCAGAGTCGCACGATATAGCCGAGCACCGCGTCGGTCACCGTGACGTTGCCGAGGAAGTTCTGCACCTCGATCAAATCGTCGCGGCCGACCTTCGCCTCGATGGTGTCGAGCGGGTTGTCGTAGCGTTTCGCCTTCAAGATGTTGATCTGGTCTTCGGTGGAGGGATACCCGATAGAAAGCCGCACCATGAAACGGTCGAGCTGACTGTCGGGCAAAGGCTGCGTGCCGGCCGATCCCACGGGGTTCTCGGTCGCGATGCAGATGAAGGGGCGCGGCACCGGGCGCGTCGTGCCGTCGACGGTGACGGCGTGCTCTTCCATGACCTCGAGCAGCGCCGACTGGGTCTTCGCGCTCGTGCGGTTGATCTCGTCGCCGAGAAGCAGGTTGCAGTTCACGGCACCCCACGTGAAGCGGAACTCGCCCGAATCGCGGTCGTACATGGTGAAGCCGGTGATGTCGGAGGGCGTGGTGTCGGGCGTGAACTGGACGCGCTTGTACTCGAGCCCGAGAGCGCGCGACAGCGCGAGCGCGAGCGTTGTCTTGCCGGTGCCGGGAGCGTCCTCGAGAAGGATATGCCCGCCGGCGTAGATGGCCATGAGGGCCTGCTCGATGACTTCGCGCTTTCCGATGAGCGCGCGCCCGACTTCGGCGATGATGGCTTTCGACTGTTCGACGATCAAGGTTGGTCCCTTCTGTATGCGGACTCGGCCGCGGCGGCTGCGAGCTGGGATTTCAGCTCGGGGATTTCAATGGGTTTGCCGGCGTGCCCGTTCATGCCGGCCTCGCGCGAGGCGCGCGCGTCCTCCACGTAGTTGTTCGCGGACAGCGCGATGATGGGGACGCTCGCCGCGTCGGGCCGCGCCATCGCGCGGATGCGGCGGGCGGCTTCCCATCCGCTGAACGTGGGCATCTGGATGTCCATGAGGATCGCGTCGTAGGTGTAGGGCTGCGATTTCTCGAACATGTCCACCACGACCGGGCCGTCGCCCGCAACGTCGACCGTGACGCCGAGCGAGCCGATGATCTCCTCGGCGATCATGGCGTTAAGCTCGTTGTCCTCGGCAAGGAGGAAACGCTTGCCGTCGAAGTCGTAGTCGGGCACCGTTTCGTTCGCGTTGGCGGCCGTCTCGAGCGTGGCGCTTTCGCGCGCAAGCTCCTCGATTTGCGCGGGGGTCGCCACGTCGAAGGGAAGGTAGACCGTGAAGTCGCTGCCGCGCCCGAGCTCGGTGTCGACCACGATCTCGCCACCCGCAAGATCGACGAGCGCGCTCGTGATGGCCATGCCGAGCCCCGTGCCGCCGAAGCGCCGGGCGATGGTGCGGTCCTCCTGTTCGAAGGGCTTGAAGATGCGGCTGACGAACCGCGGGTCCATGCCCTTTCCCGTGTCGCGCACGCGGATCATGTAGCTGACCGAGTCGTCTTTGCGGTACATTTCGCGGAAGGTGATGCCGACTTCGCCGCCCGCGCTCGTGAACTTGAGCGCGTTCGACACGAAGTTGACGACGACCTGGTTCAATCGCATGCGGTCACCGACAAGGAAGACGTTCTCGCAGTCTTCGAGCGCGACGGAGAAGGAAAGGCCCTTGTCGGCCGCCTGCGCCTCGAACATGTTCCTGAGGTCGTTTGCGACGAGGCGCATGTCGAACGGAAGCTTCTCGAGCTCGACGTGCCCGCTGTTCAGGCGGCTCATGTCGAGCACGTCGTTGATGAGCGAGAGCAGATACCCCGACAGCTCGCCCGCGCGCGAGAGGTCGTCGGCGAGACGCTCGGGTTCGGCGGCGTGGTCCTTCGCAAGGAGGATGAGCCCCTTGATGCCATTCAAGGGCGTGCGGATCTCGTGGCTCATCTGGCTCATGAAGTCGGCGCGGCTTTCCACGACTTCGAGCGCATGGTCCCGCTCGGCGAGCGCACCGTCGATGAGCGCCTGTTCGGACGTGATGTCGACGAACGATGCGAAGATGGCGCCGTCCTGCGGGGTGAGCGTCGCGCGAAAGTGCTTCCGTTCGCCAGCGGCCGCTGCGGCGGAAGCGGGCATGAGGTAGGGAAAGCGAAGCGTGAGCGCCTCCGCGCGGTCCCATTTCTCGCACTGGCGCTTCACGCCAAGGCGACAGTCGTCGGGGATGAAGCGCAAAAGCGTTTCGACGTCGTCGACGAGACGGTCGGGATCGACGCCGAATACGCGCTCGAACGCAGGAGAGATGTAGACGGGGTAGAGGTCGCTTTCGCGGAAGAGGATGGAGACGGCATCGGCTGCGTCGCGAGATGCGTTCGAAAACGCCCGCGCGCCTTCGGCCTGCTCCTTCTTATTGTTTTTGAATAAGCCCATGTTCTCCCGTCCAATCTTATCTATTGTCAAGGACGGCAAGCGAAAAAGCAACGAAGCATCCTTGTTATTCGTAACCTTTCTATAAGGGCGTGCGCGAAGTTTCTGCGGGGTTTGCGCAGGCAAGAGGGCAGACGGGTGCGCATGCGCTAGACTTGCATGCAACGAAACGTCCGTTAGGAGCACCCATGACTGATCGCGATATGCGCGCCGAGCTGGCGCATTGGATGGAAAACGTCCGCGACGCCGAGCTTTCGGCCGAGCTTGGAGAACTCGCCGCAGCGGCGGACGCGGGTAACGTAGAACCGATGACCGACGCGTTTTTCCAGGACCTCGCGTTCGGCACGGCGGGCTTGCGCGGTGTGCTCGGCGCGGGCACGAACCGCATGAACGTCTACACCGTCGGCCGTGCCACGCAGGGTTTCTCGGACTATCTGAACGCCACATTCGACCATCCAACGATCGCGATCGCGCGGGACAGCCGCAACAAGGGCGAGGAATTCGTTCGCCGCGCCGCCTCGATTTTCGCGGCGAACGGCATCGTCGCTTACGTGTACCCGCGCATTTCCCCTGTTCCCACGCTTTCCTGGGCCGTGCGCGACCTTGCCTGCTCGGGCGGGGTGTGCGTGACGGCGAGCCACAACCCGGCCCCCTACAACGGCTACAAGGCCTACGGACCGGACGGGTGCCAGATCACGAGCGAGGCCGCAGCCGCCATTTCCCGCGCCATCGCGGGCACCGACACATTTTCGGGCGTGAAGTCGATGGACTTCGACGAGGCGGTCGAGCGCGGGCTCGTGAAGTGGATCGACGACGCGGTGCTGAACCGCTACTTTGACGCGGTGCTCTCGAAATCGGTTAGCAACCTCAGTGATGACGACGTGGCGAAAGCCCCGCTCAAGCTCGTGTACACGCCGCTCAACGGCACGGGGCTCGTTCCCGTGACGACGGTGCTCAAGCGCGCGGGCATAACCGACGTCACCGTGGTTCCCGAGCAGCGCGACCCCGACGGGAACTTCCCGACGTGCCCGTACCCGAACCCGGAGATCCGCGAGGCCATGGAACGGGGCATCGAGCTTTCCGAGCGCGTTCATCCCGATCTTCTGCTCGCCACCGACCCCGACGCCGACCGCGTGGGCGTGGCCGTTTCCGACGGCGACGACTACCTGCTGCTCACCGGCAACGAGATGGGCGTGCTGCTGCTCGACTACGTGTGCCGCATGCGCGCGGCGCGCGGGGAGAACCTTGCCGACAAGGTGGCGGTCACCACCATCGTGTCTTCCGCCATGGTCGATGCGCTGGCGGCGAAATACGGCTTCGAGCTGCGCCGTTGCCTGACCGGCTTCAAGTACATCGGCGACATCATCACCGAGCTTGCAAACGCCGGGCAATCCGATCGCTTCATCTTCGGCTTCGAGGAAAGCTACGGCTACCTTTCGGGCGATCACGTGCGCGACAAGGACGCCGTGAACGCGAGCCTGCTCATCTGCCAGATGGCGCAGGACTACAAGCTTATCGGGAAGAGCCTCGCCGACGCGATGCGCGACTTGTACGCGGAGCACGGATACTGGCTGAACCGCACCGTGTCGGTGGCGTACCCGGGCGCCGAAGGGGCGCAGAAGATGGCGGGCATCATGGCGCGTCTGCGCGAAGAGGCGCCCGCCGAGCTTGCCGGGCTCGCCGTCGAGAGCGTCGTCGACTACCAGGGCGGCGTGGGCGGCCTGCCGTCTGCGAACGTGATCGAGCTGCGCCTTGCGGGCGGCAACAAGGCGATCGTGCGCCCGAGCGGCACCGAGCCCAAAATCAAGCTCTACGTGTTCGCGAAGGCCGACGCGAAAGCCGATGCCGAAGCGCTGCTCGACGAGATAGAATCGGCAGGTCGAAAGCTTCTGGCGTAAAGAAAGAGCGCACTCGCAACGCGATCTTCTGGAGGGCCCTGCGGCAATTCGATTCCGCAGGGCCCTCCGTTTGGCGAGCGTCAAGCGGGGATCGACTCGACTCTCGTACGGCTGCGTGAATCGGCGCACTGGCTTTTGCGGTATCATGAAGACCTTATGGGTTTGGGGGCCTGATCGCAAAAGCGAACAGGCGGCTGCAAAGGAAATGGGGATTCATGGACGCGAACGCGTGGCTCGTCGCCGTCACCGGCGACATCGACGGCTTTTTATACACCTACATCCTGCTGGCGCTTCTGGTAATCGCCGGTATCTACTTCACCATCCGCACCAAGGCGGTGCAGCTGCGCTACATCAAGGACATGTTCACGCAGATCACCGAGAAGAAGCACGTGGAGGGCGAGCGCTCCATATCGTCGTTCCAAGCGCTCATGGTCTCCACCGCGAGCCGTGTGGGCACGGGCAACATCGCAGGTGTCGCGACCGCGCTCGCAACCGGCGGTCCCGGTGCGGTGTTCTGGATGGGGCTCATGGCCGTCGTCGGCGCGGCGAGCGCCTTCGTCGAGTCGACGCTCGCGCAGATCTGGAAGGTGCGCGGCAAGGACGGCGAGTTCCGCGGCGGTCCCGCGTACTACATCCACCAGGCGCTCGGCAGCCGCGGGCTCGGCGTGCTGTTCTCCATCCTGCTCATCCTGTGTTTCGCGTTCGGCTTCAACGGACTTCAGGCCTTCAACGCGACGAGCGCGCTTGAGTACTACTTGCCCGCCGAGGCCATGCCGAAGGCCGCCGTGGCGTCGGGCATCGTGCTCGCGGCCATGACGGCCATGGTCATCTTCGGCGGCACGAAGCGCATCAGCGTGATCACGTCCATCGTGGTGCCCGTCATGGCGCTCGGCTACATCGCCATCGCCGTGTGGACCACGATCGCGAACATCACGTGGCTTCCCGCGGTGTTCGGTCTCGTGTTCCAAAGCGCCTTCGACTTCCAGTCCATCTTCGGCGGGTTCGCGGGCTCGGTCGTCATGCTCGGCATCAAACGCGGCCTGTACTCCAACGAGGCCGGCATGGGCTCGGCCCCGAACGCCGCCGCCACCGCGAGCGTTTCACACCCGGTGAAGCAGGGCCTCGTGCAGAGCCTGTCGGTCTACATCGACACGCTGCTCATCTGCACCTGCTCGGCCATGATGGTGCTCGTGTTCTACGTGCAGGACCCCGCCGCGGCGGCAGACCTCAACGGCATGCCGCTCGTGCAGATGGCCGTGAACAACTCCGTCGGCGAGGCGGGCATCCACTTCATCACATTCGCCATCTTCGCGTTCGCGTATTCGAGCCTCATCGGCAACTACTTCTACGCCGAAAGCAACCTGCGCTTCATTAAGGGCGACAGCAAGATGCTACTCACGGTGTTCCGCATCGTGTGCCTGCTCGTCATCTTCTACGGCGCGACGAACAACTTCGATCTCGCGTGGAACTTGGCCGACATCTTCATGGGACTTATGGCAATCATGAACCTCGTCGCCATCCTGTTGCTCGGCAAATGGGCGCTCGCTGCACTCGACGATTACTCCGCACAGCGCAAGGCCGGCAAGGACCCCGTATTCGTCGCCGACGACATTCCCGGCATGCCCAAAACCGACTGCTGGCATCTTGAGGAGGTGCGCGACTTCGGCGAGCCGCCCGTGAAGGAATACCTCGACGAGGCAATCGAGACCGACTACGTGGGCCTGAAGTAGAAGGCGGGAAAGAGGCAGAACCAGAGGCTGAGGCCAACATCGAAAGAGTAGCCGAGACGGAAGTCGCTGCCGTGGCAGCGGCAGAAGCCGAGCCAGAACCCGAACCAGTAGGTTGTTCCCGAACTACGGTTATACAGAAACATCCTTAAAGGAAAGAGCGGAAGTTCCTATAATTTAAGGCACATATTGCTCGCGCCGTATCAAGGGAGGCTGACAATGGATCGTGCAGAATTCATGGCTCTGGAATCCTCGAAAAAGGCCGATGTGCTCAACGCGCTTATCGACGAGGGGAAAAGCCAAAAAGAGGCCATGGGCGCCGTCGGCGTCACCATCAAGGACCTCATGGTAACGCAGGTTTTCTTCTCGAAGACGGAAGGTCGCTTCAACGCGAACGCCGTGGGCGGTTACTCGAATTTCCACAGCGACTCGACGGGCGAAGCTGCAAAGTAGCTCATCGCACGGTACAATCTCATTCAGACCGAAAGCGGAGGCTGCCGCACGATGTGACAGCCTCCGCTTTGCATATTGAGCGAGAAACCATGGGTCTTCCAGAACGGGAAGGGGACGGGGATGCTGCACGAGCTGCGGCGTCCCGGGCGCCAGCTTGCAGCCAAGGCTAGATTGCAAGCTGCATATAACTCATGCACAAAGGCTCCACGCCGAAGGTGATTTCGCGCGCGATGTAGGGTGCGATATCGCAAACGAGCGCGGCGGTAGCCCCAATGGCTGCGCCCCATAATGGTCCGGTAAGTATGCGCGTGCAGGCGACGTTCTCGTCTTCGCAGTCGCTTACCAGGGACGACACAACCGTGAGGGCTGCCCCCGCGCCAATACCAAGCAGGGCCCCGGTTATGATGTGCACGAAAACGTCGGCATCCGAGCCATGAACCGTACCTGCAGTAATGATCTCTATAAGGGCAGGCAGGCACGCGATCACGACCGCTGACAGGGCGTTGGCGGGGCATCTCTCGGAAACCGCGCAAACAACGAGCACGGCAAGCGACACGGCGAAAGCAAGCGCGTTGAGCTCGCAGAGCGCGTCCGCGTCGACGAACACCGCGCCGATAACGCGCGTGCAGACAAGGAGCGCAATTGTAACCGCAGTAAAGTTGGCGCACCCCATCGAGCGCGACATGAGCATCCCGAACAGGGCTTCGATTGCATGAGAGAGGCGGACCTTGATAGCGTTCAGGTCCCTGAAAAAACGCTCCATCTCAGTGTCGATTTCGTCATTGGGCTCTTCGTCATAGTCATCGTTGAAGAAGCTATCGAAAATGCTGCCGCGAGAATGGTGGCGGGTGCTGCTCGCGCCACCGCAACGCCTCCCGGCATGACCGGGCTCGTCCTTGGAGGCGTTGCCCTCATTGCGAAATGCATCATCATTGCAAGTTTCGGTGCCCGCACCGCCGCCCTCATCGTGAGATATGTCATCCTTGCGAGATTCGTCGTTCGTGCCGTTGCTGAAATCGCTCATAGCTGTTC
>CAKUIV010000076.1 GCA_934661105.1 uncultured Ellagibacter sp. | reverse complement strand
GCGGCGGTCTCGAAAACCGTTTTGCCCGTAATCCGGGTAACGAGGGTTCGAATCCCTCCTCCTCCGCCAGTTTGAATTCAGAAGAGCCTGCGAACAGCGGGCTCTTTTCGTTTTTGAGCTTTTGCCGGAGAGGGGCGCTCTGCATTTTGCGATGCGCGAAAACGGCTTGCGATGTTCCGAATCAACGGTTTTTCCGGGATGCAGGTCAGGAAAACGCTTTACACTTGTCAGATAATCCACATATTCGCAAGTAATGCGGCGTTCATTATGGCAAAATATCCCATTGGGGATGCTGAGTACCCTGCAAAAGCGGTGTCTGCTGCCATTTTCTTGGGAAAACGCCGATTTGGAACATCGCGACGCATTTTGCCACTGCATATCTCGCTATCGTGCGCTTCGCGCATGGCGGAGGCTCTCGTAGTCGCCTGTGCGCCTGCTGTCACGCGTCGCGCTCGCTCTGTGACGCCTGCGCGTTCCTCGTTCGTTTCTTTCCAAGTCCGTGCCGGTGGATTACACTTGACCAATCGAAGAAACCGCAAACGAAGGAGCGACCTGATGGCCGATCGTGTTGTTGAGTCCGAGTTGGACGAAGTCCCTGAAATCCCCGAAACGCTTGAAAGCGTCCTCATCTTCGCTCTCGATGAAGCGAAGGACAAGTTGACCGACGGCGAAGACCTCGTGCCCTTCACGGCGCTTGTTGTGAAGGAAAACCTGTTTATTGAAACGCACCCGGGCGATTCTTCCGACGAATGCTATGCGCTTGCGAAGCACACCGTCGAAGGAGCGCGCGGCGCCGATGCCTATGCATTCTGCTACGACGGCTACGTCGAAACCGATGACGGCACGAAAGATGTCATCATCGCCGAGGGCGGCATCCCTGGCTCGGAAACCGGCTACGCGGTCGGGTATGTCTACGAGGTGGACGACGAGGGCGGCTACGCCTTTGAAGACGAGGCAGCCTACATCGGTGAAGCCCCCAACTTCATGGAGGGTCTGAAGAGCGGCGTTGACTACGGCGAAGATGAGATCGACGAGAAATACCTTGTCGGCGATATCGAAGAAGACGACGAGGAATAGCCGACTTATCTCTGTTGTTGAAACCGTGCGGTATTTCGAGGGCTCGGCGTTGGGAAACGCTGGGCCCTCGTTTTCTTTTCCGGAACGCGTGAGGCTTTCGCGCGACTTCCGACTTCCGCCTAGGTGTCGTCCTTCGCGGCCTTACGGCAGTGCGCTGTGGGCGCTATCGGGCGAAACACCTTGGTACTCTGACGAACGTCGAGCTCGGCACATGTGGGCGATATGTGTGGTTTGATCAGCGAGGCGAGTATGCTATTCACAAGACGTGGATTCCAGGGTAATATAGACAGGCTATATCCTGCTCTGGGTGAAACTGCCTTCACCGGGCCCAGAGCCGTAAAGTCCAAAGGAGGTGAGCTGATGAAGGCTTACGAACTGCTGTTTTTTGTCGCCCCGACCATTTCCGACGAAGACCGCGTTGCCGTCATGAAGCGAATCGAGACCACGATCGCTGAATCCGAGGGCAAGGTTGACAACGTTGACGAGTGGGGCAAGCGTAAACTCGCTTACGAGATCAACGGTCTGACCGACGGTGATTACACCCTCGTCGACTTCCACGCTAATCCTCAGAGCGTTGCCGAGCTCGATCGCGTCCTGCGCATCAACGACGCTGTGGTCCGCCACATGATCGTGAAGCGCGAAGATCGCGACTAACAAGAGCTTAAGGGCGCATGCGCCCGGCACATGAGAAGAGGCAAAAGCAATGAGCATCAACAGAGTTATCATCAGCGGAAACTTGACTCGCGACCCCGAGCTTCGCAGCACGGCAAGCGGTTTTCCCGTTCTCGGTTTCGGCGTGGCGGTCAACGACCGTCGCAAGAACCAGCAAACCGGCGAGTGGGAGGACTACCCGAACTTCATCGACTGCACCATGTTCGGCGCTCGCGCCGAGTCTTTGAGCAGGTATCTGTCCAAAGGCACGAAGGTGGCAATCGAGGGCAAGCTGCGTTGGAGCCAGTGGGAACGCGATGGGCAAAAGCGCTCCAAGATCGAAGTGATCGTGGACGAGCTTGAGTTCATGTCGAGCCGTAACTCCTCTTCCGATGCTCAGTACTCGTCCGGCCAAGGCTACGGCCAGCAGGGCGGCTATCAGCCCGCTCCGCAGAACAGCTACTCGCAGCCCGCAGCTGCGCCGAGCATTAATGCCTCCTCTTCAGTCTATGATGAAGACATCCCGTTCTAAGGAAAACTAAGTTGAAGAAAACGTCAGATTACGCGAAGCAGCCGCGTCGCAAGTTCTGCCAGTTCTGCAAGGAAGATGTCGAGTACATCGACTACAAGGACACGCAGATGCTGCGCAAGTATGTGACCGACCGCGGTAAGATCAAGCCGCGCCGCGTGACGGGTGCCTGCACCCAGCACCAGCGTGACATCGCGAACGCCGTGAAGCGCGCTCGCGAAATGGCCCTGATGCCCTACGCGGTTCCCGCCGTGAGCGGCCGTGGCGACCGCCGCAACCGCTAGGCGAAGGAGGTACCATGAAAGTCATTCTGCTTAAAGAACTGAGGGGCAGGGGCGGCGAAGGCGACGTCATCACCGTTGCCGACGGCTACGCCAACAACTACCTCCTGACCCAGGGCTACGCCATCAAGGCAACCCCGGGAAACCTCAAGCAACTCGAGCAGCGCAAGAACAACATCGCTAAGCGCGAGGCTACCCGCCTTGCCGACGCTGAGGCTCTGCGCGCGAAGCTCGACGGCGCCACCATCAAGGTTCTCGCCAAGGTCGGCGAGGAAGGCGCGCTGTTCGGCTCCATCACGTCCTCGATCATCGCCGAAGCCATCAAGGAGAACCTTGATGCGGAGATCGATCGTCGTCGTGTCGAGCTCGGCAACCCGATCAAGGTTGCAGGTGAGCACGCTGTCGCGATTTCCATCTACCGCGACATCAAGGCCACCATCACCGTCAACGTGGTGAGCGACCAGGCTCCCGAGGCCGAGGAAGTCGCCGAGGCTGAGGCTCCGGCAGCTGCCGAGGAGACGGAAGAGGCTGCTGAATAGCCCTTTCGCTTTCGCGAACGCATGATGGAAACCCCTTGTCCTTTCGGGCAAGGGGTTTCTTGTTGTTTGGGGCAACTCCCTTTCGGCACGTGCTGCGGCAAGGTAATATGAACCGTGATAAACACGCCAGAAAAGGACCCATCTTCATGCCCGACAATCGCACCAACGCCCCCCGCAACGACGACTTCGCACCCAGCCCGGCGCATCAGAATAAGATGTTGCCGCAGAATATCGAAGCCGAGCAATCGGTTTTGGCCGCGTGCCTGCTCAACCCTGAAGCGGTCGAGGAGCTGGTGCTGAAGCTGAAGCCCGAGAGCTTTTTCCGCCCGGCGCACCGCATCATCTTCGAGGCTGTCTGCGACCTCAACATCCGCCGCATCCCCGTCGACCAGATTTCGCTCGCCGACACGCTCAACGCGAACGGCCAGCTTGACGCCGTTGGCGGGAAATCTTATATCGCCGACTTGGCAGAGAACACGTTTGCCCTGACCAACTGGCAAAACCATGCTGAGATCGTGAAGAGGACCGCAATCCTGCGCGAGCTCATCTACGCGGCGGCCCAGATCAACGCGCTTGCCTACGACGCACCCGACGATCTGAACGAAGTGGTCGAAACTGCCGAAAAGACGCTTTTCAACGTGACCGAGAAGCGCGTGTCCTCGACGTTCGCTCGAATGGACACGCTGCTCACCGACGCGTTCGAGGAAATCACCAAGCTCGCCGAGCAGAAAAGCCACATGGCGGGCGTGCCGACGGGCTTCAAGGACGTCGACGACCTCTTCCACGGCTTCCGCGCCGGCGACCTCGTCATTCTCGCCGCGCGTCCTGGCGTCGGCAAGACGTCGTTTGCCCTGAATCTTGCGGTGAACGCCGCGAAAGCCGGCACGTCGGTCGCGTTCTTCTCTTTGGAAATGTCGGCGGGCCAGCTCGTGCAGCGTATCCTTTGCGCCGAGGCGCGTGTGAGCCTGTCGAAGATCCGCGGCGGCTTCATCGCCGAGGGGGACTGGGGCGCTATCGCCGATGCGTCGAACTCGCTTTCGAAGCTCGACCTGTATATCGACGATTCACCGGGTCTTTCCATTCTCGAGGCGCGTGCGAAGGCGAGACGCGAGCTTCGCCACGCGCAGGGCAACGGGCTCATCATCGTCGACTACCTGCAGCTCATGCAGCCCCCGCAGACGCGCCGCGACGGCAATCGCGCCGTCGAGGTCGGCGAGATTTCCCGCGGCCTGAAAGTGCTTGCGAAGGAAATGGGCATGCCCGTCATCGCGCTTTCGCAGCTTTCTCGTGCTGTTGAAATGCGCGGCAAGAAGCGCCCGATGCTTTCCGACCTGCGTGAATCCGGCTCGATCGAGCAGGACGCCGATATCGTCATGTTCATCGACCGAAGCATGGACGAAATGGAGGCGGAAAGCGACGATCGTCCCGATTTGGGTACAGCGGAGCTCATCGTCGCCAAGCACCGCAACGGTCCGACGCGCGATATCCCGCTTGCCTTCAACGCCGAGTACACGCGCTTCATGGACCTGGTCGACGACTCGCGTGTCGGCGGTTACGCATAAGGGGGCGCTCATGCACGACAAGATCACGTTCATGCACGCCGCCGACTTGCACATCGGCGCACCGTTTCGCGGCCTTCGCGCGCTTTCGGAGGAATGGGCCTCGCGGCTAATCGAGGCGATTCCCGAGGCGTACGACCGCATGATTCAGGAGGCGATCGACCGGAATGTCGCCTTCGTCGTCATCGCAGGCGACATCTTCGATACGGCGCGGCCGTCGTACGCCGACTACCTGCGGTTTTTCGCCGGAATGCGCAAGCTTGAAGCTGCAGGGATCCCGGCGTATCTCTGCACAGGCAACCACGATCCTTATACTACCTGGCAGCGCGACTTCTTCGCCCTGCCGGAAAACGTCACCATGTTCTCGGCCGACAAGCCGAGCTTCGCCCTGTTCGAGCGCGAGGGTTTTCCCACTTGCGTGCTCGGAGGGCGCGGCTACTACAACCAAACCTGGCCGAGCGATATGAGCATCGCCGCAGGCGTCACGCGCGCTGCGGCCGATTCGAGCCTCGGCGCCTATGCGATGGAGGCGCCCTTCGGCGTGGGCGTTCTGCACACCGGGCTCGACCTCGACCCCAACAAGGCACCGGTCCCGCCGGCGAAGCTGCTCTCCGCCGGGTTCGACTACTGGGCGCTCGGCCACGTTCATATGCCCTATCTGCTCACCGAGGAAGACCCGCGTATCGCGTTTTCTGGCTGCATCCAGGGGCGCGACATCAAAGAGACGGGCCCGCGCGGCGTGCTCCTCGTGACGCTTGAAGAAGGTGAGCGCAACCGGGTCGAATTCGTTCCTACGGCGAGCGTGGTATGGCAGCGCATGAAAGTCGATGTTGCCGATTGCGCCAACCTGCCCGAAGTGTGCGATCAGGTGGTTCGCGAGCTCTTCCGCGTGAACGGCAGCGCGCGCTGCGAGGAGATGTGCGTGCGCGTCACGCTCGTCGGGGCGACGGCCTTGCACGAGGTGCTTGCCCGTCCGGGGGTTGTGGAGGACCTGCGCAAGCAGATAAACGACTCGTACCCCGAATTCTTCTGCGACGCGCTCGTCGACCGGACGCGCGCGCCCTACGATATCGACGCGATGCGCCGCGAGGGAATGTTCCCGGCGGTGTTTCTCGGTGCGGCCGATTCGCTTCGGGAGAACGAGCCCGAGGCGGTCGCGTTTCTTCAGGAGGAGTTTTTGAAGCGCAACGTTGCCCTTCCAAGTTCGCTCACGCAGAACGTGCCGACCCTCGCAGGCGAGGCGGAACGCCTGGTCATCGACTTGCTGTGCGGAGGGACCGAGAAATGAAGCCTTATCTCGAGCATATAAAGATGACGAGCTTCGGCGCGTTTTCTAACCGGGCGATCGGGCCGTTTTCGCCAGGGCTCAACGTGGTGTTCGGCCCGAACGAGGCCGGCAAGACCACGACGGCCTCGTTCGTGCGCGGTGTTTTATTCGGATGGGAAGAAGCGCGCGGTTCGCGCAACACGTACAAGCCCGAAGCCGCCGAACGTGCGGGGTCGCTTTTCTTCGCGGACGGAAACGGCGGCGAGGTCGAGCTTTCACGCGCGCGCAACGCCGACGGGCTCAAAGGCCCCGTCGAGCTCGTCGACGACATCGACAAGGAAACGTTCTCGACGATGTTCTCGCTCACGAGCGACGAGCTGCGCCGCCTCCATAACACGACCGACGTGACGGCTCGCCTGCTCACGGCCGGTTCCGGCACGGGAACTTCTCCCGCGCACGCGCTTTCGGCCGTGCAGGACAAGCTCGCCGAATGCACGTCGCGTGCGTCGGGTGCCGAGAACTCGTTGTTCAACCTGGGACGCGAACGTGCTGCGCTCAAAGAGCAGGTGTCTCAGGCGACGAAGGAAGCCGAGCAGCTGCGTCGTAAGGACCAGGAATTCACCGAGCTTTCGCCCCAGCGCGACGAGCTCGCGAAGCGCCTTTCGAAGCTGAATGCGCGCATCGAGGAGCTCACGGCATGCCGGGCTCGCCTGGAGAAGCTCGAATCGGAACGCGACGAGCTGACCGAATCCCGTGCGAGCCTTTCAGAGGAAGAGGCCCAGGCCGCAGCCAACGCACGCAGGAGGAGGAAATCCGCGCCGCGCGAGCTTATGGGCCTGACGTCGGCCGAAGACCGCGAGCTGCGCGACAGGATCGATTCGCTTTCCGAAAACGAGAGCAAGCTCTCACATGCGGCCGAGCTGGCGAAGACGAACTACAGCAACTCGAACGCCGCTTACGAGGCGCGGCTTGAAGCGCCCGACGCGCGCGACGTCGAGATCCGCGCACGCCATCAGCGCACGGCCCAGATCGGGCTGTCGGTGATGCTGCCGCTTCTGTTTTTGTGCTGCGGGCTCCCGCTCACCATTCACGGCCGGGAAATATCGAGCCTGTCGTTCACGGCGCTCGGCCTCGGCCTTATCGCCATGTCGGTGATCCTCGCGGCTGGCGCGCTGTTCATGCTGTTGCGTCCGACCAAAGCGGACGAGGGTCGCAACGCAAGCCTCCAAGGTGCCCAGTGGGTCATGCTGAAAGACCGCAAGAAGTACGAATCGTGCGTGGCCGACCAGGAGGCCTTCGGCGAGGAAGTGCGCGTCTACCTGGCACAGCACGGTCTGGGCGAAGCGGGGTCGTCGCTGCGTCGAGCGCGCACGCTGCTCGACGAGGCGAAAGATGCTCGCAGCGAAGTCGCGCTTCTGACGCAGCGTCGGCAGGCGGTTTCGGCCCGCTTGGCGCAGGTCGATGAGAGAATCGCCCACAACGCCGAGCAAATCGATGCCCTGTACGCGCAGGCGCGCCTTGCAGGGGAGCGTGCGACGCTCGTCGAGCTCGACGCGAAGATCGCGCGCAAATGCGACCAGCGCGACGGCGTCATGGAGGCCTCAGAGAAGGTGAACCGTACCTACGGCGAGCTCAAGCAAGAGCTTTCCTCCGCGCGCGGCGAGCATACGCTCGACGAGCTCAAGCTGCGCTATCAGCAGGTCCGCACGCGCTACGACGAGGCGGTGCAGAATTTGGCGCGGCTTCTTTTGGCCCGCCGTATGCTGGAAGCCGCCATTTCGGCATGGGAAAGCAAGAGCCAGCCTGAAGTGTACGCGCGCGCGAGCAAACTCATGTCGCTCATGACGGAGGGTCGTTGGGTTCGCGTGTTCATGACGCCGGAAGGGCGCCTGCGCGTGGCCGATGCGGTGCGCAACGAGCGCGACCCGATTCACCTGTCGCTCGGTACGTGCCAGCAGCTCTACCTGAGCTTGCGCATCGCGCTTTTGCTTGCCGCGGACAACGTGGGGCGCGCCATTCCCATCTTGGCCGACGACATCCTCGTGAACTTCGATTCGCGTCGCCGCCTCGGCGCGGCGCGCGCGCTTTCCGAGCTTTCGCGGGAGCGCCAGGTCATCATGTTCACCTGCCACGAAGAGGTCGTCTCCGTTCTTCGCCAAGTTGATGACGCTGCCCGCGTCATCGAGCTCGCATCATAGCTTTCACGTATAATGCAGGGGTTGCAAAACGATTGCCAACAGGCCTCGCCCTCGCGAGGCGGCGAAAGGATGAATGCTCATGCCCAGTACAGTTCTCGTCGGTGCCCAGTGGGGCGACGAAGGCAAGGGTAAGATCACCGACCTCATTGCGAGCGGCTACGACTACGTTGTGCGCTATCAGGGCGGCAACAACGCAGGTCATACCGTTATCCATGGAGATAAGAAGCTGGCCCTTCACCTTATGCCGTCGGGCGTCATGTACGAAAACGCCATTCCCGTCATCGGCAACGGCGTGGTCGTCGACCCGGGCGTGCTCGTGAAGGAAATGGCCATGCTTCAGGCCGAGGGCATCTCGTGCAAGAACCTGAAGATCAGTTGCGACGCGCATGTCATCATGCCGTGGCACAAGGATCTCGACGGCGCGGACGAGAAGAGCCTGGGCGACCACAAGATCGGCACCACCAAGCGCGGCATCGGCCCGTGCTATCAGGATAAGGTTGCCCGCAAAGGCATCCGTATCCAGGATCTTTTCGACGAGAAGATTTTCCGCCTGAAGGTCGAGACGGCGTTGAAGCAGAAGAACGCCGTGCTCAGCAAGATTTACGGGCTGCACACCTACACGGTCGAGGAAATCTGCGAGGAATACCTTCCGTACGCGCGCATCCTGAAGCCCTATATGGCCGAAACCGCCCACATGCTGAACGTCGCGCTGCGCGAAGGCAAGTCCATCCTGTTCGAAGGCGCGCAGGGCACCCTACTCGACATCGACCACGGCACCTACCCCTACGTCACTTCCTCGTCGTGCTGCGCGGGCGGCGCGGCGACCGGATCGGGCATCGGGCCGGTCAACATCGATCGCGTGCTCGGCATCGAGAAGGCGTATGTGACGCGCGTCGGCGGCGGCCCGTTCCCCACCGAACAGCGCTTCCCCGAAGATGGGGGCGAGGGCGAAGAGGCCGAAATCGGCGAGAAGCTGTGCTCGGTTGGCCACGAGTTCGGCGTGACCACGGGGCGTAAGCGCCGTTGCGGTTGGTTCGACGCGGTGATCGCGCGCTATGCGGCCGACGTCAACGGCCTTACCGACGTTGCGCTCACCAAGCTCGACGTGCTTTCCGCGTTCGACACCATCAAGGTGTGCGTCGCCTACGAATGCGACGGCAAACGCTACGACTATTTCCCCATGCAGCAAAGCGTGCTGTTCCATGCCAAGCCCATCTACGAGGAGCTTCCCGGCTGGAAGGGCGAGGACATCACGGCATGCAAGTCCTTCGACGAGCTGCCGGTAAACGCGCAGAAGTACGTTGAGCATCTGGAGGAAATCACCGGCGTGAAGATCTCCATCGTCGCGGTCGGCCCCGATCGCGACCAAACCATCATGCGCGGCTGGTAATTTGGTTCCGGCGGCCTGACGGCCGCCGGAAGCTGTCGACGCTGCGCGGGGTTCTGGCGGTTCAGCTGCTCCCTGCGAGCTTTCGTCGCGTACCTCAAGGTACGCGTCCTCAAACTCTCGGGGCATCTGAACTCGCCAGAGCCGCGCTCGCTGATGTTTCGGCGACCTGCGGGTCGCGCGATGAACCTGCGGGCATGTGGTTGGCTGGCAGCTCGGCGAGTCGGCGGCTCGTGAGCATGAGACTGACCTGCGAGTACGCTGGCAACTTGCGGTTCGGCTTTTCTTCACCTTCTTTTCTAACCTGGGAGAAAGGGTTTGTCGTGAACATTCTGGTACTTGGCAGCGGTGGGCG
>CAKUIV010000075.1 GCA_934661105.1 uncultured Ellagibacter sp. | reverse complement strand
GGTGTACTCCGTCATGAAGTACGAGTCGGGCGTCCACCGCGTGCAGCGCGTCCCGAAGACCGAGAGCCAGGGGCGCATCCACACCTCCACGGCGACGGTCGCCGTGCTCCCCGAAGCCGACGAGGTCGAAGTCAACATCAACGAGAACGACCTGCGCATCGACGTGTACCGCGCCGGCGGCCCGGGCGGCCAGTGCGTCAACACGACCGACTCCGCCGTGCGCATCACGCATCTGCCTTCCGGCTTGGTCGTGCAGTCGCAAGACCAGAAATCGCAGCTGCAGAACAAGATCGCGGCAATGGCCGTTCTCCGTGCGCGCCTCTACGAGAAGATGCTCGCCGAGCAGCAGGCCGCCGAAGGCGCCGAGCGCTTGGCGCAGATCGGCTCGGGCGACCGCTCCGAGAAGATCCGCACCTACAACCTTCCGCAGGACCGCGTGACCGACCACCGCATCGGGTTCAACTCCACGTACAAGGAAGTGCTCGAAGGCAACGGCTTGGGCGACATCATCACCGCGCTTCAGGCCGCGGATCGCGCGCGCAAGCTCGCAGACGCGGTGTAGGGATTCCATAAACGGCACGAATGGCAAGGGCGCCTTTTCGAGGGCGCCCTTGCCATGCAAAGAGGGCAACGCACGATCGCGATGGAGCGTACATAACTCGAGGGTTCGGTGGGCTTTCGATCCTCGAGCAACGCAACGCGCGCCGTAGAGGCGCGGCGTCGGCGATCTTGTATGATGAAAGAGGCTTGCGATGAGCGATGACACGTGGACGATCAAGGCGGCGCTTGACTGGACGCAGGGCTATCTTGAGCGTAAGGGCGACGAGAATCCGCGCCTTTCGGCCGAGTGGCTTCTGTGCGAAGCGTGCAAGCTGCGCCGCGTCGAGCTGTACGTGAACTTCGAGCGCCCGCTTTCGATCGGGGAGCGCGACGTTCTGCGCGGCTTCGTCACACGCCGCGGGCAAGGGGAGCCCCTGCAGTACATCACGGGAGAGGTGGCGTTTCGCCACATCGCGGTGAAGGTTCGTCGCGGGGTGCTCATCCCGCGCCCCGAAACCGAGGTGCTCGTGAGCGAGGCGCTTGCGCTCTTGCCGCCCGCCGCCCGTCGCGTCGCGCGCGACTCGCAGATCGACGCATGGAAAGGCGATGTGCTCCGTGCGGCTGCCGAAGCGCTCGAAGGTGCAAAAGCTGCGGAAGGGGAGAGGGCGTCTCCGCTCGCCGGCGCGGTCGAGGACGTGCCGGAATCGGAGCTACGTCAGGCCCGCGAGGCCTGCGCCGAGGCTGTCGCTCATGCGGAAGGGGATGAGAGCTCAGACCCGCGCAGCCGTCGTCCGTTCCTTGTGGCCGACCTGTGCACGGGAAGCGGGTGCATCGCGTGCTCGGTTGCCTATGAGCGCTCCGACACGCGGGTCATCGCAACCGACCTTTCCCCGGAAGCTGTGGCGCTTGCCCGTGAGAATGCGAGCGCGCTCGGGCTGTCCGATCGGGTACGCGTCGAGGAATGCGACTTAGGCGCAGGGGTTCCCGAAGCCGCGATGGGGCGGCTCGACCTCGTGGTGTCGAATCCGCCGTACGTGCCGACGGCGGTTATGGCGGAAATCCCCGAAGAGGTGTCGGCGTTCGAACCGGCGCTCGCGCTCGACGGAGGCGCCGATGGGCTCGACCTGTTCCGCCGCGAGATCGAATGGTGCGCCCGCGCCCTCAAGCCCGGTGGGGGATGCGCGTTCGAGCTGCATGAAACCTGCCTCGACGCCGCGGCTGCCATCGCGCGGGACGCGGGTTTTGCTGACGTGCGCATCGTGCGCGACCTCGCCGACCGACCCCGTGTGCTTACGGCGAGAAAGGGCTGCTAGGGAATTTATCCGACCTTTCGACAATCGAAGGGTCCCGTTTCCCGTGCATGCACAGGGGAGAGGAAGGCCCCCTTTTCTCGCTGAAGGACTGAGGCGTCTATTCTGTGGAGCGTTTTCACGCAGGTCGCTTTCGCGTGCTCGTTGCCGCAATGCGGATTGAGGTGATGCCGGGTATCGGGGCGGCTTCGAATGTCGGACTTGCGCATGACTATTGCGAAAAAGAATTCTAGATGGCATCGAACGACGGTTTTGCAAAGAGCAAACCGAAAATGCATCTGTCAATGGCAGCCTGAGACGCTCTTGCGCTGTGCAAAAGCGTCATAGCATGCCATCTCGTTGATGTCGTGCTGTGCAAAAGCGTCATATGCTGCCATTCAGGTATGGGAAAACGCGCTCCCGTTTGCAAAGCCGTCATATGCTGCCATTTCAGCGGGGAATCTGATGCTATCCGCGCAAAACCGTCGTACGTTGCCGTGAGAGAAGCCGACAACAAAACGCCCCTGCGTCTTTCCCAAGATGCAGGGGCGAAGCGGTTGCAGGTGCGCGCTACATGCGCTGCAGGCGCTGTGCCAGCATAGAGACTCGCGCGGAGGCGCAGCCGGCCCTCCGGTCCAAAGCCGAATGGCCCGCTGAGCCCTCTGCCCGCGGTCTACTTGCGGCGCTTGTCGATGCGGCGCGCGGTCACGTCGCCGATCGCCTGGAACACGATGACGAGCACGATGCACAGAAGCACGGCGAACACCATGACGTCGGTCTGGAAGCGCTGGTAGCCGTAGCGGATGGCGATGTCGCCTAGGCCGCCGGCGCCAACGGTGCCGGCCATGGCGGAGTACCCGAACAGCGTGACGAACGTGATGGCAACGCCGCGGACGAGCGAGGGCAGCGTCTCCTTCAGGTACACCTTCCACACGATCTGCCAGGTGGAGGCGCCGAAGCTCTGCGCGGCTTCCACGAGCCCGCCGTCGGTTTCCTCCAGGCTCTGCTCGACCATGCGCGCGGCGAAGGGGGCGGCGGTCACCACCAAGGGAACGATGGCGCCCGGCACGCCGAGCGAGGTGCCCACGATGAAGCGGGTGAACGGGATGAGCGCCACGAGCAGGATGATGAACGGGATCGAGCGCCCGATGTTCACGATCCAGCCGACGATGGTCGACACGACGCGATTGGGACGCAGGCCGTTCGGGCTCGTCACCACCAGAAGGATGCCGAGCGGGATGCCGATCACGTACGCGAGGAGCGTGGCGACGCACGTCATGATGAGCGTGTCGAGCGTGCCCTGCGCGAACAGCGCGCCGTACTGGGCGAAAAACGCCGAGAAGTCGAACATGCTACTTCGCCCCCAATCCATCGAACGAAACGAGCTCGCGCGCGGCCTCGCTCTGCGGATGCTCGAGCACCTGCGCGGTCGGGCCCTCCTCCACGATGACGCCCTCGTCGAGCACGGCGACGCGGTCGCAGATGTGGCGCGCAACCGCGAGCGAGTGCGTGATGACGACGAGCGTCACCCCAAGCTCCTTGTTGATCTTCGCGAGCAGGTTCAGCACCGACACCGTCGTGCGCGTGTCGAGAGCGCTCGTGGCCTCGTCGCACAGCATGATGCGCGGGTTGTTCGCGAGCGCGCGGGCGATGGCGACGCGCTGCTGCTGGCCGCCGGAAAGCTCGCTCGGGTAGCGCTGCGCCTTGTCGGCGAGCTCGACCACGTCGAGCAGCTCCATCGCGCGGGCGCGGGCGGCATCCTTCTTCTCGCCGCGGATGGTAAGGGGGAACATGACGTTGTCGAGCACCGTGCGCTGCTGGAACAGGCTGAAGCTCTGGAAGATCATGCCGATTCCCTCGCGCAGATGGCGCAGGTCGCGACCCTGGTAGTCGGTCACGTCGACCCCGTCGATGACGACGCGGCCGCTCGTGGGGCGCTCAAGCAGGTTGATGCAGCGCACGAGCGTCGACTTGCCGGCGCCCGACTGGCCGATGATGCCGAAGATCTCGCCCTCGCCAATGGTAAGGCTCACATCATGCAGCGCACGATGTGAGCCTTCGCGAGCGAGATAGACCTTTTCGAGATGCTGAAGTTCTATCATTCGCCTGTAACTCCTATGTTCCGGCGTTCCTTAGAAGACGGGAACCACAGCGCCTGCGTAGGTGTCGTTGATATAGGTGCGAACCTCGTCAGACGTCAGTGCTTTCACGAGAGCCTTAATCTTATCAGAATCCTGGTTGCCGTCCTTCACGACGAGCACGTTCGCGTAGGCTTCGGCGGCGAGCGACGTGGCGGACTCGGTCGCGAGCGCGTCGGAGGTCTTGAAGCCGGCGGGGATGGCGTAGTTGCCGTTGATGCAGGCGATGTCGACGTCGGCGACGACGTTCGGCACGGTGGCCGCTTCAACCTCGTGCAGCTTCAGGTTCTTGGGGTTCTCGACGATGTCGTTCGTGGTGGCGTTGATGCCCGCGCCGTCGGCCAGCTTGATGAGGCCGGCGTCCTGGAGAAGCAGCAGCGCGCGCGCCTCGTTGGTGGCGTCGTTGGGAACGGCCACGGTTGCGCCGTCAGCGAGCGCGTCGAGGCTCTTGGTCTTGCCCGGGTACAGGCCGAACGGCTCGTAGTGCACGTTCGCGACGCTTACAAGGTGGGTGCCCTTCTCCTCGTTGAAGTTGTTGAGGTAGGTGATGTGCTGGAAGTAGTTGGCGTCGACTTCGCCTTCCTCGGTCACCGTGTTGGGCTGCACGTAGTCGGTGAACTCCTTCACCTCGAGGGTGTAGCCTTCCTTCTCGAGCAGCGGCTTCACCGCGTCGTTGAGGATTTCCGCATGCGGCGAGGGGGTTGCCGCGACCGTGATGGTCTTGTCGTCGGACTTCGCGGAGCTTGCGGAGTCGGAGGAAGAAGAGGAATTCGACGCGCCGCAGCCGGCAAGGCCGAGCACGACAACGGCCGAAAGCGCCACGGTTGCGACGAGCGCGGCCTTCTTTCCCTTGAATTTCTTGAACATGATTGTCCCTTCCCTTGTGCCCCGAAGCTCGCGATGCGCCGTCGCGCCGAGTTGTTGCTTTCGTTTAAGCACGTGGCGGCTTCACACGCATCGGGGCGTGTCCTTTACTGATTCCATGATAACGGCACATGTGATGAAATGGTATTACGAAAAACAAATACGCGGTTAGCGATTATTCGGATAACGCTGATCGCATGCCGAATGCTAAGGCCTGTCTGACCGGGGAACGGATGCCTTCGAATTGCCGCCACCGCCGAGCTACCCTTATTTTCCGCAAGGCGCTCTCATGGCGTAACGGCGGCGAAACAAATCCCCGTATAATAGGAAGGCAATGACAAAAAGAGCCGGCGATGCCGTGGGTTTTACGGGGGCGGCGCGTTCGGCCCGCGGCGTCGTGCCGCGAACGGATCGCAATCGCTTAAGGAGCGTAGAGCCATGCCATCGAATCCCGAGCAAGATTTCGTGCTGAAGACAATCAAGAGCCGCGACGTGCACTTCGTCCGCTTCTGGTTCACCGATGTTCTGGGGAACATGAAGTCGTTCGCCGTTATCCCGAGCGAACTTGAGAACGCGTTCGCCGACGGCATGGGCTTCGACGGCAGCTGCGTGGAGGGCTTTTCCCGCACGCACGAGTCGGACATGATCGCCTTCCCCGATGCCTCCACGTTCCAGGTGCTTCCCTGGCGCCCCGAGAGCAACGCCGTCGCGCGTATGTTCTGCGACATCCGCACGCCCGACGGCAAGCCCTTCGAAGGCGACCCGCGCCACGTGCTCTCGCGCACCGTCGAGCGCGCGGCCGACATGGGCTACGTGTTCAACGTGGGTCCCGAGCTCGAGTACTTCTACTTCAAGGACGCCAAGGGCGCCGAGGTGCTCGATCGCGGCGGGTACTTCGACCTCACGAGCCTCGATTACGCGAGCGACCTGCGCCGCGACACCGTCCTCACGCTCGAGAAGATGGGCATTCCCGTGGAATACTCGCACCACGAGAACGGCCCCTCGCAGCACGAGATCGACCTGCGCTTCACCGATGCCGTCTCCATGGCCGACGCGGTTATGACCTACAAGCTCGTGGTGAAGGAGATCGCCATGAAGCACGGCGTGTACGCGTCGTTCATGCCGAAGCCTTTGGCCGATGCGCCGGGCAGCGGCATGCACGTGCACCAGAGCCTTTTCGACTTCGACGGCAACAACGCCTTCTACGATCCGAGCGATCCGCTCGGCTACAACCTCTCCGCGGTGGCCAAGCACTACATCGCCGGCCTCTTGAAATACGCGCCCGAGTTCTGCTGCGTTACCAACCAGTATGTGAATTCGTACAAACGCCTGGTCAGCGGGTGCGAGGCGCCCACTTACATCTCGTGGGGCGCGCGCAACCGGAGCACGCTCGTGCGCATCCCGATGTATCGCCCCAACCGCGAGATGGCGTGCCGCGTGGAGCTGCGCAGTCCCGACCCGGCGGCGAACCCGTATCTCGTGTTCGCGGTCATGCTCGCGGCAGGCTTGGCCGGCATCGAGGAGGAGCTCGAGCTCGATCCGCCCACCGAGAACGTCGACCTGTTCGCGCTCTCGCGCCAGGAACTGCGCAAGCAGGATGTGAAAACGCTGCCCGAAAGCCTCGGCGAGGCGGTCGAGTTGTTCGCCGAGAGCGAGCTTATGAAGCGGACGCTCGGCGAGCATATCCACAACTACCTCGTCGACGCGAAGCGCGCCGAGTGGAACGAGTACCAGGGCACCGTGTCCGAGTGGGAACGCAACCGCTACCTCGAGGTTCTCTAGGAACGCGAGTGCGGGGGAAGGTCGAACAATGATGCAACGCAAGACGGTTATCTTCATCGCCGACAGCCTCGACAACGCCCATAAGTTCCAGTCCGTCCTGTCAGGGCTCGATGTCGATGTGGTGGCGGGATCGTCGGCGCAGTTCAAGAAGCTGCTCACGCAGCATCCCTCCCATGATTTGGTGATCTACGAGGCGCGCGGCGACGCGCTCGACACGGTGTCGCAGGCCGAGTCGCTGCTCGTCGAGGACGGGTCGACGTCCATGCTCATCATCGTGAACGAAAGCCAGCTCGTTGACTTCCGTCTGCCGGTGCAGGTGAAGGCCGACTTCGTGGTGCACGGCGCGAGCGAGGAGGAATGCGCGGCGCGCATCCGTCAGCTTCTGTGGCCGGGCAACGAGAGCTCGACGTCGGACTACATCACGGTCGACAACATGACGATCAACCTGGCGACGTACCAGGTGAAAGTGAACGGCGATCCGCTCGACTTCACGTATTTGGAATACGCGCTGCTCGCGTTTCTGGTGACGCACCCGGGGCGCACGTACTCGCGCGACGCGTTGTTGCGGCGGGTGTGGGGCTTCGACTACTACGGCGGCAGCCGCACGGTCGACGTCCACGTAAGGCGCGTGCGCGCAAAGTTGGGCCCCGAGCTGGCGCAACACTTGGAAACGGTCCGAGGCGTGGGCTACCTCTGGAGTGCGTAGGGGGCATATGTCGCAGATGAAGTTATGAGGGCGTTCAACCGTTATGAGCGATCGATGGCGACTCTTTCGGGCGACACTGCGACAGAGAAGCCAAAGAGGCATGTGCCGCAACGCCTGGATTAATGAACGGTTTTGATTTGTCGGCATATGAGCAAAAGCGCGTCTCGAGCCATTCGCTGGCATAAGGCATGGACTGTTTGAGTGAAATTCACCTCAGGCCGCACTGCATGCCCCATCTCGTTGCCGCCCCGTCAGTCGACAAACAGCGCGTTGAGCTTGGCCTTGATGCGCTGTTCGCGGCGCACGGTTTCGGCTTCGTCGAGAAGGAACTCGCTCTCGCTCCGTTTTAGGCACGACCCCTCTTTGGCGCCTTTCGGCAAACTACTGCGCGCGATATCCTGTTTCTCTCCAGTGTCTCCGACGAGGACGGCAACGTCGCTCTCGATGCGATCGACAACGTAATAGGAATCTCCCATGAGTTTCTCCTCTATGCGGCTTTCGCCAGCGAATCGCCGTCGCATTCTATCGTTATCGAGCCCTGAAGGTCCGTCCGATAAAGGTAGGGCACGCTTGAAAGCGCTGCAAGGGTCTCGTTTGAGGGATGTCCGTACGAGTTGTGTTTCCCGACGGAAATGATCGCGTACGAAGGCGACAGCTGAGCTATAAGTTTTTCGTCAGTCGACGTTTTCGATCCGTGGTGTCCGACCTTCAGCACGTCGACGTGGTGGGCGCACGCCTTTTCGATGATATTAGTCGATGCATCACCTGTGAAAAGGAACGACTTCTCGCCGACCTTCACCTCGAGGATAACCGACCAATCGTTGAGGTTCGAATAGGACGCTGCGCGCGGCGAGAGAATCGTTGCCGAAGTATTACCGACGGAGCAAATTGTCTTTCCCGCTTCTGCAGCGTGGACGGGTATCCCCTTGCTCGCAATGATATCGAGCAGATTCTCGAACGTAGCGGTATTCGATGTTGCTCGAGGCATCCATATCTCGCCGATGTCGAAGCTGCTTAATACTCGGGCCATTCCCCCGATGTGGTCCTCGTGGGGATGCGTAGCCACGACGTAGTCGATGCGCGAGTATCCGAGTGACGCGACGTAGTCGACTACTTTCTGGCCGCTTTCCGTTGTCCCCGCGTCTATGAGCATGGTCTTGCCGTTCGGCAGCTCTATGAACTCGCTATCCCCCTGGCCCACATCGATGAAGTGGGCTCGTGCTCTTCAATTGGATCCATTTTCTCCCTTGATAATCTTATGCGCAAGCGAGAACATCTTGCATCCTTGGCAGCGGGTCGCGGTGCCTTGCGGGTCGATGGTCGACGCTCCGCCGAGAATTCCCTGGTCAACAGACCAGGCAACCGCGTTGTACGCCCACGTGTTCACGGAAGACGCATCCGGTTTCGCGGCGAGCGCCTTGCCATCGCTTGAGATGTCGGTGTGAGAGATGACCTTCGCCGCTTCCGAGATCATGACGGCAAGTTGCTCGCGCGTGACGGGATCATTCGGGCCGAAGTTGTTCGTGCCGGAATACCCATGAGTGACCCCGGTTGTTCGTGCCCAACGCACGGCGTTCGCACACCATGATCCCGACGAGTAATCGACGTCATCGAAGTCGACCGCTTCGCAGATCGGCTCTCCGGCCATTCGCCACAAAACAGTCACGGCCATGGCACGGGTGATCGAGTCGTTCGGGCCGAAGTTGCCCGAGCCGTCGCTGTACCCTTTCATGAGGCCGTTATTGAGCGCGTAATCGAACACGCCGCTCGTAACGTACCAGGAATTAGCGGGAACGTCGTAGAATCCGCGGTACTGCGGTTGCGGAATAGGGGCCGGAGTAGGCGTTGGGGTAGGAGTAGGTGCTGGGCTGGGAGTAGGGGATTCGTGCACGCATTTCGAGCAAGGTTGCCTTCCTGAGTCGACGGCCTGCTGTAATGTCATCGTGACAGGGTTTTTCATTCCCGAGCAGGATGAGCTGTAATGGTATTTGCTTCCCGTACGTGAGCACCAGACAGTTCGATTCATATCGGCTTGAAGCTCGATGTCGCTTTGTTGCAGCGACTCGACGGAGGTTCCTTCAGCAGCGAACGCAGGTTGTGCGCCGAATGCTGCTTGAACGGAAACGTAAAGAGTCGCTCCTAGAATAAAAGCGACTAATGCGAGGAAAAAGCGAGAGGCTCTCGTAGGGACAGTCGTTTTCTCGGTGGCCATGTCTCCTCCTTCTCGATTGCTGCGTTGCAGTTATTCTACTACCGAAATCGAAATTGTGGATTATTCCGCATAAGGACAAGCTTTTCGCGCGCTCGTCGACGTCCTCGAGACGATGCCTCTCCCAAAGCCGATGGGCTGCGATGCGCGTGCGAACGGCGATGGCGCGACCGTGCTCGATAACGAGGGTGCTACAATAGCGGGCATCTGATCCCCCCGATGATTTCGGAGCCGTATGCCTAACTTCTCAAAGCCCCTGAACCGCGTGCTCTTCCTTCTCTGCGTCATCGTGACGGGTGCCGTCGCGGGTGCGTTCGTGTGGGCGTTCTTCTTCCTCATGA
>CAKUIV010000074.1 GCA_934661105.1 uncultured Ellagibacter sp. | reverse complement strand
ACGTCGGCCTGAAGCAGGATGGTCTCGAGCAGGTCGTCGATGTGCAGCTTCTTCTTGGCAGACACCTCGACGAACATGTTCTTGCCGCCCCATTCCTCGGGGATGACGCCATGCTCGACGAGCTCCTGACGCACACGGTCGGGATTGGCGCCGGGCTTATCGATCTTGTTCACCGCGACGACGATCGGCACGTCGGCTGCCTTCGCATGGTTGATCGCTTCGATGGTCTGCGGCATGACGCCGTCGTCGGCGGCGACGACAAGCACGATGACGTCGGTCACCTGCGCGCCGCGGGCGCGCATCGCAGTGAAGGCCTCGTGGCCCGGAGTGTCGATGAAGGTGATCTGGCGGCCGTCGATGTTGACGACCGAAGCGCCGATATGCTGGGTGATGCCGCCCGCTTCGCCTTCGGCGACGCCGGTGTGGCGGATCGCGTCGAGCAGCGACGTCTTGCCGTGGTCGACGTGCCCCATGACGGTGACCACCGGCGGACGCGGCTTCAGGTCCTCCTCGGAGTCGTGATAGACGACCGCATACTCTTCCTCGGGCGACACGACGCGCACCTTGCGGCCCATGTCATCGGCGATAAGATCGATCAGATCGTCGGACATGGACTGGGTGAGCGTGAGCACCTGGCCGAGCATGAACAGGCGCTTGATGACATCGTTGGGCTGCACGCCGAGCAGTTCGGCGAACTTGGCGACCGTAGCGCCCTGCGGGATCTCGACGACGGAATCGTCGAGCACGAGCGTGGGGTCGAGGCCCTTCTGGATGGCTTCCATCTCCATGCGCTCGCGCGCTTCGGCCTCGCGCTTCTCCTTGCGCTTCTTGCGGCGGCCTTCGCCCTCGTGGGAGTTCGCAGCGGCGACGGCGGCACGCGCCTCGGCGAGCACCTTGTCGCGCTGGAGCTTCTCGGCCTGGACGGCCATCTGCGCGTAACGGTCCTCGCCCTGGGGTTGCTGATTCTCGAGCTCGGGAACGACCTGCACGAAATTGCTGCCGCGCTTGCCCTTCTTGCCGTGCTCGGGGCGGTTGTTATTACCGTTGCGCGAGGTGCGGTTCTGCTTGGGATGGCTCTTCGCTTCGGCCTTCTCGGCGTCGATGCGCTGCTTTTCCGATTCGATCTGGGAAAGCAGCGAGCTGAAGTTCGAGGACTTCTTGGAGGTGAGGACGGGAGCGGGGCCCTTGTGCGCATGAGCGGGCTTGGAAGACTTCTTGCCGCGGTTGCGCAGCGCCTCTTCGACCGCCTGCTTCTTGGCGACCTCGGCAGCCATCTTCTGAGCGCGGGCGCGAGCGCGGGCCTCGGCCTTTTCGCGCGCGACGCGTTCCTTCTCGGACTCGATCTGGCTTGCAAGCCCCTCGAAACCGGTGCTCACGGGAGCCTTCTTGGGCTCGTGCGCGGACTTCTTGGAATCATCGTCGTCCTTGCGGGAACGTCCGCTGCGGCGGGCACGCTCGACTTCGCGTTCAGCGCGCTCCTTTTCCACGGCGGCGCGGCGGGCGGCTTCCTGCTCGGCCTTCTTGCGCTCGGCTTCCGCCTTGTCGGCGGCGAGCTTGCGGGCTTCTTCGTCGTCGATTTTGCCAGCACGCTGCTTGATCTCGGGTTCGAGGTTCTTGCGAACCTTCTCGACGGAGGCGTCGGAAAGCATGCTCGCATGACTTTTCGCCGGTATCTTCATATCGTGCAACCGGTCGAGCAATTCCTTGCTCGTCATGTCGAACTCCTTCGCCAATTCATGTACTCGCATGCTGGCCATGTACCACTCCTCTTATTCTTTACCGACGCCCCAGGCTCGTGTCGCGAGACACCTCGCCGGCGATGCGCTCTAAATCCTGTTCGCCGAGCTTGGTGCGAAGCGCTCGGTCGAGTTTTCCTGTCTTGCGTGCGAGCGCGAAGCAGTCTGGCGAGCAGACGTATGCCCCACGCCCCGGGGCACGCCCCGTTGCGTCGTACGAGACAACACCGGAAGGCGAGCGCACGATGCGGAGAAACGCGCCCTTGGCGTCGGTTGCGCCGCAGGCGATGCAGGTGCGCTGCTTCTTTTTGCTCGGTGCCGTTTGGTTCATTGTAATTCCCCTACGCCGCGCTGCTTAGCGTTCGTCTTCGAATTCGGCGTGAACGCCGCAGAAACGGCTGCCGGGACGCGCGTGGTTGCGGCAGCGGTTGCCGTCCTCGTCCTCGTAGGCGCACAGGCGCTCTTCATCTTCGAAGTCGTCCTCGTCGATCAACACGTTTTCCGTCGGCAGGGGCGCGCCGGCGAAGCTTGCGCTCTTGATGTCGATGTGCCAACCCGTGAGACGGGCGGCAAGACGGGCGTTCTGGCCCTCCTTGCCGATCGCGAGCGACAGCTGGTCGTCGGGCACGATGACGGTGGCGTAGTTGTTCTCCTCGTCGATGGTGACCTTGGTGACCTTGGCCGGGGAAAGGGCGTTGGCGACGTAAACCGCCGGATTCTCGTTCCACTGGATAACGTCGACGCGCTCGTTGCGCAGCTCCTCGACGACCATGCGCACGCGGCTGCCCTTGGGGCCGACACATGCGCCGACCGGGTCGAGCCCGGACTCGCGGGACGCGACGGCAACCTTGGAACGGGCGCCGGGCTCGCGGGCGATCGACTTGATCTCGACCACGCCGTCATAGATTTCCGGCACTTCGATCTCGAAGAGGCGACGGATGAGATCGGGATGCGTGCGGGAAACGATGATAGACGGACGTGCCTGGTCGCCGCGCATCTTCGGCACGTCGACAGCGGGGTCGCGCACGTCGATGATGAGCACCTTCAGGCGCTGGTTGTGGCGGTAACGCTCGTTTTGCGGACGCTCGTTGCGTTCGTTGGGGTAGCGCTTGAGGTCGTAGTGCGGAAGCTCGGCCTCGACGCCGTCGCGGATCTTGATAATCGTGAAATCGGGGGTTCCCTGGAGCACCGTGCCGGTGACAAGGTCGCCAACGCGGTTGGAGAACTCTTGATAGATGGACTGGCGACCCGCCTCGCGAACGATGGTCGAGATGACGCTCTTGGCGTTTTGCGCAGCGATGCGGCTCACATCGTCTGGCGTGACGTCGCGCTCGGTGAACTCGGCGTACTCCCCCGTTTCCGGATCAGGCTCGCCGACCGGAACGAGCTCGTACACGTAGATCTTGCCGGTCTGGCGGTCAATCGTGACGCGTGCGTCCCATTCAAGGTCCAAGATGTGCTGATAACTTTTCGCGAGTGATGCCTCCAAGCGCTCGATCAGGTAAAACTCATCGATCTTACGTTCATGGGCAAGCGCCTGCAGCGCTTCGATCAATTCAGAGCTAGCCACGTCTGGTCGCTTCCTTTCCTAACTGAAGTCCACGGTGCCCACAAGGTGCGCACGCTTGATGTTCGAATATGCGATGGCGATGCGTTCGCCGTCGACGGTGAGGACAACGTCGTCGCCGTCGGTTCCCTCGAGCGTTCCGGTGAAGGAGCTTCTCCCGTCGATTGGAGCCGAAGTCTTCACGACAGCCTCATCGCCTGCGAAACGCTCGAAATGCTCCATCGTGCGAAGCGGGCGGTCGATCCCGGGCGAGGACACCTCGAGCATGTAGGCTCCGGGGAACGGGTCGATCTCGTCCATGATGCGGTTGATCCACGACTGGGCGCTTGCAAGCTCGTCGAAGCTCACTCCCTCTTCGGTGTCGATGAACACGCGGATGGTCGGAGCCTTCTTGGACCCCATGATCTCGAGCGAGACGATTTCCACGCCTTCCTGCTCGGCATGCGGCGCAAGCGCGTCGAGCAGCTTCTGCTCTTTGGTGGTGAGCATCATGCCCCCTTCCCTATTCCGTAACGGTGAACCTGCAAGGTGCGCCGAAGCGTTTTACCCCCAACATACAAAGAAAGCGGGAACAAGCCCACTTTCTCAGCAATCGAAAGTATGTAACGCGCCATCGCGCACAGTGTTTATATTTATACCATATTGCGTGGCCGAAACGCCAGACCCCTTGAAACAAGGCGCAAGTTCACCACAATATGCGGTAGACGGCACGCCGGGAAACGCTATTCCCAGAATCGAACCTCGCATTCGAGCCGTATCCCCGAGTGATCGAGAACCCGTTTCCTCACCTCGTCGATGAGCGACGCGACGTCATGCGCCGTCGCCCCGTGCACGTTCACGACGAACCCGGTGTGCTTCGTCGACACCTGCGCACCGCCGACGGCGAACCCCCGAAGGCCCGCCTCGTCGATGAGCGCCGCGGCGTAATGCCCCTCGGGGCGCTTGAAGGTGCTACCCGCGCTCGGCATGTCGAGCGGCTGCTTCGCAGCGCGCTTCTCGGCGAGCTCGTCCATGCGCGCGCGAATCGCCGCAGGGTCGGCTTTCGCGAGGGAAAGCCTCGCTTCGACGACGATGTAGCCCCGCGTATCGAACATGCTGTGACGATACGACCAGTCGGCGTCGGCCGCGGGAACGATCACGACGTCGCCTTCGGGGGTGACGCAGGTGACGCTTTCGCACACGCGGGAGAACTCGCCGTCGTAGGCGCCGGCGTTCATGATCGCCGCGCCCCCGACCGTACCCGGGATGCCGCTTGCGAACTCGTAGCCGGAAAGCCCCGCGACGCACGCTGCCTCCGCGACGGCCGCATTCGTCGCGCCTGCCCCCGCCACGATCGCGCCATCCTCGACCGTGATCGACGAGAGATTATCGCGAATCTCGATGACGACGCCTTCCACACCCGCATCCGACACGAGCAGGTCGCTTCCGCAGCCGATGACGCGCCACGGCACGCCCACTTCGGCGCATAAGCGAGCGACAGCGCGCACCTCGGCGACCGTTCGCGGACGCACGAAAAGCGCGGCAGGACCGCCGATTTCGAACGTGGTGTGACGGGAAAGCGGCTCGTTTTCGAGTACGTTTCCCTCGCCGACGATGCAGGCGAGCGAATGCGCGAACGTTTGTGACATGGCGAGGTACCTATCGATTCGGATGTGTATACGGGCGAAAGCGCGAAAGAAGCTCCCGGGTTGCCGGGAGCTTCTCGATTCTCTCGCACGATGCCGAGACGCAAAAGTCCGGCTATCGCGCGATGCGCTTTTTACTTGTGATGTTCCTTCTTGTCGTTGAGCAGGCGATTCAAGGCGTTCACGTACGCCTTCGCGGAAGAGACGACGATGTCGTTGTCGGCACCGCGACCGGAGTAGACTTCCCCGTCGGGAGCGGCAACGCGAATGGTCACCTCGCCGAGAGCATCGATGCCGCGCGTGACCGACTGCACCGAGAACTCGGTGAGGTCGTTTTCGACCTGGACGATCTTGTTCACGGCCTTGTACATCGCGTCAATCGGGCCCGTGCCGAAATCGCACGCCGTGACGACCTGGTCGGCTTGGTTGCGCAGCGTCACCGTGGCGGTGGGGATCATCTCAGTGCCGCAGCTGATCTGCACGCCCTCGAGCGTGTAGACGGCGCTCACCTGGCGGTCGCGCTCATGGATGAGGCTTTCCAAATCCTCGTCGTAGACTTCCTTCTTCTTGTCGGCGAGGTTCAGGAAGTCCTCGTAGACCTTGTCGAGCGCTTCGCCTTCGAGCTCGTAGCCGAGTTCCTCGAGACGATGCTTCAGGGCCGCGTGCCCGCTGCGCGCGGTGAGCACGATCTGGCTCTGACCGGCACCGACGTCCGCCGGGTCGATGATCTCGTAGGTGTCGCGCTTCTTGAGCACGCCGTCCTGATGGATGCCGGAGGAATGCGCGAATGCGTTCGCGCCGACGATCGCCTTGTTGGCCTGGACGCTCATGCCCGTGATGGAGGAAACGAGACGGCTTGCCTTGGTGAATTCCTTCGTGTTGATGTCGGTGTGGGCGTTCAGCTCCTCGCCGTGCATGCGGATTCCCATGACGACTTCCTCGAGCGCGGTGTTTCCGGCGCGCTCGCCAAGGCCGTTGATCGTGCATTCGACCTGCGTAGCGCCGTTCTTCACGCCGGCAAGGGCGAGAGCCGTGGCCATGCCGAGGTCGTTGTGGCAATGCACCGACACGGTGACGTTCTCGATGCCGCGAACGTTCTCCATGAGGTAGGCGATGCGGCGCCCGAACTCGTCGGGAAGCGAGTAACCGGTGGTGTCGGGAATGTTCACGACGGTGGCGCCCGCGTCGACGACGCGCTGGATGACCTTCACGAGGAAGTCGTAGTCGGAGCGACCGGCGTCTTCAGCGTAGAACTGCACGTCGTTCACAAATTTCTTCGCGTAGCGCACGCAATGCTCGGCGCGCTCGAGGCATTGGTCCTCGGTGATGCGGAGCTTGTCGTGCATGTGGCTCGGGCTGACGCCGAGGCCGGTATGGATGCGGGGCCGCTTGGCGTAACGCAGCGCGTCGGCGGCGGAGTCGATGTCCTTGTCGACCGCACGCGTGAGGCCAGCGACCGTCGCGTCATCGCCCGCAAGCTCGGCGATGCGACGGACGCTCTCGAAGTCGCCCGGGCTGGAAATGGGGAAACCGGCTTCGATAACATCGACCTTCATGCGCAGTAGCTGACGCGCGACCACCAGTTTTTCTTCCGTGTTCATGGAGGCGCCAGGCGATTGCTCGCCGTCGCGCAAAGTGGTGTCGAAGATGTTGATCTTGCGCGTCATCGAATTGTCCTTTCTCAAAGCTTGAACGGCTTTTGCCGTGCCGCCTATTCTAACGCACCTGGCGAGCCCCTGCGCAAAAAAGAGCTCCTGCCCGCGCCATGGCGCGAATCGGCAGGAGCCCTTCACATATCGAGCAAGCGAAACGTCGCGAGCAGCGCGAACGTCCCTTCGCTTACAGGCTGAACGACCAGACGTTCTTGAACTCGAGAGAAGAGGAAAGCTTCTCGAGCAGCGATGAGTCGACATCGCCCTCGACGTTCATGTACGCGAGCGCCGTCTTCTCGGACGGCTTCGTGCCGATCTGCATCGTCGTGATGTTCACCGCGGCATCGCCGAGCGCGGTGCCGATCGCGCCGATGCGGCCCGGCGCGTCGGCGTACTCGAACACGAGAGACTGCTTTCCGGGTGCGATGTCGATCTTGTAGTCCATGAGCGACATGATACGCGGGCGCTGCATCGAACCGTAGAGCGTGGCGCCGACTTCCACTCCGTCGGCGACGACCTTCACGGCGGAAGCGTATTCATCGGCGTCGGCGATGGAGGCGGTGTCGACCTTGATGCCGTGGCGCGATGCGACCGAGTCGACGTTCACGGGCGTCACCGAGCCCGCGCGGCGGTACGCGAGGATGCCGTCGAGGGTGCCCGCCACGAGGATGGACGCGTCGGCGTTCGCGATGGAGCCGGCCGCCTCGATGCGCAGCGTTTTCGGGATGGAGCCCAGGATCTGCGCAATCATGCGGCCCATCATCTGACACGCGGGAACATACGGCCCGACCGCGTCCATCATCTCGGGCGGCACGAGCGTCATGTTGAGCGCCGTGGGAACGATGGACCCCTCAAGGCCGCTCACCACGTACTCGGCGATCTGCATACCGGCGCGCACCTGCGCCTCGCGCGTCGAAGCGCCGAGATGCGGCGTCAGGATGACGTTGTCGAACTCGTGGAGCGGGCTGTCCGTGCAGGGCTCCTCTTCGAACATGTCGATGCCCGCGGCGAAGATCTTGCCCGCGGCGACGAAGTCGGCAAGCGACTTCACGTTGTAGATGCCGCCGCGCGCCGCGTTCACCAAGATGACGCCGTCCTTCATAGCCGCAAACTCTTCGGGACCGAACATTCCAATCGTCTCCGACGTCTTCGGCAGATGCACGGTGATGAAGTCGGCCTTGGGAAGGATGTCCTCGATGCGGTCGTAGAGTTCCACGCCCAGTTGGTCGGCGCGTTCGGGCGAGCAATAAGGGTCATGCCCGATAATGCGCATGCCGAAGGCACGCGCGCGCTCGGCGACGAGCCCGCCGATGCGCCCGAGGCCGAAGATGGCAAGCGTCTTCTCGTAGAGCTCGGTACCCATGAATCCGGAGCGCTCCCATTTGCCCTCGTGCATGCTCGCGTTGGCTTGGGGGATCTGGCGGGCGCAGGCCAACATGAGGGCCATGGTGTGCTCGGCGGCCGACATGATGTTGGAAGTCGGGGCATTGCACACGATGACGCCGCGCTCGGTCGCCGCATCGATGTCGATCGTGTCGACGCCCACGCCCGCGCGCCCGATGATTTTGAGATTCTCGCCTGCGAGAATCGCCTCGCGCGGAACGGGCGTCGCCGAGCGCACGATGAGCGCATCGTAAGGGGGAATCGTCTCGACGAGCTCGGCAGGCGTCATGTCGAGCTTCACATCGACGAGATAGCCTTTCCTGCGCAGGATGTCGACGCCTTCCTGCGCAACTCGATCGGCGATGAGGACCTTCTTTTGCGACATGGCTGATTCCCTTCTGTCTCGCGGGCGGGGCGCGTGCGCACACGCAAACGCCGGCCGCGGGAAAGCGCGCTCCCCCGCGGCCGGACCTTCCGTTAGTGACAACTATACGGCTTTACGCGTTGTTTTTCTCGAACTCTTCCATGAACGCGACCAAAGCTTCGACGCCCTCGCGCGGCATCGCGTTGTAGATGCTTGCGCGCATGCCGCCGACGCTGCGATGGCCCTTCAGGCTCTCGAGGCCGCGCGCCTTCGCCTCGGCGATGAACTTCGCGTCGAGGTCGGCGTCTCCCGTGACGAACGGCACGTTCATAAGCGAGCGGCACTCCTTCGCGGCCGTGCCGCGGAAGAGCTTCGATTGATCGAGGTAGTCGTAGAGCAGGCGCGCCTTGTCCTCGTTGCGCTCCTTCATGGCGGAAAGCCCGCCCTGCTCCTTCAGCCACTTGAACACCAGGCCGCACACGTAGATGCCATAGGCCGGCGGCGTGTTCGAAAGGCTGCCGGCGTCGGCTTGCGTCTTGTAGCGCATGATCGTCGGCGTGAAGGGCAGCACGTCCTCGCGCACGAGGTCGTCGCGGACGATGACGATCACCACGCCCGCGGGCCCCACGTTCTTCTGCACGCCACCGTAGATGAGGCCGTACTTCTCGACGTCGAGGGGCTCGGAGAGGAACATCGAGGACACGTCGGACACGAGCGGGACATCGCCCGTTTCCGGAAGACGGGTGTAGCGGGTGCCGTAAACCGTCTCGTTCTGGCAGATGTAGACGTAGTCGGCGTCGGGGCTGAACGAGGCGGCGTCGAAGTCAGGCACGCGCGTGAAGCCGTCGTCTTCGGAACTCGCGACGAGGTTCGCGGTGCCGTAGAGCTTGGCTTCCTTGAACGCCTTCTTCGACCAGTTGCCCGAAACGATGTAGTCGGCGACCTTGTTGCGCATGAGGTTCATCGGGATCGCGGCGAACTGCTGGGTCGCGCCGCCCTGCAGGAAGAGCACGCGGTAGTTGTCGGGGATGCCCATGAGGTCGCGGATGTCCTGCTCGGCGGTTTCTATGATGCCTTTGAACGCCGCAGAGCGATGCGACATCTCCATCACCGACATGCCGGTGTCATCGTAATCGAGCATCTCGGCGGCAGCCTGCTTGAGAACCGGCTCCGGAAGCATTGCCGGACCCGCGGAAAAGTTGAACACCCTAGCCATAAGCGCACTCCTTCGGTTGCGAGAACTCAGACGCGCTTTATTGTAGTGGAGCGATATGAACGCCAGCGCTCGACCACGGCGCGAAGCCTGCGCGCGGGTGCCTGGCATCGGTGATTGGGTGGGCTCACGCCGCACGGTCGAGCAGGAACCGAGAAACCGCCGATGCCGAAGCTGAAAAAAGGGGCCCGTGTCGGGCCCCTTGAAGCGGACGTGCAGGTAAAACCTGTGCGAGCGATTTACTTCTCGTCGTCGGACTTGATCCAGGAGAACATGCCGCGGATCTTGGCGCCGGTGGTCTCGATGAGGTGGTTGTTGATCGCCTCGCGATGCTCGATGAGCCACTTGTGGTCGTTGTTGCAGTCGGCAACGAAC
>CAKUIV010000073.1 GCA_934661105.1 uncultured Ellagibacter sp. | reverse complement strand
CGTCTGGGCATCCAGGCGTTCGAGCCGGTGCTCGTCGAAGGCAAGGCCATCAAGCTCCATCCGCTCGTCTGCACGGCGTTCAACGCCGACTTCGACGGCGACCAGATGGCTGTGCACGTGCCCTTGGGCGCCGAGGCTCAGGCCGAGGCTCGCGTGCTCATGCTTTCCGCCAACAACATCAAATCCCCGGCTCATGGCCGTCCGCTCACCGTGCCGACGCAGGACATGATCATCGGCGTGTACTACCTCACCGCAGCTCGCGACGGCTTCCCGGGCGAGGGTCGCGTCTTCATCGACTTCGACGACGCCGTGAACGCGCACGACGCCCACGCAGACGTCGACCTGCAGGCCAAGATCAAGGTGCGCCTCACCAAGGACACCCAGGTCGCGACCGCGTTCCACACCTACGAGGAGCATAAGGCCGGCGAGCGCATCGAGACGACGATCGGTCGCATCATCTTCAACAGCGTGTTCCCGGACGATTACCCGTTCATGAACTACCAGATGAACAAGAAGGAAATCGGCCGCCTCGTCGAAGACGTCTGCAACCGCTACGAGCTCGCCGACGTGCCGCCGATCCTCGACGGCCTGAAGGCGACGGGCTTCCATTACGCCACTCTCGCCGGCATCACCGTTTCCGTCTACGACGCAACGGTTCCGCCGAACAAGGGCGAGATCCTCGACGAGGCCGAGACCAAGGTCGACGCCATCGACGAGGACTACGAGATGGGTCTCATGAGCCCCGAAGAGCGCCACAAGCAGGTCGTCGACATCTGGACGGAAGCGAACGAGAAGGTCGGCGACGCGATGTCGGCCAACTTCGATCACTTCAACCCCATCTACATGATGGCGGATTCCGGTGCTCGCGGTAACATCAAGCAGATTCGTCAGCTCGCCGGCATGCGCGGCCTTATGGCCGACACGAAGGGCCAGACGATCGACATTCCGGTTAAGTCGAACTTCCGCGAAGGTCTGTCGGTGTTGGAGTACTTCATCTCCACGCACGGCACCCGAAAGGGCATGGCTGACACGGCGCTTCGTACCGCCGACTCCGGTTACCTCACGCGTCGTCTCGTCGATGTCGCGCAGGACGTCATTGTCCGCGAAATCGACTGCGGTACCACGACCGGTGTCCCGTACCCGCTGTTCACCGAGAAGGGCGAGCTCGATGAGAACCTCATCGGCCGCTGCCTGCTCGAGGACGTCGCGGGCGCGGACGGCGAAGTCATCCTCGCCGGCGGCGAGTACATCACGTCCATGGACCAGCTTCGCGCCATGGAGGCGGCGGGCGTCGAGGAAGTCGTCATCCGCACCGTCATGACCTGCCATGCCGAGCATGGCGTCTGCCAGAAGTGCTATGGTTGGGACCTCGCCACGGCGCGTCCGGTCAACATCGGCACGGCGGTCGGCATCATCGCCGCTCAGTCCATCGGCGAGCCGGGCACGCAGCTTACGATGCGTACCTTCCATGCCGGCGGCGTCGCTGGTGACGACATCACGCAGGGTCTTCCGCGTGTTCAGGAACTTTTCGAGGCGCGCAAGCCGAAGGGCCAGGCCGTTCTCGCGGAGATTTCCGGCACGCTGCAGGTCGCTGCCGACAAGCAGTCCAAGACGCTCACGATCCACGACCAGGAAGGCAACTACCGCGAGTACGTCGTTTCCGCTCGCGCGACGCTGCTTCCCGGCGTCACTGACGGGTGCGAGGTCAAGGTTGGCCAGCAGCTCACCAAGGGTTCCGTGAACCCGCACGACTTGCTGCGCCTCACCGACCCGAACACGACGCTTCGCTACATCGTGGCCCAGGTCCAGGGCGTGTACGTGTCCCAGGGCGTAGACATCAACGACAAGCACATCGAGGTCATCGCGCGTCAGATGCTGCGCAAGGTGGCCGTCCTCGACGCGGGCGATTCCGATTTCTTGCCGGGACGTCAGGTCAACCGCTTCGAGTTCGAGAACGTGGCGAACGAGCTCATCGCCGAGGGCAAGAACCCGCCCGTCGGCCAGCCTTTGCTCCTTGGCATCACCAAGGCGTCGCTTGCCACCGACTCGTTCCTGTCGGCTGCATCGTTCCAGGAAACCACCAAGGTCCTGACCGATGCTGCCATCGAGGGCAAGACCGATCATCTGGTCGGCCTGAAGGAGAACGTCATCATCGGCAAGCCGATTCCTGCCGGCACCGGCCTTAAGCGTTACCGCGAGGTGGGGCTTACCTACAAGGGCCGCCCGACGGGCAAGGTCGTGGGCGATGCGCTTCCCGACACCGCTCCCGAGGCGCTGCGCGAGGTCGAGGACTTGCTGCCGCAGCCGCAGGATTGGTCGCTCGACGGCGAGGGCTACCTCAACAACATGGGGTCGAACTACGGCAACTACTACAGCGGGTTGTCGCTCGGTCATCGCGGGCCGCAGCTCTCCGACGAGGACGCGCGCCTGTACATCTACGATGACCTGGGAGTTTCCCAGCGTTGGGCGAACAAGTTCAGCGAGGCGGGCATCGAGACGGTGGCCGATCTCGTGGGGCATACCGAAGAGGACCTGCTCCGCATCGAGGGCATCGGCGTGAAGGCGATCGAAGAGTTGAAGGAAGGCCTTGAGGCTCGTGGCCTGCTCTACGTCATCGAGGACGACCTTTCGGCGTCTTCCGACGACATGAGCCAGCTGCTCGACATGGTCTTCAGCCCGGACGACACCGTGCTCATCGGCGGCGACGAGCCGCCCACGTTCAACACCGAGGGCGAGGACATGCTCGGCGAGGCGCTGCCCCCGCGCAGCTATCACCGCAACCTCGAGGAGCTCGACGAGCTGCTCGGGTCGGTCGGCAACTACGGCTTCAGCCTGAAGCACTCCGATGACGAGGACGCCGATGGCGACGAGTCCGACGATGCTGCCAAGGAAAACGGCGACGAGGACTAGCCTTCACGGCGCTCGCGCTTACGGAAACCCCTGCGTTCGCGGGGGTTTCCTCTTTTCGCGAGCATTTCGGGGGTGCGCGGTTGCGCGCCTTTCGAACACGTATACTTTCGAGAGGCCAAGGGAAAGGGAGATTGGAATGTCCGACAAAACGTTCGTGCCCGAGGGGGAGACCGCTCCGGCATCGCAGATCGGGGCCACGCTCGAGGCGCTTGCCGCGACCATCGCCGCTCGCCGTGACGCGGGCGAGGAAAGCTATACCCACGGGCTTCTCTGCGGGCCCGCCGATAATCCGCTGAAGAAGGTTATGGAAGAGGCTGGCGAGGTGGGACTTGCCGGCAAAGACGTCGAGTCGGCGCTTGAGATGGTCCGCGCGATGGAAGCGCATAAGCAGAACTATGAGGAAGCGACGCGCGCGTTCGAAGCGCGTGCCGACGAGGCGGTCGACCACCTGCGCTACGAGGCCGCTGACGTGGTGTATCATCTTCTCGTTGTGCTTGAGCGCTATGGCGTGCCTATCGAGGAGTTCGCCGCCGAGCTCAACGAGCGAATGACCGACGAAGAGCGACCTTCCGGGGCGGTTCGCCTGAAGGAAGGCCACGTGAAGAGGGGCAAATAATGGCACGACTTTTCGGCACTGACGGTGTGCGCGGCGTCGCGAACACTGAATTGACCTGCGAGCTCGCGTATCGACTCGGGCAGGCTGCTGCGATGTTCCTCGGCAAGAACATCGTGGTCGGCAAAGATACCCGCCTGTCGGGCGATATGCTCGAATCCGCGCTTGCGGCCGGCATCATGAGCGCAGGTGGAACCGAGCTTTCGGTCGGCATCATCCCGACGCCTGCGGTTGCGCTGCTCGTGCGCGAGCTGCACGCGGACGGCGGTGCGGTCATCTCCGCTTCCCATAACCCGCCGGAGTACAACGGCATCAAGCTCTTCGATGCCCAAGGGTTCAAGCTTCCCGATGAAGTCGAGGACAAGATCGAAGAGTTCATCAAGCAGGGCGGCCTTGAAGGAGCGGCGGCTCGGGCACAGGAAGGCGACGATGACGCGGCCGGCATGCTTCCGGGAGACGAAGTCGGTGTGGCGCTTCCGGTCGACGAGGCGCGTGAAATTTACATCGAGCACGCCGTGCAGAGCGTGCGTGCCCAGGGCGTCGACTTCTCCGGCATGCGCATCGCGCTCGATACGGGACACGGTGCCTCATCGCTCACGAGCGCGGAGGCGTTTCGTCGTCTCGGTGCCGAGGTCATCGTCATCAACGAGGACTTCAACGGCATCGACATCAACGTGAACTGCGGCTCGACGCATTTGGAGCCGTTGCGCGCGCTCATGAAGGAAAGCGGTGCCGATGTCGGCGTCGCGCACGACGGCGATGCGGACCGCGTCATGCTCATGACTCCCGAGGGCACGGAAATCGACGGCGACATGGTGGAAGCCGTATGCGCGCTCGACATGAAGGAGCGCGGCTGTTTGCCTGCCGACACGGTCGTGTCGACGGTGATGTGCAACCTCGGATTCGTTCATGCGATGCGGGACCGCGGAATTACCGTGGTGCAGACCAAGGTCGGCGATCGCTACGTGCTTGAAGAGATGCGCGACAAGGGCTATGCGATCGGTGGCGAGCAGTCGGGCCATATGATTCTACTCGAGCATAACTCCACGGGCGACGGCCTCATGACGGCGTGCCAGTTCCTTGCGGCCGTGAAGCGAAGCGGCAAGAGCGTTTCCGATGCGGTGTCGATCGTCAAGAAATACCCGCAGACGCTTATCAACGTGAAGGTGCGCGACAAGCACGCGGTCGAGGGCAACGCCGCCGTTGCGGCGGCCGTTGCGGCGGCCGAGGCCGCACTCGGCGATGCGGGGCGCGTGTTGCTCCGTCCGAGTGGTACCGAACCCGTTGTCCGTGTGATGGTGGAAGCCGAAGATGCCGACGCCGCGCAGGCTCATGCGGAGGCGATCGCCGCCGTAGTCGAGCGCGAAATCTAGCGCATGTTGCACGCCGCCGTCCTCGTATGATGCGAGGGCGGCGGTTTTTCATGTCGGAAGCAGCGAGGAGGGGAAACCGTGGCGTATCTCGTGACCGTTGACAAGTTCGTTCCCGACGAGCCCGATTCGAGGGTCGATGTCGTGCTTTCCGAAGAGGTTGAGGCAATCGGGCCTGCGGCGTTTCGTTTCTCGAACGAGGTGCGGTCGGTCCGCGCGACCGAAGCGCTCCGCACGATCGGAGACAACGCGTTCGACGGATGCCGGAATCTTGCCGAAGCCGTTTTCCCTGGTGCGGTCGAGTACCTGGGAAAGCGTGCATTTCAACACTGCACCTCGCTTCGTGAGATTTCCTTTGCCGACGCGCTTACCGTTGTGGGCGATGCCTCGTTTCAGGGATGCACCTCGCTTGCCGCGGCATCGCTTCCGGGCGTTGTCGCGCTTGAACGCTATGCGTTCCAGCGGTGCACCGATCTGGTTGAAGTGACCTGGGGAAACATCGAATCAATCGGGCGGCGCGCGTTCGCGAACTGCTCCTCGCTCGTGCGTCTTTCTTTCCCTAAGACGCTGAAAACGATAGGAGAAGAGGCGTTTTCTGGTTGTGCCTCGCTTGCCGAAGTTTCGTTCGAGAACGATGGGGCGGCCATCGAGGAAATCGGCCCGCGGGCTTTCCGCGGTTGCGTCGCGCTCGATCCTGCGTGCGTGCCTGCCTCCCTCATCGAGCGTTTTCCCGAGGCGTTTCCCCAGGCAGTCGCCGCGAAGTGCGGCATCGTCGTGAAAGAGGGGCGCTCTCGGCTCGAAGCGGAGTTCGCGCGTCGCCATGAAGCCGACAGGGAAGAACTGCTCGCGGATGGCCGTGAGCTCCGCGCGCGTGCCAAAGAGATTCGCTCGCGCATCGACGCTGCGGGTATGTTCGCCCACGCCGAGCGGAACCGGCTCCAAACCGAACTCGATGACGCGGAATCGCGGCTTTCCGAAGTAAGCGAACTTCTCGAGGCGCTCGACAACCCCACTGATGCGGATTTGCTTTCCTGCATGGACGAATGAGAGGGAAATTCCTAAGCCAGGGACAAAAAACGGCGATATGCGAGCGCCATTCGCTTTGTGCGAATGAAAAGGCCGCAATCTGGGGGCAAAACCCCAGGTTGCGGCCTTTCGCTTGCGGGCGAGTGCTCGTGCCGGCCAGTTGCAGCCTCGCAAATCGCGTGATTCTGTCCGTGATGCGGCGAATTCGACGCTATTTGCGTTTGTTGCTTATGCGGATGGCGAACGCGAGGGCCCGCACGAGCAGGCTCGGCTTGTGCGCGGGCGCTTCAACATGCGGCATGATCGCGGTTTGCCCGGGCGCCTTGGCGGCTTCGACCTCGTCGGGCTCGAGTGCGGCTCCCGCCCGCCCGCTCGGGGCATGCCCGGCTTCGGCGGCGCGTTCGCCTGCCTTCGGCTCGTCGGTCGTTTCGGCAAGAGCGCTTGCCGGCGCAGCCTCTGCTTCCGTGCCTTCGCTCGCGGACGCGGCGGGCATCGAAGCCTCATCGGGCGCTCCGGTCTTTTCGCTCGGTGCTGCCGCCATGGTCTTCGCCGATACGGATTCCTTCTCGACCGCAGCTTCGGCCGCTTTGCGCAACCGGCGCTGCGATTCCTCCATGAAGTGCGCCTGCGAGTCGAAGCGCACGACCTTCCCGTCGCTTCTGACCTGCGCGAAGAATCCGAGTGGTGTATAGCTGCGGTTCGGCAGGAGCTCGCGGAGCTTCGCCGTGTCGGTCAGCGAGATGTCGATGTAGGAAAGGATGCGGTCGCGCAGCGTCTCGTTCAGGATTGGCCAGGCGATCTCCACGCGCTTTTCCATATTGCGCGTCATGAGGTCGGCGCTCGCAAGGTAGATCTTCATGCCTTCGCGCGGCCCGAAGCCGTAGATGCGGCTGTGTTCGAGCATGCGTCCCACGATGGAAACGACGCGCACGTTCTCGGTGTAGCCTTCCACGCCGGGGACCAGGCACGATATGCCGCGCACGAGCATGACCGTCTTCACGCCCGCCTGCGATGCCTCGGCGATCTTGTCGATGATGTCCTTGTCGGTGACCGAGTTCGTCTTGAAGAACAACCCGCACGGCTTGCCGGCGCGTGCGAGCTCGATCTGCTCGTCGATGTTTTTCAAGATAAGCGGCTTCACCTGCAAGGGGGCAACCCACAGCACGTCGTAGTTGTCCGATGCGTTTTCAAGCGCCATGTTGCGGAAGAACTCCGTCGCGTCGCGCCCGATGTTCGGGCTCGTCGTGATGAGCGACAGGTCGGTGTAGAGCTTGGCCGTCTTCTCGTTGTAGTTACCCGTGCCGAGCTGCGTGATGTGCGTGAGGCCACCGTCGGTTTGCAGCGTGATGCAGCAGATCTTGCTGTGCACCTTGTAATCGCGGAAACCGTAGATGACGTTGCAGCCTGCTTCCTCGAAGCGCTGCGACCACTCGATGTTGTTGCTTTCGTCGAAGCGCGCGCGCAGCTCGAAGAGCGCTGTGACTTCCTTGCCAGCCTCGGCGGCGTCGATGAGCGCCTCGGCGAGGTGCGACTGCCGTGCCAGGCGGTACAGCGTGATCTTGATGGAAATGACGCGCGGGTCCCGCGAGGCCTCGCGCAGAAGCTGCACGAACGGGTCCATGCTTTCGTAAGGGTAGGAGAGCAGCACATCGCCTTCCATCACCTGGTCCATGACGGGGCGCGTGCGGTCAAGGCAAGCGGGCCACTGCGGGGTGAAGGGCGCATAGGTTAGGGCGGCGCGTTTCTTGTCCGGTAGGTGCTTCTCGATTCCCCAGGTGAAGCTCAAGTCGAGCGGCACCGACGTGGTGTAGACCTGGTGCTTTTTCAAGTTGAGCTTGTCGAGCAGGAGCGACTCGACCGTGTCCGAGAGCTCGCGCTCGGTCTCGAGCCGCACCGGGGCGAGCCGCGCGCGCTTCTTCAGAATGCGCTTCATGTGCTCACGGTAGTCCTCGTCGTTCTCGTCGGTCGATTCGGACGCGTCGATGTCGGCGTTGCGCGTGACGCAGATGATGTTGGTGTGCTTGACCGTGTACATGGAAAACACCTTGTCAGCAACCATTTCCACCACGTGTTCGAGCAAGATGAACTGCATACCGTCGCCCGGCAGCGCAACGACGCGCTCGCATTGGCGCGGCAGGGGAATAAGCCCGAGCATCGTCCCCTCGGCACCGACGTTCTGCGATTGTTCGGCTGCGTTTGCGGCGGCCTTGTCGGCTTTGCCTTTCTTGCCCTTTTTCTTGCCCTTCTTGCTTTTGCCGCCCGCATTGCCGTCGGCTTCCTCGTCGAGGCGCACGACGATGTAGATCGCGCCGTTCTCCAGATGGGGGAAGGGGTGGCGTGCGTTGATGATCTGCGGGGACAAAAACGGCATCACGTTCACCTGCGCGTAGTCGGCAAGGTAAGCGCTCTGCTCCTCGGTGAGGTCGGCGGGACGCACATGCGTGATGCCGACCTCGTGCAGAAGCGAGCGCACCTGTTCGTAGGTTCGCTCGTAGGTGGGGTAGAGCTCGCGGGTTCGCGCGTAGATGGCATGGAGCTGCTCGGCGGGCGTCATGTTCGACTTGGAATCGACGATGTGCTTCTTCACGAGCGACAAGTCGGTCAGGCTGCCGACGCGCACCATGAAGAATTCCTGCAGGTTGCTCCAGAAGATGGAGATGAAGTTCAGCCGCTGAAGCAACGGAACCGACTCGTCTGCGCCCTGATCGAGCACGCGCTCGTTGAAGTCGAGCCACGAAAGCTCGCGGTTTTGCAGATAGGGCGCGGGAAGACCCGCTGCTGGGACGATCTGGGCCGCGTTTGCGGGAAGGGGATTCTTCACGATTGCATTCTCCTAAACCGGGCGAAAACGGTGCGCCTCAATATGCGGCGCGGTTTGCCGTGATGTTCTCATGATAGCGCGCGCCCCCGGGCGCATGGCCAGTCGTTACAAAGCCTTTACTCCGTTTTGCCCGTGCGATTACGGGGGCGGGCGCGTTTTACGCGAACCTGCGGTTGGCGGCGCCTTGTGCGCGTTTGCGGACGGGCGCGTCTTACGCGAGCATGCGCTCGATGAGGTATCCCTCGCGCACACCGCGCTTGCATACTTCGAGAGCGTCCGCGGAAAGCTCGCGCATAAGGGCTCGCAGAATGACGCAGCCGGGCATCACCGTGTGGATGCGCTCCGGCACGGCGCGGGCGGCCGCATGGGCGAACGTGGAAGGGTCGCGCTCGAGCGAGTCGATGAGCAGGTCGAAATGCGCGGGTGCGAGCGCCTTCGGCCGGACCGACTCGCCAACAAGCTCGGCGTAGAGTTTCGCAACGGCGCGCGCGGACCCCCCGACGCCGTAGAGGCGTTGTGCGCGATAGGACTCGAGCGACCCGACGGTTTCCCGGGCCCGATCGAGAAAAGCACGTTCGATGGCCTCGATTTCGCCTGCTTGGGGCACCACGAATTTCACGAACCCGGCGTAGGAGGAAAGCGACCCCTGCCCGACGCTCGCGTCGTCGAAATCCCGGCCATTCTCGATGCGCACGAGCTCGCACGACCCGCCGCCGAGGTCGACGAGCGTTCCCTGCTCCATTTCGCGATCGCACGAGGCGCCGATGAAACTCAGGTGCGCCTCGTCTCGCGCGGAAAGCAGGTTGATCTTCGCCCCTGTCGCCTTCTCGATGGCTGAAATCGCCTGTTGAGAGTTCTCGCAGTTGCGCAGGACGGCGGTGGCGAAGATATCGGTGCGCACACAGTCGAAGTAGCGGGCACGTTTCAGGTGCCCGGAAAGCACACTTGCGGCGCGCTCGATCCCCTCCTGCGTGAACGATGCGCCTTCGACGTATGCCGAAAGCCCCGCCATCACTTTGTCGTTTATGATGCTTCGGAAGTTTCTGCTGGTCAGGGGCTTCTTTCCCCTCAAGCCTGCTTTGACGTCGAATATCACGAGGCGAATCGAATTCGATCCCAAGTCGATCACGCCGTAGTTCGCCATTGTTGATTCGCTCCTTGTCGCGGTATTTGCCCGAAGAGCATCTTAGCCCAGGGTATCGATCGCGCAGAAAAGCTTTACGCGCCCTTTAC
>CAKUIV010000072.1 GCA_934661105.1 uncultured Ellagibacter sp. | reverse complement strand
ATGAGGGAAAGGGCATAAGGTCGCATGATCAACCGCTACACGCGCCCCGAGATGGGCGCCATCTGGGAGCTTAAGAACAAGTTCTCCATCTGGAAGGAAATCGAGATCCTCGCGTGCGAGGCGCAGGCCGAGCTCGGGCAGACGGGCATCACCAAGGAAGAGGCGAAGTGGATTCGCGACCATGCCGATTTCACCGTCGAGCGGATCAGCGAGATCGAGAAGGTCACCAACCACGATGTCATCGCCTTCACCACCAATATGGCCGAGTACATCGACGCCGATGTCCCGGAAGGCGCCGAAAAGCCCTCTCGCTGGGTGCACTACGGCATGACCTCGTCCGACCTGGGCGACACGGCGCTGTCGTACCAGATCACGCAGGCGCTCGACATCATCCTGGCCGACGTGAAGCAGCTCGGTGAAACCTGCAAGCGTCGCGCGTTCGAGTTCAAGGACACGCTCTGCGTGGGCCGCACGCACGGCATCCACGCCGAGCCGATGACCTTCGGCATGAAGTTCGGCAGCTGGGCGTGGGCCTTGAAGCGCGCTGAAACGCGTCTTGAGCAGGCACGCGAGGTCGCGGCAACGGGCGCCATCTCGGGCGCGGTGGGAACGTATTCCTCCATCGACCCGTTCGTCGAGCGCTACGTGTGCGACAAACTCGGCCTTACGCCCGACCCGCTTTCCACGCAGGTCCTCGCGCGCGACCGCCATGCCCAGGTCATGTGCGCGCTCGCCTGCGCCGCGGCGACGCTCGAGTCCATCGCCATGCAGGTCCGCCTGCTCCAGCAGTCCGACGTCATCGAGGCGGAAGAGCCGTTCAAGAAGGGTCAGAAGGGTTCGTCGGCCATGCCCCACAAGCGCAACCCCATCACCGCCGAGCGCGTGTGCGGCCTTGCGCGCGTCGTGAAGGCGAATGCCCAGGTGGCGCTTGACAACGTCGCGTTGTGGTACGAGCGCGACATCTCCCATTCGGGCACCGAGCGCGTCGCTTTGGCCGACTCGTTCACGGCGCTCGACTACATGTTCGGCAAGATGCAGTGGATCTTGGACGGGCTGCAGACCTACCCCGACAAGATGGAGCACAACCTGTGGCGCACCCGCGGCCTCATCTTTTCCTCGAAGGTGCTGCTCGCGCTCGTGCAAACGGGCATCACGCGCGAAGACGCCTACGTCATCGTGCAGCGCAACGCCATGAAGGTGTGGGAAGACATCCAGAACGCTGTCGACGGGCCGACCTACCGCGAGCGCCTGGAAGCCGACCCCGAGGCGAAGCTCTCCAAGGAAACCCTCGACGAGATCTTCGATCCGTGGGATTTCCTCACGCGCAAGGACGCCGTCTTCGAGCGCTTGGAGAAACTTGGATTCTAAGCTGATCCGCTAAAACAATGGGCCCTGGAACGTTGCATTGAACTGCGGCGTTCCAGGGCCTTTTCGCGTTTTCGGGGCTACTGAGCCGGTTGCCACACGCGCACGTTGCAATACTGCTGCGTATCGCCGGCGATGGAGGTGTAGTTGATGTTCGAGTACGTGACGAGCCGCTCGACCGACCCCGTCGACGCGAGGTAGTCGCCGAAGCTCGGGGCGCCGCTTTTGACTTCGAGCATGAAGTACTGCTTGCTCGAAGGATCGAACCCGCACACGTTGTACGAATCCTTGAGGATGACCCATTTCCCGCACCACGCGGGGGGAGCGGTGGGCGTGACCGCGTGGCGGAACCACGGCACGTTGCTGTACCCCGGGTTCCCCAAATCGCTGGCAACGGGCTCGGTTTCGCTCGCTGGTATATAGGTTCCTAAGTTCGCAATGCCTTCGCCGTAGTTGTAGATGGCCTCGAAGGAGAACAGAAGGCCCGTGTCTCCGTACCCGGCCTCAAGCGGCTTCATCGACGAGGGCAAGACGATCGAATCAAGGACGCCTCCCGTTTGCGCGTCGAGGCGCACGATGGCGTAGCGCGTTCCGGAAGAGGCGGTACGCGGCGTGATGACCACCGAGTCGCCGGCGGAATAGGGCTGCGTGCACATGCGGCCGTTCGAGGTGTAGACGTCCTCGGCGTCGGTCGCCCCGAACCGCACGCGCGCAAGGCGCGACGGCTGCGAGCTTTTCGAGCCGTTCTTGTTGGGGAGAACCTGCCAGAACGCGTAGCTTCCCGCCGCCGCAAGCGTCGGCGTCTCGAAATCGGACGAACCCTCTTCGGCAAGCGCCGGCATGCCGATCGTGGCGCCTGAGATCGAGGCGCTGTAGATGCGCCAGGTGCCGTCGAGGATGTTCGCCTCCGTCCAGACGAGGCCCTTCTCGCACGCGCGCACGTCGTAGATTTCGAAGCCTTCGTCTTGTCCGATCGCCTGGGAGACGACCGTCGTCTTCGTTCCGTTCGAAAGCGTAAGAAGCGCGATTTGCGTCAAGGGCTTCGAGCCCTCGGTTGGGACGAGGCATGCCGCGTACGTGCTGTCGCTTGCCCAGACGAGCGTGCCGTAAGGCAGCTCGTAGCTGCCCGAGAGTCCCATCACCGTGCTCGAATCCTCGATCTCGGTGAAATCTCCCGGCGATGCGGCGGAAGCGCTCGTGACGGCGCTTTTCGGAACCGCGAGCACGTTGAATGCGGGCTCGTCTTTCTTGGAAAGGGCGCTTGCGCCCGCTCCGATGCCGACGCCTGCAGCGGCAAGCACCCCGACGCCGATCGCCCCGTACAGGAAATGCCTGCGCGTAAGCAAGACCTCGCCTGTTCCCGAGGCGGGTGCGTGTGCGGCGCCCGGCGTTCTCTCATGTGCGGAGTTTCGTGTGCGCACCTGCGCTTTCGGTCTGGTGGAACCATGGCGCCTCGTCGGTGCGGTGCGCTTTTGGGGGTTCATTTTTCCGGGTATGGGACGTTTCGTTGGCATGGTGTTTATTGTGTCATTTCGCCTCGAGAGGAAAGCGCCGTCGAAGCCAAACGCTACAATAAACCCAAAGACGATGCTCGCAATCCAGCCCTGTTCGGTTTTGGGCGGTTTACGGCCCCGCAAGGGCGAACGCTCGCCGGGCCGAAGAGCATCCGAGTGTTAGGAGACGTCAATGAACAACAACGAAACGCGACGCATCCTTCTCGTCGAAGACGAAAAGGCGATCCGCGATGCCGTGGCGGCGTATCTCGAACGCGAAAACTATTGGGTAACCGCCGTCGGCGACGGGCAGGAAGCCCTCGAGGAATTCCAGAAACATCACTTCGACCTGGTCATTTTGGACCTTATGCTGCCGCGCGTCCCCGGCGAGCGCGTCTGCCGCGCCATCCGCGACAATTCGGATGTGCCCATCATCATGCTCACGGCGAAGGGCGAGGTCGAGGACCGCATCATCGGTCTCGAGCTCGGTGCCGACGACTACCTGGTGAAGCCCTTCAGCCCCCGCGAACTCGTCGCCCGCGTGCGCGCGCTTCTGCGCCGCGTCCACGCCGACTCCGAGCCGCAGCGCGAGGTGCTCGAGTTCGGCGACCTCACCATCGACGTTTCGGGCCACAAGGTCCTCGTCAAGGGCGAGGAAGTCGACCTCACGGCAAGCGAGTTCAAGCTTCTCACCACGCTTTCCCGCTATCCCGGCCGCGTGTACTCGCGCATGGAGCTTGTGGAGAAGGTGCTCGGCTACGACTTCGAGGGCTACGAGCGCACCATCGACTCGCACGTGAAGAACCTCCGCGCGAAGATCGGCGACAATCCGCGCAACCCCAAGTGGCTGCACACCGTCCACGGCGTCGGCTACCGTTTCGAGGACCCGACCAAGCAGAACCAATAGGCTGCGGGTGACCTGTGAACGAACAACGTGAACACCATAACGACCCGGCGCCGAAAGACGCGCCGGGCCTTTCGGGGAATGCGGGCGGCGATGCTGCCCGCATTCGCGTAGCTGCGCCCGAAACCGAGGGCGCGCAGGATTCCCACCCCTGCCAGGGGACGCCCGCTCGCAAGGAGCGCAAGCGCAAGTTCGGGTGGGCGAGCTTCACCTACACGACGCGCGTCACGCTCGCTTTCGCGCTCATCGCCGCCATGACCGGCCTTGTCGCCATCGGTGTCGTCTCGTTCGTGTGGGAGCAGCATTTCCAAACCTACACCGCCAGCAACATGGAAGACCTCGCCCAAGCGACAGCCGACCGCATCGAGGAGCGCCTCGCCGCGGACGACACGCTCACTATCAAGAGCTCGGCGGCGCTTCGGCCCGTCGAGGCAGCGCTCGAGGTCACGCCGGGGATCGCCATCAAGGTGGTCGACGAGAACGACGTCGCCGTGTTCGATTCCTCGAATCGCATCACGCAATCGGACACGGGCGCCACGGTGTCGGGCTCGTTTGAGCCGAAGGATGCCTCGCAGGTCGCACGGGCGAAGATCGTGGTCGACGATCGGGTCGTCGGCTCGGTTCGCATCTGGGTCTACGGGTCCGACACGCTCATGCGCGGCCCCGACCAGGAATTCCGCGAGAATTCCTACCAGGCTATGCTCTTCGCGTCGCTCGTCGCCATCGTGCTTGCTTCCTGCATCGGCTTTCTGTTCGCCCGCAACCTCGTCGCGCCCATCAACCGCATGACGAAGACGGCGCGCGCCATCAAGGAAGGCGACCTCTCCGCGAGAACGGCTCTCCACGGCGACGACGAGATCGCGCGTTTGGGCGAAACCTTCGACGAGATGGCGGAATCGGTCGAGAAGGATCGCGAACTCGAACGTCGTCTCACCACCGACGTCGCCCACGAGCTGCGCACGCCGCTCATGGCCATCCAGTCCACGGTCGAGGCGATGGTCGACGGTGTCTTCGAAGCCGATGAAGAGCGTCTTGAAACGGTGAACTCCGAGGTCCAGCGTTTAAGCCGTCTTGTCGACGCGCTGTTGAAGCTTTCGCGCTTGGAAAGCCGTACGACCCCCATGAAAGAGGAAGTGGTCGACGTCGGCGAGCTTATCCAGAGCATCGTCGCCACGCATGAGGCGTTCGTCGCCGACGCGGGCCTCACGTTCGAATACCGCGCGGAGAAAAACGTGCTTGTGGTGGGCGATCCCGACATGATCCGCCAAGCGACGGCCAACCTCATATCGAACGCGGTCCGCTACACGCCCGAGGGCGGGCACGTGTCGGTCGTCGTGTCGAAGGGCGACATCATGGCGTCCATCGCCGTGAAGGACACAGGCATCGGCCTTACCCCTGAAGAGGCGAAGATGGTGTTCTCCCGCTTCTGGCGCGCCGACGCGGGGCGCAACCGCGCGAGCGGCGGGCTCGGCGTGGGTCTTGCGGTCGTGAAGGAAATCGTCGACCGTCACGGCGGATGGGTACAGGTGGAAGGCAAGAAGGGCGAAGGCGCCTGCTTCACGCTCCACTTCCCCCTCTACGACGAGGAACGCACTCGCATCAACGACAAGCGCCAGCAGCAAAAGCAGCGCCAGCAGCAGAAACAACAGCATCGCCAGCAGTTTTTGTCGGGAGGGCGCGCGTCGAAGTCTTCTGACGGAAAAAACGGCGTCATGGGGCGCAAAAAGTAAACTAAGTGCGCGATAATGGAGCGCACTGCAAAGCGAGGCGCGAGATAGCCGGCGAGGGTCATGCCCTCGCCGCCTCGCGTTGTGACGAGGTTTTGAAAGGACCTGAACAACATGAGCGTGATCGACATCAAGCCCGATGCACAAGGCAAAGTACGCGACCTGTACGATCTGGGGGACCGCCTCCTCGTCGTGGCGTCCGACCGTATCTCTGCATTCGATTACATTCTGGAAGACGAGATCCCGCATAAGGGCCAGGTCTTAACGCAGCTGTCGTGTTTCTGGTTCAAGTTGCTCGACGGCGTTATCGAGAATCACCTCATCTCCGCCGACGTTGCCGACCTGCCCGAAAAGTTCAAGCCTTACGCGAAGGAGCTCGAAGGGCGGTTCATGCTGGTCAAGAAGGCCGACATGTTCCCGATCGAGTGCATCGTGCGCGGATATCTCGCCGGCAGCGGGCTGAAGGAATACGAGAAGCAGGGGACGGTGTGCGGTATCGAGCTCCCCGGCGGGCTCGTGAATTCCTCTAAGCTCCCCGAGCCGATCTTCACCCCTTCCACGAAGGCCGAAATCGGCGACCACGACGAGAACATCAGCTTCGAGCGCTGCGCCGAGATCATCGGCGAGGCGGACGCTGCCGAGCTTCGGGACAAGGCCATCGCGGTCTACACCGCGGCACGCGACCACGCCGCCTCGCGCGGCATCATCATCGCCGACACGAAGTTCGAGTTCGGGCGCGTGGGCGGCAAGGTCATCCTCGCCGACGAAGTGCTCACTCCCGATTCCTCGCGCTTCTGGCCGGGCGACGAATACGAGCCGGGCAAGAGCCAGTCGAGCTTCGACAAGCAGTACGTGCGCGATTGGCTGACCGCGCATTGGGACAAGGAATCCGGCACCAAGCCGCCCCATCTTCCCGAAGACGTCATCAAGCGCACGACCGAGAAGTACATTGAGGCCTACGAGAAGATCACGGGCGAGAGATTCCCCTTCGCGTAGGGGAAGGGCCCTGCGGCTTTCGCCCAGCCTCTGAGTTTTCGAACCACCCGTTAGAAAGAACGACTACATGACACAACGCAACTTCATGAACGAGCGCTATCAAGGCGACGAGCACAAGGGCACCACGCGCCGAAGCGCGGCCTCCGCGAAGCCGAAGTCGAAGGCGGCGGCCTCCGTCCATGTGCAATCGGCCACCAAAACGCCGCAACAGAAGAAGGCAGAGGCCAAGGCACGCCGCAAGCAGGAACGCGCCAAGCAAAACGAGCTCGATCGCAAGTACTACAACCCGCCCACGAAGGAATACAAGAACCTCCGCCGCGCGTGGTGGGTCGTGCTCATCGCCGCGGTCGTCATGGTGGCGCTTTCCTGGTTCGCCCGTAGCTGGGAGCCGGCGTGGATCTCGTATGTGACGCTCGGGTTGTCGTATCTCCTCATCATCCTCGCGTTCTACATCGACTTCTCCAAGATCCGCAAATGCCGCCGCAAGTACCAGGCTGAAATGGAGGCGCGCCACACCAAGGAGGACCGCGCCGCCGAGAAGAAGGCGAAGGCCGCTGCTCGCGCCGCGGAAAAGAAGAAGGACGACGACGCGGCGAAGGTCGCCGAAGAGCAGATCGCGAAGCCCAAGCGCGGCCTGTTCGGCAAGAAGAAGGCCGCCTCGGAAGGCGCGGCTGAATCCGCGAGCAAGTAACAACGAACCAGCCGAGAAAGGAATCCCGCATGGTATCCCGCGTTTACGTGGAGAAAAAGCCCGGCTTCGACGTCGAGGCGAAGAACCTCGCCCACGAGCTGCGCAGCATCCTTGGCGTCAAGGGGCTCACGGGGCTTCGCCTGGCGAACCGCTACGATGTCGAGGGCATTTCCGAAGAGCTCTTCAGCGAATGCGTGCCCACCGTGTTCAGCGAGCCGCAGACCGACACGGTCACGTTCGATTTGCCGGAGGCGCCGGGAGCGCGCGTGTTCGCGGTCGAATTCCTTCCCGGCCAGTTCGATCAACGCGCGGCGTCCGCAAGCGAATGCGTGCAGTTCATCAGCCAAGGCGAGCGTCCCGAGGTTCGAAGCGCGAAGGTGTATCTGCTTTCGGGCGATCTTTCCGATGCCGATGTCGACGTCGTCAAGCATTACGTCATCAATCCGATCGAGGCGCGCGAGGCGTCGCTTGAGGTGCGCGAATCGCTTGCGATGGAACATCCCACTCCGGGTCCGGTCGAGGTCATCGACGGGTTCTCCCAGCTCGACGATGCGGCGCTTTCCGCGTTCATCGACAAGCGCGGTCTTGCGATGGACTTGGCCGACATCAAGTTCTGCCAGGAGTACTTCGCGGGCGAGCATCGCGACCCCACGATCACCGAGATCAAGATGATCGACACCTACTGGTCCGATCATTGCCGCCACACCACGTTCGGCACCGAGCTTACCAATATCCAGATCGACGACCCGCTCGTCAAAGAAACGTTCGATCGCTACCTTGAGCTGCGTCATGAGCTTGGGCGCGACGCGAAACCCGTATGCCTTATGGACATGGGAACGATCGGTGCGCGCTACCTTAAAGCGAGGGGCATCCTCACCGGGCTCGATGAGTCCGAAGAAATCAACGCTTGCACGGTGAAGTGCACCGTCGACGTCAACGGCGAGGACGAGGACTGGCTCTACCTCTTCAAGAACGAGACGCACAATCACCCGACCGAAATCGAGCCGTTCGGCGGTGCGGCCACGTGCCTGGGCGGCGCGATCCGCGACCCGCTCTCCGGGCGCAGCTACGTCTACCAGGCGATGCGCGTCACCGGCGCGGGCGATCCGACGGTGCCCGTTTCCGAAACGCTTCCCGGCAAGCTTCCCCAGCGAAAGCTCGTCACCACGGCTGCGGCCGGTTATTCGTCGTACGGCAATCAGATCGGCCTGGCAACGGGTTCGGTCCACGAGCTGTACCATCCGGGCTATGTTGCCAAGCGCATGGAAATCGGCGCGGTCGTTGCGGCTACCCCGGCCGACCATGTGCGTCGCGAGAAGCCTGCTCCGGGCGACGTCATCGTCCTTTTGGGCGGTCGTACCGGGCGCGACGGCATCGGCGGTGCCACGGGGTCTTCCAAAGCGCACAACCTCGGAAGCCTCGAGCATTGCGGGGCGGAAGTTCAGAAAGGCAACGCTCCCGTTGAACGCAAGCTCCAGCGTCTGTTCCGCCGCGGCGAGGCGTGTCGCCTCATCAAGCGCTGCAACGACTTCGGCGCCGGCGGCGTATCGGTTGCGTTGGGCGAAATCGCCGACGGGCTGCGCATCAACCTGAATAAAGTCCCCAAGAAATACGACGGCCTTGACGGCACCGAGCTTGCCATCTCGGAAAGCCAGGAGCGCATGGCGTGCGCTATCGCCGCATCCGACGTCGATGAGTTCCTGAAGTATGCCGAGGAGGAAAACCTCGAGGCTACGGTCATCGCCGAGGTCGTGGAAGAGCCGCGCGTCCGTATCATGTGGAACGACGACGCGATCGTCGACGTGAGCCGCGAGTTCCTCGCGAGCAACGGCGCGCCGAAGCATCAGGACGTGCACGTCGAGGAAGGTGCCGCCTATACGCGTGAATGGGCGGGTTCGACGCTCGCCGAGCGCATGAAGTCCCTCGTCACCGACTTGAACGTCTGCTCTAACAAGGGCCTCTCCGAGCGCTTCGACTCGACGATTGGCGCGGCGACGGTGCTCATGCCGTTCGGCGGCAAGAACCAGCTCACGCCCGCGCTCGCCATGGCGGCGAAGCTGCCGGTCGACGGCGAAACGACCACGTGTTCCGGTATGGCCTGGGGATTCAACCCCTATCTCACCGAAAAGAACCAGTACGTCGGCTCTTACGTCGCGGTCGTGGAAAGCATCGCCCGCCTCGTCGCTGCCGGCTTCAAGCGCGAAAACATGTACCTCACGTTCCAAGAATACTTCGAGCGTTTGCGTACCGACCCGGCGCGTTGGGGCAAACCGACGGCTGCGGTTCTCGGCGCGCTTCAGGCCCAGCTCGATTTCGGTGTCGGTTCCATCGGCGGCAAAGACTCCATGTCCGGTTCCTTCGAGAGCCTCGACGTCCCGCCGACGCTCGTCAGCTTCGCCACCGCGGTCGGCAAGGTCGACCGCGTCACGAGCCCCGAATTCAAGGGCGCGGGACATCGCGTGGCGCTTGTCGCGCCGCGTTGCTACGACGCCTCCGATGTCGCCCCGGCCGCTGAAGACGAGCTTGCTGCCATCGCGGCCGTCGAGGACCTCATCGGGAGCGGGGCGGCGCTCGCCGTGTCGACGCCTGGCTACGGCTGCCTGGCGGAATCGCTGTTCAAGATGTGCGTTGGAAACTCCGTCGGCGTCAAGCTCGGCGACGTCGATGCCGATGCGCTCTTCACGCCCGCTTACGGCAGTTTCGTCGTGGAGTTGTCCGACGACGCCGAGCTTCCTGGGGAAACCGAATGCCTCGACGTTGCGGTCATCGGCGAAACGACCGACGCTTACGTCTTCGCCGCCGCA
>CAKUIV010000071.1 GCA_934661105.1 uncultured Ellagibacter sp. | reverse complement strand
CCCATGCGCCCGGCGGCGCCGGTGATCCATACGGTTGCCTGAGGCTCAACGCTCATGGACGGATGCTCCTTCGTTGTGCGGTTCGTTTTCGTTTCGCCTTCCGAAACTGCACTATCTTAGCGCAAGTTTCGCACTTGAGGTTGCGTAAGCTTTTTCATCGCTTATCATGTTTCTTTGGCTTGCGTATCGAATCTCGCAAGCGAGGAAATCAACGGTTCAGGCGGGTTGGCCGCCTGACATGGGGAAGGACTCTCATGAACATTGCATTACCCGATGGCTCGGTAAAAGAGCTTGCTGCCGGCGCGACCGTCGCCGACGTGGCGGCTTCCATCGGCGCAGGTCTTGCGAAAGCTGCGCTGGCTGGAAAGGTTGACGGCACGTTGGTCGACCTCACAGCAACCGTGACAGATGGGGCAACCGTTGAGATCATCACCGCGAAAAGCCCCGAGGCGCTCCACATCATGCGCCATTCCTGCGCTCACATCATGGCGGAAGCCGTGCAGGAGCTCTATCCCGGCACGCAGATCGCCTTCGGCCCCGCGACCGACGACGGCTACTTCTACGATTTCGAGCTTCCTAACAATATCTCCTCCGACGACTTCGGTGCCATCGAGAAGAAGATGGCCGAAATCATCAAGGCTGACGAGCCTTTCGTGCGCGAGGTCGTGACCATCGAGGAAGCGAAGAAAATCTTTGCTGACCAGCGCTTCAAGCTCGAGCATATCGACGACTTGACCGACCAGGACATCTCGATTTACCGCCACGGGTCCTTCGTCGACCTGTGCGCCGGCCCGCATGTTCCCTCCGCCGGCAAGATCGGCGCCTTCAAGATGATGAAGCTCGCCGGTGCCTATTGGCGCGGCGACGCGACGCGCGAGCAGCTGCAGCGCCTCTACGGCACGGCCTTCTTCAAGAAGTCGGAGCTCGAGGAGTACCTGCACAACCTTGAAGAGGCCGAAAAGCGCGACCATCGCCGCATCGGCCGCGAGATGGACATCTTCATGATGCGCGACGAGGCGCCGGGCTTCCCGTTCTTCCTGCCCAACGGCACCACGCTCAAGAACACGCTGCTCGACTACTGGCGCGAAATCCACAAGAAGGCGGGTTACGTGGAAATCTCCACGCCGCTCATCATGAACAAGCAGCTGTGGATGACGTCGGGCCATTGGGACCACTACAAGGACAACATGTACTCCACGATGATCGACGAAGAGGAGTACTGCATCAAGCCGATGAACTGCCCGGGCGGCGTGCTCGTGTACGCGTCGAAGCCGCACAGCTACCGCGATCTGCCCATCCGCGCCGGTGAGATCGGCACGGTGCATCGTCACGAGATGAAAGGCGCGCTGCACGGCCTGTTCCGCGTGCGCTGCTTCAACCAGGACGACGCGCACCTGTTCGTGCGCCCCGACCAGCTCACCGACGAGATCATCGGCGTCGTGAAACTCATCGACTCGGTGTACCAGCAGTTCGGCTTCAAGTACCATGTGGAGCTGTCCACCCGCCCCGACGATTCCATGGGCTCCGACGAGGATTGGGCGGCCGCCGAGGCCGGCCTTAAGACCGCGCTCGAGAAGCTCGGCATGGAGTACGAGATCAACGAGGGCGACGGCGCGTTTTACGGCCCCAAGATCGACTTCCATCTGCAGGACTCGCTCGGACGCACCTGGCAGTGCGGCACCGTGCAGCTCGACTTCCAGATGCCGCAGAACTTCGATTTGGAATACACCGACGCCGACGGCTCCAAGAAGCGCCCCATCATGCTCCATCGCGTGTGCTTCGGCTCGGTCGAGCGCTTCATCGGCATCTTGATCGAGCACTACGCCGGCAAGTTCCCCGTGTGGCTCGCTCCTTTGCAGGTGAAGGTGCTGCCCGTGTCCGAGAAGAGCCGCGACTACGCGCACAAGGTGGCCGACCGGATGGAGGCTGCCGGCATCCGCGTGGCAGTGGACAACCGCGACGAGAAGATCGGCTACAAGATCCGCGAGGCGCGTTCCATCGACCGCGTGCCCTACATGGTCATCGTCGGCGAGAAGGAAGCCGAGGAGGGCAACATCTCCGTGCGCGACCGGACGAACGAGACCGTGCCGTCCACGATCGAGGACTTTATCGCGAAGGTCGTCGAGGAGACTCGCACGCGCGCATAGCCGCATAGTCTCGTTTCCCACGATATACATTCACGACCCCGCTCGCACCGAATGGTCGGGCGGGGTCGCTTGGCTTAAAGGGGCTTGAGTGCGCTATCATGGCCGCACTCGCATGAAGAAAGGAGCGCACCGTGCGCACTGCGGCGTCGCGTTTGCATAAGGGGTTCTCGTTCGAGCGGCGGCTCGCCGTGTGCGAGAGCGCGTTCGAGCAGAAGGGCACCGCATGGGCGGGGTCGTGGCGCTTCTGGACGCCGACGACATCGGAGGCGGAGGCAGACGTCCTGGTCAAGCGCGATGTTCCCTTCGAGCGCGTCGTGCTCGATCTTGGTTGCGGCAAGGGGGAGTACACGGTCGCATGCGCCAAGCGCACCCCCACGACGCTTTTCGTCGGCATCGACGTCGACCCGATCTGCGTTCTGCGCAGCGCCGAGGAGGCGGTGCGCGAGAAGGCGGGCAACGCCGTGTTCATCCACGACCCCGACCCCGACCTTGCGCGTTACTTCGGCTCGGGTGAGCTTTCGGCGATTCTCGTGAACTTCCCCACGCCGTTTCCCAAGAAGAAGCGCGCTCATCTGCGGCTGACGTACGTCGATCGGCTGATGGGCTACCGCGCCCTGCTCGCGCCCGGTGCGCCGCTTCGCCTGCGCACCGACAGCCAGCCGTTCCGCGATTTCTCGCTCACGCAGCTCGCGCTTGCGGGCTATGAGGTGAAATGGGAAACCGATCATGTCCGCGAGCTGTTTCCCGACGAGCCGGAAAGCGCGTACGAGCGCAAGCTCGTGGCGAAGGGCGCGCCGGTGCTCGGGTTTTCGGCGGTGCCGGGGCCCGCGCCTGAACGCATCGAGCAGACGGCGCCGCTGTCGCTTGCGAGCTATCTTCCCGACGACCTCGACGCCATGACGTACGTCCCCCATGGCATGCAGGGAACGGTCGAGAACATGCGGGCGCGCAACGCGAATCGTCGAGCGAAGGGGCTCGATGCGTGCGAACGCACGAACGTGTAGGCTGAACGTGCCGCGACTTTTCAAGGAGATGATGTCGCCGTGTCGGACAAACGTATAGGAACCTATTCTGAGGCGATGCGCCAAGCGAACCGCGAGGCGCGCTCGACGTGCGCGGCGCTCGCGTTCATCGTCGTCGTGTGGCTGATCGGCGGGTTCGGCTTGGCGAGCTCGGATATCGAAATCTTCCATACGCCTGTGTGGGTGGTCGGCGGCTGCGTGATGCCGTGGATCGCCGCGGTCATCGCGGCCGTCGTTCTGTCGCGCCGCGTGTTCCGCGATTTCGACCTCGACGAGGTCGCGCGCTCCGATTCTGAAGACGAAGGGGGGCGCTAGCTCATGGAAAGCTTCGTGTCGCTCGTTCCTCTCATCGCGTTCCTTGCCGCGGCGCTTCTCATCAGCTTCCTCATGCGCCGGCGCGCCCGGGCGACGAGCGCCAGCGGGTTCGTGAAGGAGTACTTCATCGGCAACCGAGCGCTCGGCGGATTCGTGCTCGCCATGACCACGATCGCGACGTACGGGTCGGTGAGCTCGTTCGTCGGCGGTCCTGGTCAGGCCTGGTCGATCGGTTGGGGCTGGGTCTACATGGCGGTGGTTCAGGTGACCGCCCTCGTTCTGCTCTATGGCATCATGGGAAAGAAGCTCGCGCTTATCGCGCGCCGGATCGACGCGGTCACGGTGATCGACGTCATCCGCGCGCGCTACGGCTCCAACGCGCTCGCGAACGTGAGCGCGTTCGTGGTGGTCGTGTTCTTCGCCGCGACGATGGTCGCGCAGTTCGTCGGCGGCGCGAAGCTGTTCGAGGCCGTGACCGGCTATTCCTACACGGTGGGGCTCGTGCTCTTCGGTGTGGCCGTGGTGCTGTTCACCACGATCGGCGGCTTTCGCGGTGTTGCCATGACCGACGCGCTCTGCGGTGTCGTCATGCTCGTCGGCATCTTCGTCCTTGCGGCGGGAATCCTTTCCGCCGGCGGCGGCTACGAGAACATCATGGACACCATCGCGGCGAACCATCCCGAGATGCTCGAGCCGTTTTCGGGTGGCGCCATGCCCGCGTCGCTGTACTTCACGCAGTGGCTGCTCGTCGGCGCGCTCACGTTCGTGCTGCCGCAATCGATGGTGCGCTGCATGGGGTTCAAGGACACGAAATCGCTTCACGGCGCGCTTGTGGTGGGCACGGTGATCATCGGCATCATGATGATCGGTGTGACCGCGCTCGGCGTGCTCTCGGCCGGCGTTTTGACTGGCAGCCTTGCCGACTACGGTGGAAGCGTGGACAACATCATCCCGCGCGCCATCGCGCAGACGCTGCCGCCGTGGCTTGCGGGCGTCGCCATCATCGGGCCGATCGCGGCGTCGATTTCGACGGTGTCGTCGCTGCTCATCGCGTCGTCGTCGGCTATCGTGAAGGACGTGTGCCTCCATCGCGCACTTGCTTGCGGCACACATCCGGGTGAGCGTACGGTCGCATGGGCGAGCCAGGCGGTGACGCTTGTCGTGGGCGTCATCGTGTTCGCGCTCGCCGTCGTGCCGCCCGACGTCATCTGGAAGATCAACATGTTCGCGTTCGGCGGGCTTGAGACGGCGTTTCTCTGGGTGATGGTGTGCGGGCTGTTCTGGAAGCGGGCCGGCAAGCTCGGTGCGATCCTGTCGATGGCGGGCGGCACGCTTTCGTACTGCGCGTGCATGGCGCTCGGGTTCAAGGTCATGGGGCTGCACCAGATCGTCATCGGCGTCGCCGTCGCGGGCGTTCTCATGGTGGTTGGCAGTTTGATTGAGAAGCGCTCAGCTGCCGAACAAGCCCGCGTGAACGAGGTGTTCTTCCCGGAATAGTTCCGGACTAGCGTTTCTCACCTCGACTGCATTCGATTGCGGTTTCGACGGCGGTTCGACAAGCCGAATCGCCGCTCCGGTCCGGAAAGGCGCTTCGCGTGTTCGAAATCGACGGTTTTTCCGGGAAGTTAGTGTCCTATCTCCTGATAAATACTCGTGTTATGCCACGCTTTCATGGATTATGCGGCATAACGTCGTTCAATTGCGGCAGCAAGCAGGGAGGTCCCTGACAAGCTGCGAGTTGCCTTGAAACGCAGCGAGAAGAGGCCCTCCATGTCCCAGCAGAGGCGAGGCGCAACGGGGAATCGCGATCCGGCTACTTGCCGCTGCTTTTCAGTCGCCCGATTTCCTCGAGTCGGCGATTATATTCGCGCACGGCGGCACGCGCGATCCGCGCCCGTCTGTTCTCGCGGCGTTCGCGCATCGATTTCAGGTCGTCCTCGCTCGCTCCTTCTTCCATGAACCGCTCAATCTCGTCGCGGTGCGCCGCGATGTCCTGCGCTGCGGCGTCGATGGCGCTTTCAAGCGCCCGTTTGCGCGCGCTTTTGCGCTGTAAGGCGAAAGCGGCCTCCTGCCAGGGAATTTCCTGGTTGGCGACGAGGCCGCGCTTCGCGGCGATGCGCGCCGCGGCCTCTTGGTGCGCGAGCATCTGCTCCATTTCCCAGTGATCGTGCAGGATCGACTTGATGTCATGCGGGTGCGCGGCGATTTCCTGCACGGCCTCGATGGGCTTCGCGTCGACGACGCGGTAGGTGAGCGACGCCAGCAGCGGCATGAGGAACACGGTCACCGCGCCCGCCGCGACGAGCACGCCGGCGGTGTCCTGCGAAAGCGCCCCGACCTTCACGGCAACCGACGTCACGGCGACGATGAGCGGCAGCGCGGTCGTGCAGTAAAGCGCCACGGTGATGCGGTTGTGCATGGAAAGCGCTTCTTTGCCCTTGCCGATCGAGAGCGCGACGACGATTGGCACGGCGCGAATGAGCAGCAGCGCCACGATGAACCCGATAAGCAAAAGCGGCTCGGCGACGACGCCTGCCAAGTCGATTTTCGCTCCCGACACGACGAAGAACACGGGGATGAGGAAGCCGTAGCCTATGGCCTCGAGCTTCGACTCAAGTTCGTGGTCGCCTTCGGGAACGACGTAGCGCAGCACGAACCCCGCCGCGAACGCGCCGAGCACGATGTCGAGGTCGAATACCGCTGACACGGTGACAAGCCCGATGAGCAACACGACGCATGCGCGCACGAACGTCTGGGACGTGGAATTGCGCTTGGACGCGAGGAAGTTGTACACGCGATGGCCCGCGCGGCGCGCCTTGGCCGGGATCACCGCCACGATGACGCAAAGCCCCACGAACGCAATCAGGATGAGCAGCGTCTTCCACTCGCTGCGGGACGACAGCAGAAGCGCCATCGCAAGCACAGGGCAGAGCTCTCCCCAGGTGCCGAACGACAGGATCGCGTTACCGACCGGCGTGCTTTCCAGGTTGCGCTCTTTCAGGATGGGCATGAGCGTGCCGAGCGCCGTCGTGGTCAGCGCGATGGCCACGGCGATGCCCCCGACGTCGCCCGCGGAGAACTGCTTCGTGAGGCCCACCGCCAGAAACGCGAGCACGATGCTCACGGCCCATGCGGCAAGCCCACGTTTGCCCTGCGCGTTCGACAGGCTTTTCGGATCGATCTCGTAGCCCGCCAGAAGAAAGAGGAACGCGAGTCCCAGCTCGGAGATCATGCTGAGGGGGTCGCTCAGGTTGATGATGCCTGCCATATGGGGCCCGAGCAGGGCGCCCGCCAAAAGCAGGATGACGGTTTCAGGCACGAGCCCCCGTGGGATGATGCGCGCGATAAGCGGCGCGCACGCGGCCACGAGCGTCGCGACGAAAAGCGATACGAAGTCGGCGGCCATGTTACTTCGCCAGGTATTCCTGAAGCGCCGGCCAGGTTTCTGCCGCGCACGCAAGCCCCTGTTCGTACAAATCGAGAAGCTTGTCGGCGCTATGCTCCATCGACGCGACGGCGACGGGCTTCTGCGGGCGAATGACGAACACGCGCCCTGCGGCCTCCTCGCGCGCGATCCAACGGTACAGGCGGTTGTACTCGTAATGACGGTACGCCAAACGATCGAGGTAGTAGGGGTAGTCGGCGTAGCGCTGGCGCATGAGGGCCATGAGCTTGTTCGGCTTCTTCACGTAGTCGGCGGCCTGCGTAAGCACGACGATGTGCTTCTTCGCGCCGGTGAGCAGGGAATGCAGAAGCGGAACGCTGTCGGCGGTTCCGCCGTCGAGCAAAAGCTTGCCGTCGACTTCGATGGTCTTGCTCACAAGCGGCATCGACGACGACGCGATGAGGTAGTCCAGATCGGCGTCGTAGTCGCGCATCTCGTGGTAGTCCGCCTCTCCGGTTTCCAGGTTCGTCGAAACCACTTCAAGCGTCATGGGCGAGGTGGCGAAGGCGTGCTTGTCGAAGGGATCGAGCACGTCGGGGATCTCGTGGAATGCGAAGTCGCGGCCGTAGGCGTTTCCCGTGCGCACGAAGCTCTGCATCGAAAGGTAGCGGGTGTCGGTGCAGTACTTCACGTTGATGAAGCTCGACCGGCCGGCGGCACCCGCAACGTAGTTGCCGCCGCATAACGCTCCGGCCGACACGCCGATGACGCGCTCGCAGAACAGCTTCTGGTCCATGAAGAAGTCGAGCACGCCCGCGGTGAATTGGCCGCGCATGGCGCCGCCTTCCAAAACGAGGTTCGCGTGCGTTACGGACGCGCCCTCCCAGGCGCATGGCGGGAAGGGGCGTGCGTGCGTGCCCTCCGCCGCATCGGTGACGTTTTCGGTACGTGCCGTGCTTGCCACGTCGGTTTTTTCGGTCATGTCCATGCGCTTTCTCTCGAAACGTTACCATTATAGTGTAATTTCGTGCCGCTCCAGTAACAGCTGGTTTACAGGGCGCATCGTGCCGATACAATTATAGAAAAGCGCGTCGGCGCCGATCGTGCGCCGGATGAAAACGTTTTCCATGGCCGAAAAGGCCGATAGGAGGGCAAGTCATGAGTGAAGCAGTAACTTCCGCCGACTTCCAGTCGAAGGTTCTCGAATCCGATGTTCCCGTGCTCGTCGATTTCTTCGCCACGTGGTGCGGCCCGTGCCGCATGCTGGCCCCGGTGCTCGAAGAGGTCACGACCGAGGTCGCCGGCAAGGCGAAGGTCGTGAAGCTCGACATCGACCAGAGCCCCGACATCGCGCAGCGCTACGGCGTCATGAGCGTGCCGACGCTCATCGTGTTCGAGAACGGCCAGGTCAAGCGCCAGACAGTGGGCGCGCAGCCGAAGCAGAACGTGCTCGCGCTGCTGGCGTAAAGGGCTGAAAACCAATCGATTCCGGGGGGTCGCAGGGCGTGCGCTTTGCGGCCTCTTGCTATACGCGGTCCCTTTCGTGGCCGCGCGACGTGCGCCCGTGCCTTTTTCGGGCTCGGGCGGAAGGAATGTGAAGGAGGCAAACCATGAACGGCACCGAAGGCGATCCCGATGCCTTGAACGTATACGATCTTGCGGTCATCGGCGCGGGCCCGGCGGGGCTTAGCTGCGGGCTCTACGCTGCGCGCGCGGGGCTTTCCGTCGCCGTGTTCGAGCGTATTTCACCCGGTGGGCAGCTTGCCCAGACCGAACGGATCGAAAACTACCCGGGTTTCGCGAACGGCACGGGCGGCTTCGAGCTGGCATGGGCGATGAAAGAGCAGGCCGATAATTTCGGGGTGCGCACGGTAAACGAAGAAGCGACTTCGGTCGATTTCGCGGGCCCGCGGAAGACGCTCTCGACCGCGTTCGGCACCTACGCTGCGCGTGCGGTCGTGGTGGCGAGCGGGGCGCGCCCGAGAAAGCTCGGCCTTGCGCGGGAAGACGAGCTTGCGGGGCGTGGCGTGTCGTACTGCGCCACGTGCGACGGCAACTTCTTCCGCGGCAAGACGGTTGCGGTCGTGGGCGGCGGCAACACCGCGGCGGCCGATGCGCTCTATCTTTCCCGCATCTGCGAGAAGGTCTACCTCGTGCACCGGCGCGATTCGCTGCGCGCCACGGCGGTCTACCATGATCGCCTCGCTGCGCTTCCCAACGTCGAGTTCGTGTGGAATTCCGAGGTGCGCGAGCTCGATGAGGCCGAAGGCGCGCTTTCGGGCATCGTGGTCGAGGATGTGGAAACGAACGCGCGGCGCACGCTCAACGTGGCGGGCCTGTTCGTCGCAATCGGCACGGCTCCGAACACGGAGTTTTTGGGAGGCGCGCTCGAAACCGACGATTCCGGCTACATCGTCGCCGATGAAACGGGCAAAACGACCATTCCTGGGGTGTTCGCGGCGGGGGATGTTCGCACGAAGTTCCTGCGCCAGGTGGTCACGGCGGTGTCCGACGGCGCCACCTGCGCCGAAGAGGCGGCTGAATACCTGGCCGCGCTAGCGTAACGGGGCCGTGCAGAGTATAATGAATCGGCTATACGAGCAAGCAAGTCACGCAAAGGAACATGTGCCCCATGCAAGATACCGACATGCGCGAGAAGCTGGAGAAGATCATCAGCGCCTACGAGGAACTCCAGGCGAAGATGAGCGACCCTTCCATTCTCGCTGATCAAAAGGAATACAACCGCCTCGCGAAGGAGTACGCCAACCAGGGCCCCCTCGTCGAGAAGTCGCGCGAGTACCTGCAGGCCTGCAACGATATCGAGGACGCTAAGGAAATGCTCGCCGACCCCGATATGAAGGACTTCGCGCAGGAAACCATCTCCGAGGCGGAGGCGAAGCTTCCCGCGCTCGAGGAAGACATCAAGTTCATGCTCATTCCGAGCGACCCCGCCGACGAGAAGGACATCATCGTCGAGATTCGCGCAGCGGCGGGCGGCGACGAGGCGGCCATCTTCGCGGGCGACCTCTTCAAGATGTACGAGCGCTTCTGCTCGAACCGCAAGTGGAAGATCGAGCCCATGGACGTCTCGCCGTCCGATGCGGGCGGGTACAAGGAAATCCAGTTCAAGGTGAAGGGCGACAAGGTGTACTCCGTCATGAAGTACGAGTCCGGCGTCCACCGCGTGCAGCGCGTCCCGAAGACCGAGTCCCAGGGCCGCATCCACACCTCCACCGCAACGGTGGCGGTGCTGCCCGAGGCCGACGAGGTCGAAGTCGACATCAACGAGAACGACTTGCGCATCGACGTGTACCGCGCCGGCGGCCCGGGCGGCCAGTGCGTCAACACCACCGACTCCGCCGTGCGCATCACGCACCTGCCGTCGGGTTTGGTCGTGCAATCCCAGGACCAGAAGTCCCAGCTGCAGAACAAGATCGC
>CAKUIV010000070.1 GCA_934661105.1 uncultured Ellagibacter sp. | reverse complement strand
CGCCCATTCGAGGGGCGTACACATCGTCGGTTGCACGCAGCCGGGCGAGCTCGTCGGTCCCTTTCCAAAAACCGGTTGAGAGCCCTGCGAGATAGGCTGCACCCACAGCCGTCGTCTCGGTGTTCTTCGGGCGGCGGATCGGCGTGCCGAGAATGTCGCTTTGAAACTGCATGAGGAAGTCGTTTTTCGACGCTCCCCCGTCGACGTTGAGCTCCGACAGCGCCACGCCGGAATCCGCTTGCATCGCCACGACCAGGTCGTTCACTTGATAAGCAAGCGATTCCAGCGCCGCACGGACGATGTGGGCGCGGCGCGTTCCGCGCGTGAGCCCGTAAATCGCGCCGCGCGCCTCGGCGTCCCAGTACGGCGCGCCGAGGCCCGTGAACGCGGGCACGACGTACACCCCTTGCGTTCCGTCGACGCTGCGCGCGATGTCGGAAGTCTCCGCCACGTCGTCGATGAGGCCGAGCTCGTCGCGCAGCCACTGCATGAGCGCGCCGGCGACGAACACGCTGCCCTCGAGCGCGTATTCGGGGCCCGGCGAGCCCGGAGCGCTCGCCGCAATGGTTGTGACCAGGCCGTTTTTCGATTCGCACGCCTCGCACCCTGTGTTCATGAGCAAAAAGCAACCGGTGCCGTAGGTGTTCTTCGCCTGACCGGGCGAAAAGCAGCACTGCCCGAAAAGCGCCGCCTGCTGGTCGCCCGCAACGCCGCGTATGGGCACCCCGGGGACAGCCGCGGGGTTCGCCGTATACCCGAAATCGCCCGACGAGGGGCGCACCTCGGGAAGCATCGACTCGGGGATGCCGAACAGGTCGAGCAACCAGGGGTCCCATGTCATGTCGTGGATGTTGAACAGCATGGTTCGGCTCGCGTTGGTCACGTCCGTCGCATGGACCGCGCCCTGCGTGAGCGACCAGAGAAGCCAGCTGTCGACGGTGCCGAATGCGAGCTTTCCCGCGCAGGCCGCCTCCCGCGCGCCCTCGACGTTGTCCAAGATCCAACGGATCTTGCTCGCCGAGAAATACGCATCGGGGATAAGCCCCGTGCGACGCGTCACCTCCGCCGCCACTTCCGGGTCCCCGCACAAAGCTTCGACGATCGGCGCGGTGCGACGGCATTGCCACACGATCGCGTTCGCCACCGGACGCCCCGTCTCGCGGTCCCACACCACGGTCGTCTCGCGTTGGTTCGTGATGCCGATCGAGTCGATGTCGTCCGGACCGAGCCCGTTCGAGACCAAAAGCTCCGTCAACGCCCCGAGCTGAGACGACAAGATATCGCGCGGATCGTGCTCAACCCAACCGGGCTGGGGGAACAGTTGGCGAAACGGGTTCTGCACCATATCCGCGACCCGGCCGTCGTGATCGATGAGCAAAGCGCGCGACGAGGTCGTCCCCTGATCGAGCGCGATGACGTATTGCTTCGGCATGGGTCTCCTTTCCAACCGCAGGCGCAATCGCCTGGCTAACGGATACGCCGATCGATCCAGGCGAGCACATCGTCATACACCCGGCGCTTGCCAGGCTCGTTTAAGATCTCGTGGCGCATACCCGGGTACAGTTTGACTTCCACATCGCGAATCCCGGCGTTCTCGAAGAGCGCAGCGGCGCTTTTCACTCCCTTGCCCTTATTGCCGACGGGGTCGAGCGCACCGGCGATGAAGAGCACGGGAAGATCGCTCGGCACGGCAAGCGCCGAATCGAGCGTGGCGACCTCGGCGGTGAGGCTTGTGAGCGTGGCGTAGGCACCGGCCGTGAACATCTGCCCGCATAAGTCGTCGGCCAGGTAGGCGTCGATCACGGCGGGGTCGGTCGAGAGCCAGTCGAGCGACGTGCGAGCATGCTTGACCGACTTCGAAAACGACCCGTCCGCCAGGTTGTGGAGCAGCTTGCTGCGCGTGCGCTCACCCTGACGTCGCGCGATGCGGCGCGCGAGGGCGCATCCCGCCTTCGACTTCGCGACGGGCTCGTTTCCCGTGCCGCAGATAACGGCGCCGGAAAGCCCCTGCGCATAGCGAGACAGGTAAGCGCGCGTGACATAGCTTCCCATGGAGTGGCCGAAGACGAAGTAGGGAATCTGCCGCGAGAAGCGGGCCTGCACGATGCGCCTCAAGCCATGAACGTCTTCGACGAGGACGTCCTTGCCGCCGTCGAGCGGCATGTGGCCCAAATCGGCCGGCGAGGCGACGCTTCGCCCATGCCCGATATGGTCATGCGCGCACACGGCGAAACCGTTATCGACGAGGAAGCGCGCGAAATCCTCATAGCGGCCCGAGTGCTCCGCCATGCCGTGGACGATCTGGACGACGCCGCGCACGCCGGGCGCGCCCACCCCCGGCACCGGTTGCCACAATACGCCCTTTATCTGGGAAGACCCATCGTGCGATTTGAACCCGATCGACGATTTCTCGAACGGCTTGGCCATACACGCCTCCTTTTCAACCTGCTCGACCCGTTCCCGGGAAGAGCGTTACGAGAGGGCCCTGATGTCGGCGATGGTGATAGCCCCTTCGCGCATGATCTGCGGATGATCGCCCGTGCAATCGACCACCGTGGACGACACACCGCTTTTCGCCGAGTCGTCCCCATCGGAGAGAACAGCGGCAACGCGCGCGAGAATCTGCCCGTCGAGCTGGTCGAACGAGCACGTCGGGGCAAGCCCCGACACGTTCGCCGACGTGGTGGCGAGCGGGCAGCCGACGGCTTCTATGAGCGAAAGCGCGCACTCGTTGTTCGGCATTCGCAGGCCGATGGTTCCCTCGCGCGACATGAAGGCGGACGGGACAAGCGACGACGCCTTCACGACGAGCGTGAGCGGCCCCGGCCAGAACGTGCGCGCGAGCACGCGGGCGAATTCGGGCACGCCGGCGCCGTAGCGCAGAAGATCCTCCTGCTCGGAGATAAGCCATGAGATGGGCTTGCGCTTCTCCCTTCGCTTCACCTCGAAAAGGATGTCGGGGGAAGGGGCGCACGCGACGGCGACGCCGACGCCGTACACCGTTTCCGTCGGGAACACCGCAACCTCGCCGCGCTTGAGCGCGGAGACGGTCGCTTCGAACGTATCGGAAGCATGGGACATGGGAAAGCCAGCCTTTCGCCTTGGAAAAAGCGGCGCGTGAAGACGCCTTGCACCGAAATTGTATCACTCGAGCAAGTTGGCTATCATTCTCGATGACGAAGGGTCGACGATGAGAGGCAGGCGCCTTATGGGAGAGTTCCAAAAGAAGGTGTACGAGGTCGTGGAGCGCGTCCCGAAAGGCAAGGTCGCATCGTACGGGCTGATCGCGCGTCTCGTCGGAGCGCCACGGAAAGCGCGCTTCGTCGGGTACGCGATGCACAGCAACCCCCGACCGTGGAACGCCACCGAAAACTCGGGCATCCCCTGCCATCGCATCGTGTTCAAAGACGGCCGCATCTGCGAGGGATACGCGTTCGGCGGCCCGGACGCGCAACGCTCGCTCCTCGAGAGCGAAGGCGTCGTCTTCGCCGATGAAACCCACGTCGACATGGACGCATGCCTGTGGGACGGGCGCTCGGACGGCCTTGTCGACCGCGAGGGAGTGCCCGACGGCGCCCCGACCGCTCCACCAGCCGACTTCGACTGGGAGCGCGAGCTTGCAGAGGAGTAGTCGCGGCTCGAAACGGGGTCGCGGCTACCGAGACTCAGGGTCATCGAGGGCGCCGGGGGCGCAAGCACGGGCGATCGCCTCAGCGACGCGCAAGCCGTCGACTGCGGCGCTCATGATGCCGCCCGCATACCCCGCCCCTTCCCCGCACGGGTAAACGCGCGTGCCCGGTTCGGCATCGGAGGCGTCGTCGCAGGCAAGCCGTGCCTGGAAGTTTTTCCCGCGGATCATCCGCACCGGGCTCGAGCTGCGCGTTTCGGGGGCGGTCAGGACCGCATCGGGGTCCGCGAACCCGCGAAGCTTCGCGTCGAGCAGGGGGAGGCCCCGCCTGAGCGCGTCGCAGACGAAATCGGGAAGGCATTCGGCGAGGTCGCTCCACGCGACGCCGCGCGGATAGGTCGGGGCAACGGCCATCGAGCCCTTGCCTGCGCGCACCGTGCCTGCATGTTCATCGCGCATCGGACCGCCGGAAAGGAAGTCGCCGACCCTCTGGGCAGGAGCGGAATAAGGAGCGCCACCGTTTTTCCGGGCGAGTTCGAAGGCCGCCCGCTCGACGCGACGCTGAAGCGCCGCACCGGCGAGCACGTCGTCGCCCGGCAGGTCGTCGGGACGGACGTCGGCGAGAAGCGCGCTGTTGGAGTTCTCGCCGTCGCGGGCGAACCGGCTCATGCCGTTCACGACCACGCCGCCCTCCTCGCTCGCCGCAGCGACGACCTCCCCGCCTGGGCACATGCAGAACGTGTAGACGCCGCGCGTGCGCGGAGCGCCATCGGCGCCCCGGCCCGCAGGCACATGCACAGCCATCTTGTAGTCGGCGGCGCCGAGCGCGGGGTGGCTTGCGGCCGCCCCGTATTGCGCGCGGTTGATGAATGCCTGGGGATGCTCGATGCGCACGCCCATCGAGAACGGCTTGCGCTCGAGGAGAAAACCCTCTTCGCGCATGAACTCGAACACGTCGCGTGCGGAATGGCCGCACGCGACCACGAGCCGGCTTGCGGGAGTCTCGGCGATCGCGCCGGTCGCGCCGTCCTCGATATGCACGGAGCGAAGCGACCCGTCGCGCAGGGAAACGCCCGCAAGACGGGACATGAACCGGATTTCCCCACCCGCAGCGATGATGCGCTCGCGCAGGTTTCGCACGATAGCGGGCAGCTTGTCGGTGCCGATATGGGGTTTCGCCTGCCAGAGGATCTCCTCCGGGGCGCCGGCGGCAACAAACGCCTCGAGCACGTGTCTGATGTGAGGGCTCTTCGTGCCCGTGGTGAGTTTGCCATCGGAAAACGTCCCCGCTCCCCCTTCCCCGAACTGCACGTTCGTGCGCGCATCGAGAGGACCGCCCCCGTTGAACGCCTCGATGACCGCCATGCGCTCCTCAACAGCGGCGCCGCGTTCCACCACAAGCGGGCGCAAACCCGCCTCGGCCAGGTAGAGCGCGCAGAACAAGCCCGCCGGACCGGTGCCGGCGACGACGATGCGCGCATCGCCTTCCCGAATGGAACCGGAAAGATCGGGGACCGTAAGCGCGGCGGGAGGGTTCCATGCGCCCACGCGCACGCCGCGCAGCGGGCGAACCTTCTCCAAGGCGCCTTCGACAAGCTCGACTCGAAACGTCGCATTGAAGTGGACGTTGTTCTTCTTGCGCGCGTCGACGCTGCGTTTCACCAGGGAGAACGAAGCGATGTCCTCTGCGCGAAGACCGAGAGCGCGCGCAAGCTCGCGCTTCGCAGGTTCAGAAGGCTCGCCACCCGCGCATCCGACATCGAGAGACAGGGCAACGCCCGTTACTTCAAGAGAAGAAGCTCCGGCAAGCGCCGCAAGATCGATCCGATCGCCCTCGGAATGCGCCCTGTTTCCACCGCGCGCATGCGATGAGGATCGCATGGGGCGCGCCTTCCCGCCACGCGCCTGGTTCCGCGAAGCGCGACCCCGCTTCGCAAAGCCGCCCCGAGCATTGCCTTTTCCGTGTTCCGACATTGTTCGATTCCTTATCGTTTACGAGAAAACATGGGCGATTGCAGAGCGCCCGGCAAGGATGCCCGACGCCCATGCCCAATGGAGGTTGTAGCCGCCGCAGGGAGCGTCGACGTCGAGCGCCTCGCCCGCGAAGAAGAGGCCAGGGTGCGCGGCGGTCTCCATCGTGTCCGCGCGAACTGCGGAAATATCGACGCCCCCACGCGTGACCTGGCACTGCTTTGCGTCCCCCACCCCCTCGACGGAAAGCCGCAACCCGCCGAGCACGCGCGCGAGCGCCGGCACGTCCCGCTTTGCGAGCGGGGCGTCCGCATCGATGCCCGCGCATCTGCATGCAACACGGGCGACCTGGGGAAGCACTGCGCCGCGCAGCACGTCTTCAGCCGAGATCGGCGAACCTTCGCCGAAACGCGCCTGAAGATGCTTTCGCCGGGAGAACAGCCATGCCTCCCGTTCGCTCGCGTTGATATGCGGCAGCAAATCAATCGAGAGCACATCGCCTTCGCGCGCGAACCGCGAAAGATTGAACACGCACACGCCCGACACCCCGTAGTCGCGGAAAAGAAGCTCGCCTCGCTCGCTCGCGACGATGCGAGATGCGCGCATGAGCTCGACTTCGCATTTAACGCGGATGTTGTTGAGCTGACGGGTGACGCGCGGGTCAGCCCGAAGAGGCCCCAAAACAGGACGGCTCGGAAGACGCGGTATATCGCCAGGCAACTCGATTCCCGCGATCGCCCGCCCTCCGACGGCGACGATCGCGGCATCGACATGTTCGATGGAGCCGTCGCGGAAGCGGAGGTGGATCTTTTCCCTCGGCCCACCGGCATCGATGCGCACCACCTCGCACCCGAAGCGCTCCTCGACGCCCGCAGCGCGCACGGCGGCGCGCAGCACATCAAGGACCGACGAAGCCTTGTTCGCAAGCGGGTAAAGACGCCCCTCGGACTCCTGTCTCCACACGAGACCGAGTTGCGAGAAGAAGCGGTGCACCGGCGCTTCGAGCCCCGTAGGGTCGAGGCGCTCCCCCTCGTCGGCGGCATCAGCCGAATGCGCCCATGAAAAGCGAGGTTCTGCTTGACCCGACTCACCCGACGCGAGCGTCGAAAGCGCGCTTTCGACGAAGGACGCATTGCGGTAGACGGCAGGGTCGATACGCGCGTTCGAGAAGTTGCAACGGCCGTTTCCCGTGGCGAGGATCGACCTTCCCACGCGTTCGTCGTCGGCCTCGAAAAGAACGACCCGGGCGTCGCCGGAGCGGCCGCAAGCTTCCCCTGCTGCTATGGCTGCGGCAAGGCCCGCAGCCCCGCCGCCTATGATGGCAATCGTTTTCATACCTGGAAGTATAGGCGATGTCGCACGGCAAGCTGAAGGGAGAAACGGCGTCGTGCGCGCCGCAAACGAAAAAACGGCCGCGAAGTGCGCGGCCGTTTTCTTGAGCACGGGGAACGTTCGCCTACTTCGAGGCGACGACGGGTATCTCCCGATCATCTTCCTCGTCGAGGTTATCGTCGTAGACGTAGTGCTTCGTCTCACGCGAAATCAAGCCCGAGAGAAGCAGGATGGCGATGATGTTGGGAATGGCCATGAGCGCATTGCCGATGTCGGAAATGGTCCAGACCACGTTGCCGACGCCGATCGCCCCCAAGAACGCCACGATCACATACACGATATGGTAGGGAAGAATCGCGCGTTTGCCGAACAAATAGGCGGCGCAGCGATTGCCGTAGTACGACCAGCCGAGGATCGTCGAGTAGGAAAACGACACCATGCCGATAACGAGAATCGGCGTTCCAACGTAGGGAATGGTCGAGAACGCCGTCGACGCGAGCTGCGCACCCGTGTAGAACGTCGGGTCGGCGAGCACTTCGGCTTGGATATCGGGATGCGCGATCATGGTCGAGACGAGCACAATGCCCGTAAGCGCGCAGATGACGACGGTCGACCAGAACGTGCCGGTCATCGCGATAAGAGCCTGCTCGGCCGGGTTCTTCGTCTTCGCCGCGGCGGCGATGATCGGAGCCGAGCCCAAACCAGACTCGTTCGAGAATAAACCGCGAGCGCATCCGAATTGAAGCGCCATGAGAAGTCCCGATCCGACCGCGCCGCCGAACGCCGCTTTCGGAGTGAAGGCGCATTCGAAGATGAGCCCGATCGCGTCGCCGAGCACCGGGGCGTTCATCAAAAGAATCACGATGCAACCGCCGGCATAGGCGACAGCCATGATGGGGACAAGCTTCTCGCAGACGTGCGAAATCGACTGCACGCCGCCGAAGATGACGACGCCGACCAAAACGACGATCGCGACGCCGACGGCCCAATCGGGGATGCCCGGGATGCTCGAGGTGATGATGCCCGTCATAGACGTCGCCTGGACAGCCGAGCCCGTGCCGATCGTTGCCACAACGGCAAATGCGGCGAATGCGACGCCGCCGAGCTTCGCCCACCAGGGGCGCGATCCGTCCTCGTGCGTGAACGCGCGCTCCCACACGTACATGGCGCCGCCGAGCATGTTGCCGGCATGGTCGCGTACGCGATAACGGACCGAAGCGTATACCTCGACGTACTTCGTGGCCATGCCGAACACGCCGGTGATCCACATCCAAAACACAGCGCCCGGCCCACCAGCCAGGATAGCGGTTGCCACGCCGACGATGGAGCCGGTGCCGATCGTCGCCGCGAGAGCGGTCGCGAGCGCGCCGAAGTTCGAGATGTCGCCTTCGCCCTTCGAATGGCCGCCGCCAAGCGACATGCGGAGCGCCTGCGGAAGCTTGCGCTGTATGAAGCCGGTTCGGAAGGTGAGGAAGATGTGCGTGCCCAAAAGGAGCACGATCATCGCAGGACCCCAGACGATGGAGTCGATGGTGTTCAAGATTTCAATCATAATGAGTCGCTATTCTAGGCGTTTCGCCAAGGAGTCGGCCGCGCGATGCTCGTCCGTAAGATAAAGGGACGAAATAAACGGGAAAAGGAGCAAAAAAAACGACCTCGCTTTCGCGAGGTCGTTCGGCATGCATGAATGTAAAACGGATTTACAGCTTCACCACATTGCTCGCCTGGAGCTTGCCGTTCTGGCCCGTGGTCACGTCGAAAGAAACAGCCTGGCCTTCGTCGAGCGTCTTGAAGCCGTCCATCTTGATTTCAGAGAAATGGACGAAAAGGTCTTCGCCATCCTTCTGAGAGATGAAGCCGTAGCCCTTTTCCGGGTTGAACCACTTAACAGTACCTTCCGCCATTTTAAAATCCTCTTCTCTTCCCCGTTTGCCGGGGAGGTAACACTGCGCGTTGCATGGCGGCAACACTCGCTCTCACCTCGAGAGCACATGACTACTATACGCTATCGAACTCGAAAAACGAGCCGGAAGTCAAAGGATTTCGGGTCATTTTCCGCATTCGGATCGATAAGCATGCGAAGCTAATTGCGTCAAGGGGCAACTTTCACGAATCGAGCGACTCGATGCGCTCCCGCGGGGTGCCGCTTGCGAGGTCGAAACCATATGCAGCGGCAATAGCGTCAGCCTGACCTGCCCTGATGTCGGCAAGTTCGGGATTACCGGCACTGCGGAGAAACTCCGCCTCGAGGCTTAAACTGTTCGCAACGTACTCGGTGACGTGGGGGTCGACGCCCGAAACCTGCATGACTTGAGCCATTGATTCAGGCGCGAGCGAAAGCAGCATAGACCCGTCAAGATCGGTTGCGTCGCCGATTGCCGCTTCAAGCATGTCGGCCGCGCCAGCCGGGTCGCGGCCATCATCGGCTCGTTCGATGCTCCGGCGCATCGCTTCCATGAATTGCATGAGCAGCCGCATGAGGTAATCTTGTTCGAACATCACGCCTTCCCTTCGTTCGCCCGCGGCGGAACCATTCCCAGGTGCTCGTAGGCCCGATCGGTCGCCTGACGGCCTTTCGGAGTACGCACGATCAAACCCTGTTGCATCAGATAAGGCTCGTAAACGTCCTCAATCGTGTCGGTGTCTTCGGACAGAGCGGACGCGAGCGTGGTAAGACCCACCGGACGTCCTCCGAACTGGACGGCGAGAAGCTCGAGGATGCGATTGTCCACCGCGTCGAGCCCCAACTCGTCGACTTCGAAGAAGCTGAGCGCCTGGGCGGCCACGTCTTCGCTGATCTCCCCGTTACCGCGAACCTGGGCCCAATCGCGCACGCGTTTGAGCATGCGGTTCGCCAGACGCGGGGTGCCGCGGCTCCTCCGCGCGATCTCGAGCGCCCCGTCTTCGGTGATGGGCACGTCGAGGATGGCGGCCGAGCGCGACACGATGGCGGCAAGCTCTTCAGGAGTGTAGTATTGCAACCGGAACGCGATGCCGAAGCGGTCGCGCAACGGGCCCGTGAGCAGGCCCGTTCGCGTCGTTGCGCCGATAAGCGTGAAGTGCGGGAGATCGAGCCTGATGGAGCGCGCGGCAGGCCCCTTCCCCACCACGATGTCGAGCGCGAAGTCTTCAAGAGCGGGATAGAGCACCTCTTCGACCATGCGGTTCAGACGGTGGATCTCGTCGATGAAGAGCACATCACCCTCTTCGAGGTTGGTGAGGATCGCAGCAAGATCGCCCGTCCGCTCGATGGCGGGGCCGCTCGTGGTGCGGATGTTCGCACCGAGCTCGTTCGCAACCACCGTGGCAAGCGTCGTCTTGCCAAGGCCCGGAGGACCCGAGAAAAGAATGTGGTCGGGACATTCCTTGCGCTGCTCCGCCGCCTCGATCAAGATGGCGAGCGACTCCTTGACCTTCGTTTGTCCCAGGTAATCGCCCAAGCGCTTCGGCCTGAGGCTTCGGTCGAGCGCGAGGTCGTCTTCCTGAAGGTCGGGCGCGACCGCACGATCGCGTCCGGTCGGCGCAGCGTC
>CAKUIV010000069.1 GCA_934661105.1 uncultured Ellagibacter sp. | reverse complement strand
ACGGCCAGGTCATCTACGTGGGCAAGGCGAAGCAGCTGCGCGCCCGCATGCGCCAGTACGTGAACTTCCAGGACGATCGCGCGAAGATTCCGCTGCTCGTCGACCAGATCGACTCGTTCGAGTACATCGTCGTCGGCAACGAGCACGAGTCGCTCGTCCTGGAAAAGAACCTCATCAACCAGTACGCGCCGTTCTTCAACGCCGACTTCAAGGACGACAAATCCTACCCCTTTATCGCACTTACCAAAGGCGATGTGTTTCCTGCCATCAAGTACACGCGCGAGAAGCACAAGCCCGACACCCGCTACTTCGGTCCCTACACTGATTCGCGTGCTGCGCGCCGCATGGTCGACATCGCCCGGCGTGTCGTGCCCTTGTGCGCGACGTCGTGCGCCGATTGGCGAAACCTCACGCGCAGGATCGAGAAGGATCCGCTCGCCCTTATGAAAGCCGATGTTCGTCCGTGCTTCGACTCGCATGTGGGCCTGGGACCGGGGGCGTGCTGCGGCAAGATCACGCCCGAGGAATACGCGGGCCATGTGAAGCGGATCGAGCGGTTCCTTTCCGGCCAGCATCGCGAGTTCATCGCCGAGCTGAAAGAGGAGATGGAGGCCGCCGCTGCCGAGCTCGACTTCGAGCGCGCGGCGCGCGTCAAGGCGCGCATCGACACCATCAACTCGCTTACCGACAAGCAGCACGCGGTTTCGGCTCGAAACCTCAACGCCGACGTGATCGGCTTCTTCCGCGAGGAAACCGTTGCGGGCGCGCATGTGCTCATGGTTCGCGAAGGCCGCATCATGAACTCGAACGAGTTCGTGCTCAACCGCGGAAAAGATGTTCCCGACCAGGACCTTCTGCATAATTTCCTCCTGCGCTACTACGACACGACGACGTCGATTCCCCATGAGGTCATTGTGCGGGACGCGCCTGAGGATCAAGAGTCGATGGAGGAGTGGCTCACCGGAAAGCTTGGCAGTGCGCACGGCGCGAAGGTGCGCTTCACCGCTCCGCAGAAAGGCGAGAAAGCCGAGCTCGTCGATATGGCGGAGACGAACGCCAAGCACACGCTCATGCGCTACAAGGTTCGCACGAACTACGACGACAAGCGCATCAACGATGCGTTGCTTCAGCTCGAAAGCGCGCTTGCGCTCGATGCTCCTCCCATGCGCATCGAGTGCTTCGACATCTCGACCATCCACGGTTCGTACACGGTAGCGTCGATGGTCGTGTTCACGGGTGGCAAACCCGACAAGAACCAATACCGTCGCTTCAAGATAAAGACGCCGCTTACCGAGGCGAACGATTTTCTTTCCATGCAGGAAGTGATGAGCAGGCGCTATGCTCCCGAGCGCATGGCCGACGAGCGCTTCGGCAGCAAACCCGACCTTATTATCCTCGACGGCGGCAAACCGCAGCTTTCCGCAGTCATGGAGATGTTCGACCAGATGGGGATAGACGACATCGCGCTCTGCGGTTTGGCCAAGCGCGACGAGGAGCTCTTCGTCCCCTGGCAGGACACGGGGCCTGTGGTTCTGCCGTCGGGCTCGGCGTCGCTGTACCTCGTGAAGCAGGTACGCGACGAAGCGCATCGTTTCGCCATCACCTTCCATCGTGAGCTGCGCGGCAAGGGCATGACGGCGAGCATCCTCGACGAAGTGGCGGGGCTCGGGCCGGTGCGAAAGAAAGCCCTGCTCAAGCACTTCAAATCGTTCAAGAACCTCAAATCGGCGAGCCTTGCCGAGATCAAAGACGCCCACGTGGTTCCCGATGAGGTGGCAGAAGAGCTCCACCGCGTTATCGAGCAGTATAATAACGAGCGAAAAGATGAGATCGTCGTCGGCGGCGAATAGGGGGTTTAGCGATCATGGCAGGTGGAGTCCGCGCGAAAAACGACGCGCCTGATAGAGAGGCACCCGATTTGGATCACATGCCCGAGCTCGTCATCGTCACGGGTATGAGCGGCGCTGGCCGCACCGAGGCCATGCACGTGTTCGAGGACCTGGGATATTTCTGCGTCGACAATCTGCCGGCGAGCCTTATCGGCGACTTGCTGGCGCTCACGGGCATGCCGGGACAACCCGACGCCCACCGGCGCCTCGCCGTGGTATGCGACGCGCGCAACCGCGACTTCTTCCCGAAGCTCAAGGGCGAGGTGGAAAAGCTCGAGCAAGAGGGGATCGACGTGTGCGTGCTGTTCCTCGACGCTGCGGACGACAAGCTCGTCGCCCGCTACAAGTCGTCGCGCCGCCGCCACCCGCTGTGCACCGACGGCACCACCATCGCCCAGGGAATCGAACGCGAGCGGCAGATGCTCTACGACCTGCGCGAGATGGCCCACCATGTCGTCGACACGACGAATATGCTGCCGCAGCAGCTACGTGATACCATCCGGTCTCTTTTCGCGAAAGGTGACGAACGTCGCGGCTTGGCGGTGACCGTCTACTCGTTCGGCTTCAAGCACGGCGCACCGCTTGATGCCGATCTCGTCATGGACGTGCGCTTCTTGCCGAACCCCTATTACGACCCTGATCTGCGCTATCTTACCGGACTTGATGCTCCGGTACGCGACTTCGTGATGTATCGCGAGGAAACGGTCGAGTTCATCAAGCGGTGGCGTGCGCTGCTCGACTGCGTCATGCCCGGCTACGTTGCAGAAGGCAAGCAGCAGCTCGCCATCGCCATCGGCTGCACGGGCGGCCAGCATCGAAGCGTCGCGATCGCAGAATCGACCGGCGATTACCTGAAATCGAACGGCTATCGCGTGAGCGTCGCGCACCGCGACCTCGCGCTTGCCGCTCGTCGAGCGGGGAAGTAGGCCCATGATGAAGAAACACGCCTTCTCGCAGGACCCTTCGGCCACCGCGGCGTTCGCTGCGCTTCGCGACCTTCCCCTCGTCGGCTCGATCAAGGGCAATCGCGCAGGCAAACTGCGCGCCGTCGTCATCGGCGGCGGCACGGGGGCTCCCGTGTCCATCCGCACGCTGTTGTCGCTCGGGGTCGAGACGAGCGCCGTCGTCGCCATGGCGGACGACGGCGGCTCGACCGGTATCCTGCGCGAGGAAGCCGACGTCACGCCGCCGGGCGACATCCGCAAGTGCATCGCCGCCATGGCGGCCGATCCGTCCGACCCGCTCACACGTGCCTTCAAATATCGGTTCCCGATTGCGCGCGACCACTCGCTCGGCAACCTCATGCTCGTCGCGCTCGAAGACGCCTGCGGGTCGTTTCCCGAGGCGGTCTCTATCTGCGAGAAGCTGCTCGACGCGCGCGGGCACGTGTATCCCTCAACGCTCTCCCACGTGACGCTCGCGGCGAAGACGCGCGACGGGGCCCTCATCGAGGGGCAGGCCGTCGCCTGTCATTCCGATACGGCGCTCGAGCGGGTGAAGCTGCGCTGCAACGGCGCGATCGAGCCCTACGGCCCGGCGCTTGAAGCCATTCGCGCGGCCGACCTCATCGTGCTCGGCCCAGGGTCGCTTTTCACGTCGATCATCCCGAACCTGCTCGTCCCGGGCGTGGTCGACGCCATTCGCGCTTCGCGCGGGAAGACGCTTTTCGTCTGCGGACTCGCCGATGTGCAGGGAGAAACATGGGGGCTTACGGCGCGGGAGCACGTCGAGGCGCTCATGGTCCATGGCATGAGGGGACTTATCGACTACGTGCTCGTCCACGCTCCCGAGCCGCTTCGGCCGGATGGCGCGTCTGCTGGCGAGCTCGCCGGTGCGGTTGCGCGGGGCGCAGGCGCGGCCGATGACCGCGTCGCCCATGCGCAAGAACGCGCGGTGCGCCCGGTTTCCATCACGTACGAAGACGCGATGGCCATCCAGGCCGAAGGCCCGATCGTCATCGCGAAGAACCTCGTCGATCTCGAGCGCCCCACGCTTCACGACCCGGTGGCGTTTCGCGAGGCGTTATGGGGGGTGCTCAAGCTATGTCGTTCACGGCGGATGTAAAAGACGAGCTTGCGCGCGTGCCCCCCGAATGCTCCCATTGCGGCAAGGCCACGCTTGCGGCGCTCGTGCGCATCGAGGGAACGCTGTTCGTGTCCGGGCCGGGGCGCTATCGCGTCGAAATCGCCACCGACGTCCCGAGCGTGGCGCGCCTTGTCATCAAGCTCCTGCACGGCATCTACAAACTGCGCACCGAGCTCACCGTGCGGCGCAGCGTGCTTCATAAAACGCCGAACTACCTGATCGAAGTGCCGGCGCAGCCCCACCTCGCCGAGTCGCTCTACGATCTGGGCGTCATCACGAAGGCGGGCGGGCTCGAGCTTGGCATCCGGCCCGACATCGTGCAGAAGCAGTGCTGCGCGGCGGCATACGTCCGCGGGGCGTTTCTCGGCAGTGGCTTCATCGCGAACCCGCGTGGTGACTTTCACTTCGAGATCACGGTGGAATCGGAGGGGCTCGCAACGGGGCTTGTCGAGCTGCTCGCCGACAAGGGGATCAACGCGCGCATCATGCAGCGTAGAAGCTCGTACATGGTGTACCTGAAAAGCGGCAACGCGATCCTCGAGTTCCTCGCCTTCGTCGGGGCGCATCAGTGCGCGCTCACCATGGAAGAGGAGCGCGTGGTGAAAAGCGTGCGCAACGACGTGAACCGCATGACCAACGCCGAAGTCGCCAACCAGGCGAAAAGCTCGTCGGCGGCGGTCGACCAGCTCTTCGCCATACGCACCGTGCTCGAGGCCCACGGCATGGAGAACCTGCCGCCCGCGCTTCAAGAGTTCATCCGCTTGCGCGTCACGTTCCCCGACGCGAGCATCAAGGAACTCGGACAGCGCGCCAACCCGCCGCTTTCGAAGTCGGCGGTGTATCACCGGATCCGTCGGATTGAGCAGATGGCCAAAGAAGCCGCAAACCGAAAAGGGCAGTGACTTCGCTTGCATTTTGCCTGATTGCGCGGTTGGCGGCGATGCATGTGGTCTACACTGAACGACGTGCGTCAAGGAAAGTGAAATCCTTCGAAAGGAGTTTTGCATGGCAATCAAGGTAGGCATCAACGGCTTCGGTCGTATCGGACGCTTGGCGTTCCGCGCGATGGTGAAAGATCCTGCGATCGAAGTTGTCGCTGTGAACGACCTCGGCGACATCCCCACGATGGCGCACCTTCTCAAGTACGACTCCGTTCACGGTCGCGCGTTCGACAAGGTCGAAGTGACCGACGACGGCTTCGTTGCCGACGGCTATGCCGTCAAGGTTCTTTCCGAACGCGATCCCAACAACCTCCCCTGGGGCGAACTGGGCGTGGAGGTCGTGGTCGAATCCACGGGCATCTTCAAGACCGGCGAACTGGCGAGCGCGCATCTCAAGGCGGGCGCTAAGAAGGTCGTCATCACCTGCCCCGCGAAGGGCGAAGACGCCACCATCGTCATGGGCGTGAACGACGGAGACTACGACGCCGAGAAGCACAACATCATCTCCAACGCTTCGTGCACCACGAACTGCTTGGCCCCCGTCGCCAAGGTTCTCCTCGAGAAGTTCGGCATCAAGCGTGGCTATATGAACACCATCCATTCCTACACGAACGACCAGCGCATCCTCGACCTTCCGCACAAGGACCTGCGTCGTGCGCGCGCTGCCGCCATGTCGATGATCCCGACCACGACGGGCGCCGCCCGCGCAGTCGCGCTCGTGTTGCCCGAACTTAAGGGCAAGCTCGACGGCTTCGCCACGCGCGTTCCCACTCCCGACGGCTCCATGGTCGACCTCACTGTGGAACTCGAGCGCGAGGTCACGGCCGAGGAAATCAACGCCGCGATGAAGGAGGCCGCCGAAGGCGAACTCGCCGGCATCCTCGAGTACACCGAGGATCCGATCGTGTCCATCGACATCGTCGGCAACGACCACTCCTCCATCTTCGACAGCAAGCTCACCATGGTCATGGGCGGCAAGAGCAACCTCGTGAAGGTCGTCTCCTGGTACGACAACGAATGGGGCTACTCCAATCGCGTTAAGGATCTCGTGAAGATTCTTCTCTAATCGGATAGCGAACGGTTTCGGGCGGCTTCGTGCCGCCCGTTTCTTTGTTGAAAAGGAAGGTTCAATGGCATCCATCAAAACCATCGATGAGCTCGATGCGCGTGGCAAGCGCGTGCTCGTGCGCGTCGACTTCAACGTACCGGTTGCAGACGGTGTCGTCACCGACGACACGCGCATCCGCGCGGCGCTTCCTACGATCGAGAAGCTGCGCGAAAAGGGAGCTCGTGTTGTCCTTATGAGCCATCTCGGCCGTCCGGCGGGCAACGGGTTCGAGGAGAAGTTCACGCTTCGCCCGGCAGCGCTGCGCCTGTCCGAGCTGCTCGGCGCACCTGTAGCCTTCGCTTCCGACACCATCGGCGATGACGCGAAAGCCAAGGTTGCCGCACTCGGCGACGGGGACGTTCTCCTGCTCGAGAACCTGCGTTTCGACGGGCGCGAGAAGAAGAACGACGCAGCGTTCTGCGAGGAGCTCGCCGCGCTTGGCGATGCGTATGTGAACGACGCGTTCGGAACGGCGCACCGCGCGCATGCGTCGACCGCGGGCGTCGCGGCGCTTCTGCCGGCGTATGCGGGTTACCTCATGCAGCGCGAGGTGTCCACGCTCTCGGGCATGCTCGAATCCCCGAAGCGTCCTTTCGTCGCCATTCTCGGCGGGTCGAAGGTGTCCGACAAGATAAAGGTCATCGATGCGCTCATCGACAAATGCGAAACGCTCGTTATCGGCGGCGGCATGTGCTTCACGTTCCTCCTTGCCGAGGGCAAAAAAGTTGGAACCTCGCTGAAAGAGGACGAATGGGTCGACCGCGCAGCGGACATGATGCGCAAGGCCGAGGCGGCTGGCTGCAAGCTGCTTCTTCCCGTCGACGTCGTCGTTGCGGATAGGTTCGCGCCCGACGCTCGAATCGAGACGGTTTCCGTCGACGCCATCCCCGACGATATGATGGGGCTCGACATCGGCCCTGAAACGGCGAAGCTCTACGCCGATGCCGTCGCGAGCGCGAAGACGGTCTTCTGGAACGGTCCGATGGGCGTGTTCGAGATGGACGCGTTCGCTGCCGGCACGGAGGCGGTGGCCCGTGCCGTTGCGCAGGCGACCGACGCCGACACGATCATCGGCGGCGGCGACAGCGTAGCTGCGGTGAACAAATTCGGTCTCGCGGACAAGATGACGTTCATTTCGACCGGCGGCGGTGCGAGCATGGAGCTCGTGCAGGGCGAAGCTCTTCCCGGCGTCGAGGCGCTCAGGTAGAATCTCATGCAACACGAGGGGGAGACGGTGCGGCCTGCGGATATGCGGACGCACCGTCTCCCCGCTTGCTTTCAGCGGAAAGGATGCGTTATGGCAAGAAAACCTATGATGGCCGGCAACTGGAAGATGAACAACGCGATCGGCGAGGCCGTCGTCCTCACCCAGGAAATCTCGAACAACTGGTGGCGTGACTGGGCCGACAAGGCCGACGTCGTCATCTGCCCGCCGTTCATCGACTTGAAGCCCGTGAAGACGGTGCTCGAGTTCGACAAGACGAAGATCGCCGTGGGCGCCCAGAACGTCTACTGGGAGGAAAAGGGCGCGTTCACGGGCGAGGTTTCCGTTCCCATGATCCGCGAATGCGGCTGCACGTACTGCATCGTCGGGCATTCGGAGCGTCGCGGGTTGTTCGGCGAGACCAACGAGGACGTGAACAAAAAGGTCCGTGCGCTTATCGCCGGGCGCGTCAATCCGATCGTGTGCGTGGGCGAATCGCTCGGCGTGCGCGACGAAGGGACCACCAACGAGTACGTGTGCGCCCAGGTGCGCGCCGCGTTCGCGGGCGTTGACGCCGATGACGTCGCGAAGTGCGTCGTCGCCTACGAGCCCATCTGGGCGATCGGCACCGGTCGCACGGCAACGCCCGAGCAGGCGCAGGACGTGTGCGCCGCCATTCGCGCCGAGATCGCATCGCGCTTCGGGGAAGAGACGGCTTGCGCCGTCCGCGTGCTCTACGGCGGCTCGATGAACCCCGGCAACGTCGACGCGCTCGTGGCCGAACCCGACATCGACGGTGGGCTCATCGGCGGCGCGAGCCTGAAATCCGATTCGTTCATCCAGCTCATCAAGGCGGTCGTCGCATGAGGGGCGGCGCTGTCGGCAGCGCGCGCGAAACCTTCTCGCTTCCCGTGTGCCTTGTGATCATGGATGGTTTCGGTCTTGCTCCCGAAGGCCCCGGCAACGCGATCTCGCTTGCGAAGACCCCGTTTCTCGACGCGCTCTTCGAGCACGGGTTCACGCGCCTTCAGGCTTCGGGCGAGGCGGTCGGCCTTCCCGAGGGGCAGATGGGCAATTCCGAGGTCGGGCATTTGAACATCGGGGCGGGGCGCGTCGTGCATCAGGAGCTCACACGGATCAATCGCGCCTGCCGTACGGGGTCCATTAGGGAAAACACGGTCATCAACAACGCCTTCGAAGCGGCATCCGCGCCGGGTGCGGCGCTGCATCTCATGGGGCTTCTCTCCGATGGCGGCGTTCATTCGAGCAACGAGCATCTCTACGCGCTTGTCTCCCATGCGATTGACGCGGGCGTGCCCGACATTCGCGTGCATTGCTTCATGGACGGTCGCGACGTCCCTCCCTCAAGCGGGGCCGGTTACCTTCGCGAGCTCGAGGACTTCATCTCCGAAAACGGCTGGGAAGGGCGCGTCTCCGTTGCGAGCATCGAGGGTCGCTACTACGCGATGGATCGCGATAAGCGGTGGGATCGTGTGCATCGTGCCTGGGAAGCCGTCGTGTGCGGATCGCCCGTTGTTCGAAAGACGCCCGATCAAGCGATTGCCGACTCCTATGCGCGGGGCGTGACCGATGAGTTCGTCGAGCCGGTCTCGTTCGATGAACGCGGCGTGCGTGAAGGCGACGCCGTCATCTTCTTCAACTTCCGCCCCGATCGCGCCCGCGAGCTCACGCGCGCGATGGTCGATCCCGCCTTCGACGGGTTTTCGCGCGATCGGCTCCCGAAGGTGTCGTTCGTGTGCCTGACCGAGTACGACCCCGATATCCCGGCGCCCGTCGCCTTCCCGAAGGAATTCCCCGACAACGTGCTTGCCGACGTGCTCGCCGCGAAGGGGCTTCGCCAATACCATATCGCCGAGACCGAGAAGTACGCGCATGTGACGTTCTTCTTGAACGGAGGGCGTGAAGAGCCGAAGGCGGGGGAGGAGCGCGAACTCGTTTCGAGCCCGAAGGTCGCCACATACGATCTGCAACCGGAAATGAGCGAGCCTGCGGTCGCGCGCAATCTTGCACGTGCGATCGACGACGGGGCCGCCGACGTTTACATCGTCAATTTCGCGAACTGCGACATGGTGGGGCATACCGGGGTCATCCCCGCCGCCGTGAAGGCGGTCGAAGCGGTCGATGCGGGCGTTGCCGAGGTGCTCGCCGCGGTTGAGCGCGCCCACGGCGTCGCTTTCGTGACGGCCGACCACGGCAATGCCGACAAGATGCTCGCAGACGACGGCACGCCTTACACGGCGCATACCACCGCGCTCGTTCCCTTCGCGCTTGCGGATTACTCGGGACAGGGGCTTTCGCTTTCGGACGAGGAAGGGGCGCTTTGCGACATCGCGCCGACGTTGCTCGCCGCAATCGGTATTGAAGCGCCTAGAGAAATGACAGGCAAGAGCTTGCTCGCTTCGTGAAAAGGGCACATGCGGAAGATTCGTGGCAAGGGCTTGCCAACTGCCGAATAGGCGTGGCAAACCCTTGTCGTATCTTATGCTTTCACGTATAATTTACAACTTGCGTATAGCCGTTTGCGTGTGAGCGCAGAGGCGAATTTCAAAACCGAGTAACGAAAAGAGTGGCATTTTGAATCCATTGCTCATCCTTATGCTGATCCTGCTGGTCGTGTCCGGAGTCGGCTTGATCATCTTCATTCTTCTGCACTCCGGCAAGGGAACCGGCATTTCCGACATGATCGCGAGTTCGGTGTACTCGACGCAAACCGGTACGAGCATCGTCGAGAAGAATCTCGACCGCATCACCATCATTTTCGCGATTATCTTCATTGTTTCGCTGCTGGTCCTGATGGTCATCTATCCTCAGGGGTCCATTCAGCGCTAAGCGATCTCTTCCTCTGATTTCAAAAAAAAATTGAAAACAGGGGTTGACGAAGAGGAAGTGAAAGCGTAATATACTTCCTCGCGACGCGGACATGGCTCAGCTGGTAGAGCACCACCTTGCCAAGGTGGGGGTCGCGGGTTCGAACCCCGTTGTCCGCTCCATTGTCAATGATAGGCTGGTCAGACAGCTGTTTGACCAGCCTTTACCTTGACAAAGACGCCAGGATGGCGACGTGGCCAAGTGGTAAGGCAGAGGCCTGCAAAGCCTTCACCCCCGGTTCGAATCCGGGCGTCGCCTCCAATTTTTGACAATCGTCTCGCGAAAGCGAAACGAGCATATGCGGACATGGCTCAGCTGGTAGAGCACCACCTTGCCAAGGTGGGGGTCGCGGGTTCGAACCCCGTTGTCCGC
>CAKUIV010000068.1 GCA_934661105.1 uncultured Ellagibacter sp. | reverse complement strand
TTCTACAAGAACGTGTGCGGCAACGTGGAGGAGCCCTACACGCGCGACAAGATCGACTCGCAGCTGAAAAGCGAGCTCTTAACGGCGCTGCAGCCGGCGTTCGCGAAGATCTCGGCCATGGGCGTGCGCTACTCGGCCGTGCCGGCGCATACGCGCGAGCTCGCGGAGGCGTTGAACGAGGAGCTCTCGGGCGAATGGCGCGACCTTCGCGGCATCGAGGTCGCCTCGTTCGGCGTGAACGCGATCGCGGCGTCCGAAGAGGACGAGAAGATGATCAAGGACCTGCAGAAGGCTGCGGTCATGCGCGACCCGTCCATGGCGGCCGCGAACCTGGCCGCGTCGCAGGCCGACGCGATGCGCATGGCGGCGAGCAACGAGAACGGCGCCATGATGGGTTTCATGGGCATGGGCGTGGCGAGCGCCGCAGGCGGCATGAACCCCCAGGCGCTCTACCAGCAGCAGGGCGGCGTGCCGCAGAACCAGTACAACGTGGCGGCCGGCGGCGGCTTCGCCCCGGCGGCAGGCGCGGGCACGTCGGCGGATGCATGGACGTGCAGCTGCGGGGCGCAGAACACCGGTAAGTTCTGCGGCAACTGCGGCGCCGCCAAGCCGGCTCCCGCGGGTACCTGGACGTGCTCGTGCGGCACCGAGAACGCCGGCAACTTCTGCTCGAACTGCGGCGCGAAGAAACCGGAGGCGGCGGGCGGTACGTGGACGTGCGCCTGCGGCCAGGAGAACACCGGCGCCTTCTGCGGCAACTGCGGGGCGAAGCGCCCGTAGGCCGCTCGACGTCGCGCGCGGATTCGGCTGCGAGTTGCGGGCGCTTCCAAAGCGGGCGCCCGCTTGCGGCCCGGTTGCGTCGATCCTTGGTGCGCAGCGCAATCGGGCGCGCATACGAAGAAAGGCGACGGGAACTGTTCGTTCCCGCCGCCTTTCCGTTTGAAGCGATAGCCTGTTTACCGGGTGATACGAGACCTACCCCAGGCTTTTCATGTAGTCTTTGATCTCGTCTCCCGTCCAAGACCTGCCGCTCACCTTGTCGGGATTTCCGTCCGAATCGACGGTAAGGGTGACGAGCACGCGGTTTGCGTCGTCTTCGGTCGCCCAGCGGTAGGTGACGTACGTGCCGTCCGACTCCTCGTACACCTTGCCCTCGTTGTCGAACTGCGCAGCCACGTCGGCATATTGCGCGACGCTTGTCTCCTTCATGTATTTCATGCCAGCTTTGAGGTGATCCATGTCGACGACGCCGGGGACGATCTCCTTCTCGGCCGCTTGCTCGGATGCGGCCTGCTTGTTTTCGGGGGCGTCGCTTCCGCCCGAGCAGCCGGCAAGCGAGAACGGCAGGGCGAGTGTGCACGCAAGGCCAGCGGCGATGAGGGTCTTCTTTACCATCTTGGGGCCATCCTTTCTCTGAGCGATCAGGTCGTCTGCACCTTCCTGGCGTCATTGTCGCGCGATCCTGCGCGCCGAAGAATGCACCTGCGTCCCGAAAAGAGGCCCCAAGCGTTTTCCCGTGTCCTACATTTGGTGCAGGGCCGAGCCGCTGCTCTCGAGAGAGGGCGCGGTCTCGCCTTTCGCGGCGCTCTTCGCCGCTTCGGCACGATCGGCGGCGTTGGCCGCGGGAATCTGGCCCGTGCCCACGTTCACGCGCTTCTTCGCCTTGATGCGCAGGGCGAACACGAACCCGAGTGCGGCGAGCACGAGCGTGAAGGCGAAGCCCCAGTGCGACCCTTGTGCGAATGCGGCCGCGGCGTCGGTGCCGCCGGCGGCGGCGAAGGCGCCTTCGCCTGCGGTAAGCAGGCTCGTCGCAACGGCGGTGCATACGGCGCCGAGCACCTGCTGCAGCGTGTTGAGCGCCGTGGAGCCGTCGGTGGAAAGCTCATGCGGCAGCGACGAGAGCGCATGCGTCTGGCAGGGCGACATGGCGAGCGGCACGCCGACCATCATGATGATGTGGCACGCGACGATGTAGGCGACGGGGGACTCCGGCGTGGCGAGCATGAGCAGCGCCGCAGCCACGATGGAGAGCCCGAAGCCGCAAAGCGCCGGGCCGCGGGCGCCGACGCGGTCGTACAGACGGCCCGCCACCATGCTCACGAGCGCGTTCACCACGCCTCCCGGCAGCATGACGACGCCGGTGAGCGCTACCGCGACGAGCATCGCGTTCTGGTAGAACTGCGGCAGGATGTACATGGCCGAAAGCGTGATGCCGAAGTTGAGCATCATGCAGATCGCGCCCGTGCGGAACCCGGAGATGCCGAAGATGCGCACGTCGAGCACGGGGGCGTCCATGGAAAGCTGGCGCTTGGCGTAGAATGCCAGGCACACGATGCCGGCCGCAAGCGCGATGAGGACCACCGGCGAGAGCCATCCGTAGAGGCTCGCCATGCCAGCGCCCAAAACGATGCCGCCGAAACCGACGCACGAAAGGGCGACCGATGCCGCGTCGATGCGCGGGCGGGTGAGCTTGTAGGGGTTGACCTCGAACTTCAGCGTGAAGAACATGCCTACGGCCAGGATGACGGCGAAGCTTGCGAAAATGAGTCGCCAGGAGCCTGCGCCCAGAAGGATGCCTGCCAGGGTGGGGCCGATGGCGGGCGCGAACATGATGACGAGCGCGGTCGTGCCCATGGCGGCGCCGATCTTGTGCGGCGGGATGACCTCGAGCACCATGGCGAACATGAGCGGCAGCACAAGCCCCGTGCCCACGCCCTGCACCGCGCGCCCGACGAGCGCGATGGCGAAGTTCGGGGCCGCAGCGCTTGCGATGGCGCCGACGAAGAACGCGCCGAGCGCGAACATCGTGATCTTGCGTGCGGAGAACCACTTCATGAGGATGCTCGCGAACGGCAGCACGATGCCGATGACGAGCATGTAGCCGATGACGAGCCACTGCACAACCGACACTTCCACACCGAACGCGGCGGAAAGCTGGGGAAGCGCGATATTGAGGGCGGTCTCGCTGTACATGCCGGTGAAGCCGCCCAGGTAAAGGCCCATGAGCGCGAGGTACGGATGCTTCACTTCCACGCGGGCCTTAGGCATTTGACGGTGTTGCTGATTGGAATTCACTGGTGGAAAACCCCTTTCCTCTTGGACTTCGATGTCGCAGTTACGCGCTCATGGGCGCAAAAAAAGAGGTGGTCGCAACCTGCTCGTTGCGACCACCTCTGCATGCTCATGCAGCGTCTCACTGCGCTTTTGACGCTAGCTAGTAAAGCACAAACCCAAGGCGCTTCGTAAGTGTTGAGTTTATGGATTTCGGCCTATAGAAGCTATCGGCGAAGGGCGAAGTGTGGGCAAAGCAAACGTTCGCATCTGGGAATCCGCTCTCCATCCATGCACGATGCGCAAAACTCTCGAAGGTACCTATGCGAGATAAATATGGTAGGGAGCGGCGCAGTTTTCGCTATCGGGTTCTTCCGTCAGACGCAGGACTACGCGAAGCTGGTGCGACGCCGTTCGCCGTGGTATCATGCGCGCATGGGCGCAGGGTGGGCCTGCGCTTGAAGAGCATCTAAGGGGATGTCTTTTTGGTCGTTGCCTCGTAAGGGACGCGCAATCTTATACTGCGGCGGGTTCGTGGCCAGAAAGGTTTTGCGAACCCGCTTGAAAAAGGCGAGGTTTCTTGCCGCGGTTGGTTGCGCTCCCTTTCGTTTCATTCTATGGCAACTACCACCGCAAAGGACATCATCATGCAATTCCCAAAAGCATCGAGCTTTTCTCCTGCCATCGTGCAATCGAAGATCATGGGCCCCAATCCGTTTAAGCTTTGCGAGGAGCTTCTTTCTCGTGCCGCGCGCGTTGTCGCCGAGCGCGAAGGCGGCGTGTGCCCGCAAAACGACGTGTCGGGCGCATCGCCTTTCGCCCCGGGCTCGGTCGTGCTCGACCTGGGAAGCGGCACGGGCGCAACGTCGGCCCTGCTCGCGCGCGAGTACGGGCTTGTAACCTACGCCGCCGACCTGTGGAGCGACCCTGGTGAGAACATGCGCTTCTTCGAGAGCATGGGGCTTTCCAACCGCGACATCGTGCCGGTGAAGGCCGACGCGTCGCGCGGGCTTCCCTTCGCGCACGGTTTCTTCGACGGGGTGGTGAGCATCGATTCGTACAACTACTTCGGCCGTGAGCCGGGATACCTCGACGAGAAGCTGCTTCCGTACGTGAAGGCGGGAGGGTATCTCTGCTTCGCGATTCCGGGCATGGTGCGCGACTGCCACGACGACCTGCCCGAATGCCTGCTTTTGTCGTGGACGCCCGACCAGCTCGACTACATGCACGACATTCCGTGGTGGCGGGCGCTTCTTGGGCAGTCGCGTGGCGCCGACATCGTCTCGATGTTCGAGCTTTCCTGCCATAGGGAGGCGTGGGCCGATTGGCTCGCCTGCGACAACGACTACGCGCGCGGCGATCGGGCGTCGGCCGAGGCGGGCGCGCTCGAGTATCTGAACGCGATCGGCATCGTTCTTCGAAAGCGCTAAGCGTCGCTTGTTCGAGGCGAGCGACGATCAGCGCTCGTCTCGAGCTTGCTCTAGGATCACCGCGCATGCTGCGCTTCAACGGCTCCCCACGCTTCCTTCGTGAGTACGGACACCCGCTGCGTGCGCGTTTGCCCGGTGACGGGGTTCGTCGTCTCCTCGAGGCGGACGAAACGGAAGGCGTTTTTCTCCTGCGCGCGCGCCGATTTCGCGTTCTCCACGAAGCTGCACACCCAGAGCGCGGAAAGCCCCAGGTCGCAGAAGCCATGCCGGATGATCTCGCGCGTCGCCTCGGGGGCGATGCCGCGTCCCCAGAAAGGCGCCGCCACCCAGCAGCCGATCTCCATCTCGTCGGAAGCCATGTCGCAGTTGCCGCGTCCTGGTGCGATAAGCCCGATGCTTCCCACGGGGTTCAGGGGCGCCTGCGGATCGGGTTTATCGGCGAATCTGCCGGTCAAACGGTCGATGATCATTCTCCGCTTGGGCGCTTCCCCGCCTTCCGCTGCTGCAGCCCTTCCTGCGCGCTCGACCTCGGCGATCTCATCTGGGTCGATTCCGCTTACGTCCCGAAGCTCGATCGCGTAGGTCTCCGGCGCGGAGAACACGGTGCGGATGATCTCGCGGCTGTACTCGACGCTTGCGTGCACGCGCCAGTCGGCGGCGGGCCCCACGCGCGGGTCGCTCGCCCACCGGAAGAGCGTCGGCGCGTCGCTTTCGCGCCAGGGGCGCAAGATGAGCCGCTTCGTCTCGAGCATGGGCACTCCTTCCCGTCCGCGTCCGTCTCGTTCGTTGCGCTTATTCTACCGAAGCGCCGCCGGGCGCAGGCGCGCGTTTCCTCCCGCGAATCTGCGCGATGCACACGCCCGCGAGGATCGTCGCCACGCCAAGCCATTCAACGGGGGAAATGGGGGTGCCCAAAACGATCATCGCGATGAAGAGGCCGGCGGGCAGCTCCGCCGAGGTCATGATGGTCGACATTCCGGCGGAAAGATGCGGTGCGCCGAGCCCGAACAGCATCACGGGGACGAGCATGCCGAACAGCCCGCACACGAAGGCGTAGGGGGCGAACCCTTGCAGCAGCGCTCCTGACACGATGAAGTCGGGGCACACGAGATGCGAGCCGATGACCACGCCCGCGCACACGATGAAGCCGCGCTGCTCGGTCGAGCAGGGCGCCACCACCTTGCCCGAAAGCGTGACGAAGAGCGCGCAGCTGATCGCGGCGCAGAACCCGCAGGCGAGTCCCACGGGGTCGTAGCCCAAGATGCCCGTTTGGTACACGCCGCTCGCGAAGACGGTGCCGATGAGGATGATGCCCGCGGCGATGACCTGCGCCGGCGCCGGCGGCTTGCGCGTCATGACGATTTGGATGACCGTGCCGATCCACGTGAACTGGAACAGGAGCGTGAGCGCCACGGGAACAGGCAGCACGCTCATCGCGTAGCAGTACAGGATCGACGTCGTGCAGGTAAGGCACCCGAGCCCTAAAAGCTTGAGCGTGCATTTCGCGCCGATGGGCTGCCAGCGTTTCCCGCGCGCCATCCCGATGAGGAAAGCGACGGCGAACAGGAAGCACGACGTCCACCCTTGCCCTGCGACGACCTGGTTCGATGTGAACCCGGCCGCGTAGGAAAGCTTGTAGGTGGTCGCCATCGCGCCGTAGCTTGCGCCGCCGAGGAAGACTTGCGCGGTCGCCTTCGCGCGGGTGCGGCTGCCCTCCCTCGAAGCTTCGCTCGAGCGCGGGGCGTTTGCTGCGGCGCATGCGTCTGCGGTTTGGGCCGCGGCGTGCTGTGCGTCTGCGACGTTCGGGGCGTCCGAGCCTCTTCGTTCCCTGATGGTTTCATGCGATGGAGTTTGCGTCATGGTTGCCTCCGGTTTTCGGTCGATCATCGTTGCTGTCCGGAAGCGCGCCGCGTAGGCGTTACGGGAAGCCGCGCAACCGGACAATCGGTTACGTGGCGAAAAGTGGCGGCGCCGTGTAAACGACGGGGTCGCCCAAAAAGTCCACGTGAGGTTTTAACGCCTGGAATCGTAGCAGGTCGCAAGCGTGTGCGTCAATGCCGTCGCTGCCGATCGCTTCCGATGCCGACGGGACACGTGCGCCTTTAGCCTGCATCCCGGCTTCTCGCCTGCGCGCCATTCGCGTGTTTTCCCGTTCGCGCCGCGTGTGCCTGCGCGTTTTGCGGTGTACCATGCTGTCAACAAGTTCGATGCGGGGGTGCCTCCCGTCCGCGGGTTCGCGCGGGCGCGGTGGCTGAGAGGGCGCATGCCCAACCCTTGGAACCTGTCAGTTAGTGCTGGCGTAGGGAGCATCTCAGGTTCATTCTGGGGCGCCCGCTTATGCTGGCGTCCCTTTTCATTCGCGATGGGGAAGCGCCCTGGGCGCATCCGTCAAGAAAGGACCTCGCATGATTGAGATGGACCAGTTGAGAAGCGGAATCCGACAAGCAGCGCGCGATGTTCGCGCCGAGAACCCGATGGCGGGGTCGATCACGAACAGCGTGACGATCGACTTCGTGGCGAACGCGCAGCTCGCCGTGGGCGGGTCGGCCGCCATGGTGTATCTGCCCGACGAGGGCGAATGCCTTGTCGCCGCGGGCGGCGCGGTGTACATCAACATGGGGACGCTTCTGCCCGTGTACGCCGAAACGCTGCCGCGTACCGCCGCCGCAGCGCACGAGGCGGGTAAGCCTTGGGTGCTCGATCCGGTGGGAATCGGCATCGGGTCTTTGCGCACCGAGCTTCTCCAGAAGCTCGCGCCCTACAAGCCTGCCATCGTCCGCGGCAACGCGTCGGAGATCATCGCGCTCGCGGCGCTGTGGGGCGCCGAGGGCGATGCGGGCGACCTCGGCCGCGCTCGCGGGGTCGACAGCACCGACACGGTCGACGCGGCGCGCACGGCTGCGGTGGCGCTTGCCCGCAAAACGGGCGGCGTTGTTGCCGTTTCAGGGGAGAAAGACCTGGTCACCGACGGAAACGTGATCGCGTATTCCACCGGTGGCAGCGCGCTTATGGAAAAGGTGACGGGTTTCGGGTGCTCGCAAGGCGGCGTGCTCGCCGTGTATGCGTGTGAGGCCGACCCGTTCACTGCGGCGGTAGCGGGCGTCGCACACTACAACGTGGCGGGCGCGCGCGCGGCGAAGACGGCAACGGCGCCGGCGAGCTTCAAGGCGGCGTTCATCGACGAGCTTTTCCGTGCCACGCCGGAAGACATCGCAGCGAACCCGCTCGTTTTAGAGGAGGCGTAAGGGCCGTGAACACGCTCGTTGCCGTGGCGATCGCGCCCTTCGGCGTAGGGGACGAACTTGCGCCCGAGGTCGCCGAGGTGGTCAAGGTCATCCGCGAGTCGGGGCTTCCCAACAGGACGTACTCCATGTTCACCGAGATCGAGGGCGAATGGGACGAGGTCATGCGCGTCGTGCGCGACGCCACGTTCGTGCTCGCGGAAAAGGGCATCCGTACCGAGGTCGTCCTAAAGGCCGATGTGCGCCCGGGGCACGCGAACATGATGGACGCGAAGGTGGCCCGCGTCGACGCGATCCTGAAAGGATAGGAAGCTATGCAACAGAACATGAGAAGCGCGCTCGACATCTCGTCATACCTGGTCATCGGGCCGGAAAACACGCTTGGGCGACCGATCGAGGATGTTATCGGGGCGGCGATCGGGGTGGGCTTCACCTGTGTGCAGGTTCGATCGAAGGTGTGCTCCGCGCGCGAGCTCATGGCGTGCGCGGCGAAGGCCGCCGAGGTTATCGAGCGTGCGGGCGCGAGCGACCGCGTGGCGCTGCTCGTCGACGACCGGCTCGACGTGGCCTATGCTGCTCGCGAGGCGGGCGTGAAGGTCGACGGCGTGCACGTGGGCCAGTCGGACGTGCCGGTCGAGGCGTGCCGCAAGCTGTTAGGCCCCGATGCGATCGTCGGGCTTTCGGCCCGCGCCGACGAGATGCTCGAGTACGTGAAGACGGCCGACATGAGCCTTGTCGACTATCTGGGCGTGGGGCCGCTTCACGAAACGGCCACCAAGCCCGACTGCGGGCGCGCCCAAGACGGCACAGTCATCACGAAAAGCATCGACGACCTGCGAAAACTCGCGCAAGCAAGCCCTGTTCCCATCGTGGTGGGCGGCGGTGTGAAAGTGGGCGACATCCCGCTTGTGGCAAGCACAGGCGTCGACGGGTTCTTCGTCGTGTCTGCCGTATGCGCGGCAGACGATCCGGCGCGGGCCGCCCGTGAGCTCGTGGGCGCCTGGAGGGCCGCACGCGCGTAACGGCCGGGACCCTCAAGACGGGCAAACGCAGCGCGCGGCGCGGGATTTCACAGGCCGCGCCGCGCGCTTATGCTTTTCTAATAGACGAGTTTCGACTTGAATTTACAGTAGCCGAGCTCCTTCGTGATCTCGGTGCCTTCCTCGTTCGCCTCCCCGAGCCACACTTGGATGGTTTCGATGCGGATGACTTCCTTGAAGCCCGTCGGGTCGACTTCGATGCGCTCTTCGAAGAGGTTGCCCGGAGTGAGGAAACGCGACACGCGGGCGAGCGCGTCGGTGAGGTTGTCGAACGTGTAGGTATAGACCGCGTCGGTCCCATGGAATTCCTTGATGCGAACGAGGTACTTCTTCATCGCGATTCCTTTCGTGAAGGTGCGCCGCTTGCAGTATTTCGCCCTGCAGCGCATGCGCTGTCCGTTTCCGTGCTGCGCGTCATCTCCGCGCAAGCTCGATAGGTGCCATTATAGCGCTCGCGTGTCCAGACGCCGCGTTGCGTCGCTCCTTGGCCCTTCCGCTCAAATCATTTTAAGTCGCTCATCTTTTCGCAGACGACTTCAAATGCGCGAGCAAAGAGGATAGGCTAGCAGCCAAAGACGACGCAAGGGGGCATTTATGCATTACGACCAGGGCGCATTCTATCGCCCGCTTTTCGAGAACGAGATTCTGCAGCTGCAGGTGCAGCGCGGCTGCTCGCACAACGCGTGCGCTTTTTGCGACATGTACCGCGAGCCGTTCAAACCTTCGCCGCGCGAGGAGATCCTCGCCGACATCGAGGAGGCGGCGAGCGCGTACCCCTACACCAAGCGCATCTTCCTCACGGGCGGAAACGCGTTCTGCCTGCCGCAGGACACGCTCATGTTCGTGCTGGACGAGGTGGCGAAGCATTTCACCTCGGCGACGGTCGGCGCATTCGCGCGTGTGACCGATGTCTCGCGCAAGACCGACGACGAGCTCGCCGCTCTCGCCAAGGCGGGCATGCGCGACATCTCGATCGGCGCCGAAAGCGGCTTCGATTCCGCACTTGCCCAGATGGGGAAGGGATTCTCTTCGGTCGACACGCTCTGTGAGTGTCTGCGTCTTGATGCGGCGGGGCTTTCCTACGACCTGTTCTATCTTATCGGCATGGCGGGCGCAGGGCATGCCGATGAATCGGCCGAGGCGACGGCCAAACTCTACAGCGAGCTTCACCCCAACCGCATCATGATCCACACGATGACCGCGTTCAAGGGCACCCGCCTTCGCGACATGATCGATGCGGGCGACTTCACGCCCGCGGGCGAACTTGAGAACATTCGCGAGCTCAGGCGCTTCGTTGAGCTTCTGAACTGCGACAACGAGGTGTTCATCCTTGGCAACCACATCGGCAACGCCGCTCCCGTCTCGGGCAACGTGCCATCGCAGCGCGCGCAGATGCTCGAATCGTACGACTACGTTCTCTCGCATGCCAACGAGGCGCATCTTGCGCGCTACCGTGCCTCGATGCGCTCGATTTAGCTTAAGCCGTCTCCGCCCGTCCTTTGCGTGGGCGTTGTTTGACGAAAATCGACCGCAGGAAGGCTCGAAAGGGCGAAATGTGGTCGCAAATCGTCGATATGAGACAACGTGGCACCCTCTCGCTGGAAAACACACGATTCAATGATGCTGTTGCACCCCATTTTGCCGAAAAATGGGGTGCAATTGAAACGGGCTCTATGAAAATAGAGGTACAAGCCAAGCTGCGGCGACGCATATCGGCAATCTGTGACCATTTTTTGCGTTTCAGCCCGGGGGTGACGACATTTTTCCGTACATCCCTTTCCCCCTAGGCTGCGAGCCCCAGGGACCTCCTGAACCCGGCCGGGC
>CAKUIV010000067.1 GCA_934661105.1 uncultured Ellagibacter sp. | reverse complement strand
GCTCTACCACGAGTACAAGCGCGGCGTCACGGCCGGCTACGCGAAGTACGAGACGTTCCCCATCTGGAACCTGCCGCTCAAGCACCCGGTGAACATCGCCTACGAGGCGGCGACCGTCGACCTCGACGACGCGAACTGCATCGATCCGTTCCACCTGGAGGCGTACGGCAAGACCACGGTCAACTACAACCGCGACGTGGAGATCTTCCCCGTTCTCAAGACCATGATGGAGAAGATCGCGGGGGAAAGCCCGTACCAGTCGCCCACCGACATGGGCGTGAACATGGCCGGCCTTGCCATCGTCGACGACGAGGCGGTGCGCGACGCCGCGAAGATGGAAATCGTGCGCCGCTACTTCCAGGCCGCGGTCGACGCGCGCAGAAGCGGCCTGCACGAGGAATACGTCGAGCGCCTGGAGCTGCTCATGAACCAGGCGGGCATCGACGCGTCGTTCTCGCCCGCGCGCTCCGCCGCGCTTCTGAAGGAGGAAACGACCGGCGGCCCCGCGGGTGCCATGGTGCTCCCCGACGGGCGGGTCGTCACCGGCAAGACCTCGCCGCTTCTCGGCGCAGCGTCTTCCCTGCTCATGAATGCGCTTAAAGCCGTGGCCGGCGTAGACGAGGACATCTTCGTCATCAAAGACGAGGTGATCGAGCCGATCTGCTCGCTCAAGACCTCGACGCTGCACTCGAAGAACCCGCGCCTGCATTCCGACGAGACGCTGCTCGCCCTGTCGGTGAGCTCGGCGACCGACCCCGTCGCCGCGCAACTCATCGAACACGCCGGCGACCTGCGCGGATGCGACGCGTTCTTCAGCGTCATCCTATCCGAGACCGACGAGAAGCTCTACCGCACGCTCGGCATCAACGTCTGCTGCGAGCCGAAATACGAGCAGCGCCGCTACTACCACAAGTAGCAGCTTCGACGCGGCAGCGCACCCGATGTCCTGAATGCCCCGCAAATACGTATTTGCGGGGCATTCGACGTTTCACGCGCCCTGTTCCGCATTCTCGCCGTATACTTTCCCCTGCGTAAGGAGAGCGGATGACCCGACATGCGGTCGGGCACCCAGCCTCGAAGCACACAACGAAAGGGACGGCTATGCCTGTTTCCAAGCAGACCGTCGCCACGTTCCAGCGAGCGAAAGCCGAGGGCAGGAAGCTAGCGATGCTGACCGCCTACGACTATTCGACCGCGAAGCTTCAAGACGAAGCGGGCGTTGACGGCATTCTCGTCGGCGATTCCTTAGGGAACGTCATCTTAGGGTACGAAGATACCCTCTCAGTCACCATGGACGACATGATCCACCACTGCCGCGCCGTCGCGCGCGGGGCGTCGCGCGCGCTTATCGTGTGCGACATGCCCTTCATGTCCTACGAAGCAAGCGCGGGCGAGGCGCTTCGCAATGCAGGACGCCTTCTCAAAGAGGGCCGCGCGAACGCGGTGAAACTCGAAGGCGGTGTCGAGGTGTGCCCCCAGGTGCGCGCCATCGTCTCGGCAGGCATCCCTGTAATGGGTCATCTCGGTCTCACCCCCCAATCGGTGAACGCCCTCGGCGGGTTCAAGGTGCAGGGGAAAACCGAAGAGTCCGCACGGCGCCTGCTCGAAGACGCGAAGGCGCTCGAAGAGGCCGGCGCCTTCGCCGTCGTGCTTGAATGCGTGCCCGCCGCCTTGGCGAAGCTCGTCACCGATCGTCTCGCGATTCCGACCGTCGGCATCGGAGCCGGTGCGGGCTGCGACGGGCAGATTCTCGTCTACCAAGACATGCTCGGCATGACGAGCGGCCACATCCCCCGGTTCGCCCGCTGCTTCGCCAACGTGGGGGAAGCGATGCGCGAAGGCTTCGAAAGTTATGTCGAAGCCACCCGCACAGGCACTTTCCCCGCGAGCGACGAAGCGTTTCATGCGGGCGACGAAGCGGCGGAATCGCTCGCCTAGAGCAGCAGCGCCCAACCCATCATCTTCTGAGAAAAACCGAGAGAGAAAGCAACCCTTATGAATATTGCAACGACCGTCGACCAGGCGAAAGAAATCGTGCGCGCATGGAAGGCCGCAGGGCTTACCGTCGGCCTCGTCCCGACGATGGGATACCTGCACGAAGGGCATGAAAGCCTCATCGAGCGCGCCGTCTCCGAGTGCGACCGCGTGATGGTGAGCGTGTTCGTGAACCCCATCCAATTCGCGCCGAACGAGGACCTCGCCACCTACCCGCGCGACTTCGACGCCGATTGCGCGCTCATCGAGGCGGCCGGCGGAGACCTGGTCTTCCACCCCGAGCCCTCCGAGCTTTACGCCCCCGACGCATGCACGTTCGTGAACGTGGAGGGCATCACCGCCGAGCTCTGCGGCAAGACCCGCCCGACGCATTTCCGCGGGGTGTGCACCGTGGTTTCCAAGCTCATGAACATCTCGCAGGCCGACCGCGCCTACTTCGGGCAGAAAGACGCCCAGCAACTCGCCGTCGTGCGGCGCATGGTGCGCGACCTGAATATGAACGTGCAGGTCGTCGGCTGTCCCATCGTACGCGAGGCCGACGGGCTCGCGAAGAGCTCGCGCAACGCCTATCTCTCCCCGACAGAGCGAGCCGCGGCCACCGTGCTTTCCCGCGCCGTCGCAGAGGGCACACGCCTTATGGACTCGGGCGAGCGCTCCGCCGACGCAGTGTGCGGCGCCATGCGCACGTGCATCGAGGCCGAACCGCTTGCGCGGATCGACTACGTGGAGATGGTGTCGTGGGACGGCATCGAGCCGGTCGACGTCGCCGCAGGCCCGGTGCTTGTGGCGATGGCCGTCTTTATCGGCGAAACGCGCCTCATCGACAACTTCATCTTCGATTCGAAAAACCGTTAGGGACCGACCGTGCGTGCGGGCGCGAGCGCGAGCACGCGGCCCACTTAGAAGAACACCTTGCTCGCGTATTCGTAGAAGTTCTCCCCCTTATAGCGTAAAAGCGTTGTAGGAACGCTCCCCCGCCGCACGTACATGCGCTCGATCGGGCCGGGAAGCGCCGCGATGTCGCCATCGACGAACAGCGTCGCCTCCCGGTCCGCCGCATTAGACGAAAGGTCCATCTCGACCACGTCGTTCTCCGCCGTAAGGAGGGAGCGCGCATGGAGCGTATGGGGGGCGATGGGCACCGTCACCAAACCGCCGAAGCCCGGCGCCACAAGCGGGCCGCCCGCCGAGAGCGCATAAGCAGTCGAGCCCGTCGCGGTTGCCACGACAAGCCCATCCCCACGCATGTCGGCGATATGCGTGTCTGAAATCGAAAGCGCGAAATCGATGATGCGGCCGTTCGCCCCGCGCGTGACGGCGGCTTCATTCAATGCGAAAAACGTATGCAATCCACAGTTTTCATGCGCAGAAGCTATAGCATCACTTGCTTCGATATCGCTATTGAACTGCGAAGAGTCGGTCGATGAAGAACAGACTCCACGCTTCTCGTCGCAATCTCCCCACGGATCGCGCTCCCCTTGGCACACCACGTCGATACGCAGATTCGCGCGACGTTCCTCGCCCACCTCGCCGGAAAGGGCCGCCGCGACGATCGCCACCACGCCGTCGTCGCTCTCGTTCGCCAAGAACCCCAATCGTCCGAAGTTGATTCCCAAAATGGGAACGCCGCCGTCGCCGATCGCACGGGCGGTACGCAAGATCGTGCCGTCTCCACCGAGCACCACGGCCATGTCGACCCCCTGCGAAAGAACCCGCCGCACCTCGGCATTGGGAGTGAGCCCCTCCAAATCCGACGAATCGAACAACGCGAATCCGATTCCCTGCGTCGAAAGATACGTCGCGAGGAGAAGCGACGCGTCGATGGCTTGCGAGTTGGAATTATTGCGTACGATAAGCAGGTTCATGAGAGGGCTTTCTTTCTGTTTGCTAAGATGAAGTGATTATATCCGAAGAGAATTGGTGCTTTGCATGTCAGACAAGCTCGCACGAGCTCAACATACGCGCGCGGAAAAGCGCCGATCCGAGTCTGAAAGCACCGCTGCGCTGAAGCGAGCGAAGCATGCCGGCGCCGATCGCACGCTCATCGCCCCTGCGCCCGCAAACGCGAAATCAGTCGGCGCGTCGGCGGCGCTCATGAGCGTTTGCGTCCTCTTCTCGCGCGTCACCGGTTTTTTACGCACCTGGGCCATGGCGTTCGCGCTCGGATCCTCGTTCTTGTCAAGTTCCTACCAGGTTGCCAACAACCTACCGAACATGCTCTACGAGCTCGTCATGGGAGGCATGCTCGTCACGGCGTTTCTCCCCGTCTACGTCTCGGTCAAGAAGAAATCAGGCGACGCCGCCGGAAACGAATACGCCTCGAACCTGCTCACGATCGTCACGCTGTTCCTCGGGGCGCTTTCGCTTCTCTGCATGCTCTTCCCCTCGTTCGTCATCTACACGCAGACGTTCTACTCCGACCAAAGCGAATCGGCGCAAGCGACTTTCTTCTTCCAGTTCTTCGCCATCCAGCTCGTGTTCTACGGCGCCTCATCGATCGTGTCGGGGCTGCTCAATGCGAATCGCGACTACCTGTGGTCCTCGATCGCGCCAGTCGCGAACAACGTCATCGTCATCGTGACGTTCCTTGCCTACGCGTTCGTGGCGCCGCATAACCAGGAGCTCGCGCTTTACATCATCGCCATCGGCAACCCCCTCGGTGTGTTCGTCCAGATGGCGATCCAGCTGCCCGCGCTCAAGCGCAACGGCATCCGTCTCAAGCCGCACGTGAACCTGCGCGACCCGGCGCTGCGCGAGACACTCGGGATAGGCGGGCCGACGTTCCTCGTCATGGTCATATCGTTCGCCACGGTTTCGGTCATGAACGCGGCCTCCTACTGCTTCGCCGTCGACGGCCCCTCGGTGCTCGCCTACGCGCGCCTGTGGTACACGCTGCCGTACTCCTTCCTCGCGATCCCCATCACGACCGCGATGTTCACCGAGCTCTCCGAAATGAAAGCCGACGGCGACATGGACGGCGTCGTGGACGCGATATCGAGCGGGTGCGCGCAGATCATGTTCCTGCTCGTCCCCTTCGCGCTGTACCTCATCGTGTTCTCGGTTCCGCTCGTCACCCTCTACCATGTCGGCGCCTTCACCATGGAGAACATCTCGAGCATCGCGAGCTATCTCGCCGTGCTTGCGCTCGCGCTGCCCTTCTACGGCATCAGCTCCTATCTCCAGAAGGTCTTCTCGAGCTTGCGCAAGATGGGCGTCTTCGCGGCGCTCAACGCCCTTGCCGGCGCCGTGCAGATCGCGCTGACCGCGCTTTCGGCCTGGACCACGACGAATGGCGGCGCGAACCCCGCCACGATCGAGAGCATCGCGCTCGCATCCGCCGCGTTCTACCTTGTCGGAGACGGCGCGCTGCTGATCTACCTGCGCGTGCACCTCGGCCACATCGGCTCGAAGCGCATCCTCAAGGCGACGCTTGCCGGCCTCGCGCTCGGCGGTCTCGGCGCACTTGCCGGTTGGGGCGTGCTCACGGCGCTTCAAACCTTCGCAGGCGCCCTCACCGGATCGCTCCTCCAGGCGTTCGCGTACGTCGCGGTCGGCGGCGTCGCAAGCCTCGTCGTCACGTTCGGGCTCGCAGCCAAACTGCATATCGAAGAAGCATCGTTCATCACCGGTCTTGCGGGGAAGGTCGCACGGAAGCTTGCCCACCGCTAGAGACGCCCCGCATGCTCTCGCTACTTTTCAGAAGGAAGATATCATGGAAACACAACCGCTCATTCAAAGCGAACGCGATGTGAAGGCGCTGCTCAAGCCGATCGTCGTCGGCGGCGATATCCTCGCATACAGCTACGTTCGCGAACTCCATCGCGCCTTCGGCGTCGAGAGCACGATCGTGCTCGCCGCTGCCGACATCAAGATGCTCTCGACAAGCCGATTCACGGATTACCGCCTTACGCCCGGCATCCACGACGCCGCGGTGCTTTATCGCACGCTCGAATCGATTGCGCGCGATTTCAAAGCGGAAAACCCCGCGTACGTGCCGCTCGTTCTCGGATGCGACGACTGCCATGCCCGAATGCTGTCAAGCGGGAAGGCGCGTCTCGAAGCAGCGGGCATCGTCGTTCCCTACATCGATTTCGACCTGCTCGACGAAATCACCCAGAAGCGTCGTTTCTACGAGATTTGCGAAGAGCTGTCAATCCCCTATCCTCGAACCTGGTATTTCGATTGCAGCGACGCCGGGCCCGACGAGCTGCCGCTCGATGATCTGCCCTTCCCGCTCATCGCGAAACCCTCGAATTCCGCGCAATTCCAGGACGCGGAGCCGACCGTCGAAGGGTGGCGCAAAATCTACGAGATCGAAGACGCCGAGGAAATGGCTCGCGTCTGGAAAACGCTCCGCGCCTCGTCGTATGACAACCTCATGGTGCTGCAAGACTTCATCCCCGGTGGCGACGACGCCATCCGCACGCTCACCACGTTCTCGGACGCCTCAGGAGACGTGCGCGTCGTGTCGGGCGGCGTGGTGTGCCTGCAAGACCACGACCCCACAGCGATCGGCAACCCCGTCTGCATCATGGGCGAGCGAGAAGAACGCATCATCGAGTGCGCGAAGCGGTTTGTGAAGCGCGTTGGGTATCGCGGCATGGCGAACTTCGACATCAAGTACGACGAGCGAGACGGCAGCTTCCGCTTCTTCGAAGTGAATACGCGCTGCGGCCGCAATACCTATTACATGAGCCTCGGCGGCCAGAATTTCGCCGAGCTCATCGTTCGCGAGTTCGTCCTCGGCGAGCCCCTGGCCTATCGCGAGGCATATAGCCCGTTCCTCTACTGCTGCGTACCCGCTTACGTGCTGAAACGCAGCATGGGAAACAAGCAGAGGCTCTCGGAGGCCCTGAAGCGCTTCAAGGCGACTGCTGACCCCTACCCGCTTCATTACGCGCCCGACACGGCTTCTCACAACATGTGGGCGAAGATCATGTACCTCAACCAGATTCGAAAGTTCAAGCGATTCTACTGGGATACCGACGGCAAACAGCTAAAGTGACGGATGCGCCGAATAGCGAAAGAGAGGCCCCACGCCCCCTGCGTTTCGCGCTATAGGGACGAGGGGCCTCTCACATCAGATCACAGCACAAGGTCGAGCAAAGCGCTGCGCTTATCGTGAAACGGGACGGCGATAGCCGGGTTCAGTCGTCAAAACGACGGGGCCGTCTTCGGTGATCGCGACCGTCTTCTCGAAATGGGCTGAGGGTTTGCCATCGCGTGTGAGAACAAGCCAGCCGTCATTCCCCTGGCGCGTCTTGGCGGTCCCGACATTGATCATGGGCTCGATCGCCAGCACCATGCCCGTTTCTAGCTTCAAACCGAAATGCCGATGGCCGTAGTTCGGGACGTTCGGTTCTTCATGCATCTCGCGCCCAATGCCATGGCCCACGTACTCGCGCACCACACCGAACCCGGCCGCTTCGGCAATCGACTGCACCGCATGCCCGATGTCGCCAAGACGGTTACCACAACGAGCCGCGTCGAGCCCCGACCACATGCATTTCTCGGTCACTTCGAGAAGGCGCTTCTTTTCTTCGGAAATCTTTCCAACCGGGAAAGTCCACGCGTTGTCGCCGACCCATCCGTCGACGATTGCTCCGGTATCGATCGAAATGATGTCGCCGTCACGCAAAATCACGTCCTTGGAAGGGATGCCGTGCACGATCTGGTCGTTCACGGAAGCGCAAATCGAACCGGGAAAACCGCCGTAACCCTTGAACGCTGGAATTCCACCTTCGTTGCGAATGACCTCCTCGGCGAACCGGTCGAGCTCGAGCGTCGAAACACCGGGTTTCACGTGCTCGCCAACGAGCCGAAGGACTTTAGCGGAAAGTCGCCCCGCCTCCTTCATCGCCTCGATTTCGTTCGGGGTCTTAAGAATCACGCCCCAACTGCGCATTTCATGCCTCCTTCGGGAATGCCTTTTCGCTTCGAGTATACCAGTCGCTTTTCGCATAAAAAAAGAGCGCGGCGAAATGCCACGCTCTTCAATTCGATAGATTGAGTAGCCAATAAGCTATTCAGCTGCACCAGCGTATGCGCGGGTGACGCCAGAGTCAACGGCGACGCCGGGGCTCATGGTGGAAGACACAGAGATGGACTTCACGTACTTGCCCTTGGCCGCAGCCGGCTTCATGCGAAGGATCTCGTCGTAAACGGTGCCGTAGTTCTCAGCGAGCTGTTCAGCGGTGAAGCTGGCCTTGCCGATGATGACATGGGCGATACCGTAACGGTCGGCGCGGTACTCGACGCGACCGCCCTTGAGCTCCTTGATGGCCTTGGCAACGTCGGTGGTCACCGTGCCGAGCTTGGGGTTCGGCATAAGGCCACGGGGGCCGAGGATCTTACCAAGACGACCAACCTTGCCCATCTGGTCCGGCGTAGCGACAGCTGCGTCGAAGTTGAACTCGCCAGCCTGAATCTGCTGGGTCAGTTCTTCGGTGCCCACGATATCGGCGCCAGCTTCTTTGGCGGCCTCAGCCATGGCGCCTTCGGCGAACACGGCAACGCGGACGGTCTTACCAGAGCCGTTCGGCAGCGAAACGGTGCCACGAAGCTGCTGATCGGCCTGACGAGTGTCGATGCCCAAACGGAAATGAGCCTCAACGGTCTCATCGAACTTCTTGGTGGCGAGTTCCTTGACGATATTAAGCGCCTCGATGGGTGCTACCGGCTCGGAAGGAACCTTCGCGATTGCCTCGCGATAAGCCTTGGATTTCTTAGCCATTCTTGTTTCCTTTCGTGGTGTTGGCGAGCATATAAGCTCTTCCACTTTCTTACATCAAGCAACACGCTTGAAAATAAAGCTATTCGGCAGCCTTGCCCTGAAGCATCGCAGCAACCTTGCGAGAAGGCACGTACTGGATCTTCATGTCGCGGCCTTCAATGCGAACGCCCATGGAACGAGCGGTACCAGCGATGATCTCCTTCGCGGCATCGATGTCGTTCGCGTTGAGGTCGGGAAGCTTGATCTCAGCGATCTCGGTCAGCTGAGCGTCGGTCAACGTGCCGACGAACTGAAGCTGCGGAATGCCGGAACCGCTCTTGATGCCGAGCTTTTCCTTGATGAGAACAGCCGCGGGAGGGGTCTTGCACACAAAGGTGAAGGACTTATCCTCGTAGATGGTGATCTCGACAGGAATGATGGTGCCTGCCTGGTCCTGCGTCTGAGCGTTGAACGCCTGGCAGAACTGCATGATGTTGACGCCCTGAGCACCAAGAGCAGGGCCTACCGGCGGAGCCGGGTTGGCAGCGCCAGCCGGAATTTGCAGCTTGACGAAGCCGGTTTGCTTCTTTTCAGCCATCTGTACTACCTTTCAGATGAATCTCTTAACTGGATACTCTCTATCGCAAAGCGAAAGCAAGGTGAGAAGCCCCGGTCCACGCGGGCACCTTGACCAACGCTAGTGCACTCGAAATTAGATATGCGCGACCTGATCGAACGAAAGCTCGACAGGGGTTTCGCGGCCGAAGATCGAAACCATGACCTTCACCTTGCCGGCTTCCGGCGAAACCTCGGAGATAACGCCATCGAATTCAGCGAGCGGACCGGAAACAACCTTGATCGTCTGGCCAACTTCAAGGTTGGTCGACGTCTTCTTCGGCGCCTCATGGCTCGTACGCTTCATGATCTTGTTGTACTCTTCGCGCGTGAGAGGAGCGGGCTTGCCGTCGCTGCCGACGAATCCGGTCACACCTGGGGTGTTACGGACCGCTGCCCAGCTGCGGTCATCGAGCTCCATTCGGACGAGAACATAACCAGGGAAAACCTTTTTCTCGCTTTCCACACGACGTCCGCCCTCTTTGATCTCGGTCACCATCTCCGTGGGGATCTTGATCGAAAACACGTTGTTCTCAAGACCCATGGTCTCGATACGGGTTTCAAGATTGGTCTTAACCTTATTCTCGTACCCCGAATACGTGTGAAGAACATACCACTTCTTCGACATGACCTACGCTCCCAATCCCGATACGAAAACCAGCAAAGGTGTAGCGATCACATTGTCGAGAACGGCAACGTAAACGCCAAAGAAAATCAAAGCGCAGACTACGACGACACTCCAACGCGCGACGTCGGTCTTCGTCGGCCACGTTACGCGCTTCATTTCTGCTTTGACATCACGGAAGAACTGGAAGCGCTTCTTCTTCGGCTTTTTTTCGTCCTTTTTATCCTTAGACACAGCTTTAGCCGTCGATTTCTCGGCGGTTTCCTTATCAGCGGTATCCTTCTTGAACAAAGAACGCTTTGGCTTTTCAGAAGAGGTTTCCTTTACTTCCTCGGAAACCGGCTCCTTGGCTTCTGCTTCCTTGCGAGCCTGCTTGCGCTCAGCTCGTGCAGCGGATGCCTTAGCCCTCTGAGTCTTAGATTTCTTTGCCATCTGTATCCTTTAGTTGGGAATGTATCATTCCTTCTAAACGCCAAACAAGCAGCCTCACTATGGGCTGCTCGCATACGACAAGCTGGCAGGCCAGGAGGGACTCGAACCCCCAACATGCGGTTTTGGAGACCGCCGCTCTACCAATTGGAGCTACTGGCCTGTACCTTATTCTGTGACCAAACCTTTATCGAGTTTCACGATGCAGGGTGTGATGGCCACACCACTTGCAGTACTTGTTGAACTCAAGGCGGTCGGGGTTGTTCTGCTTGTTCTTCTTGGTCGTGTAGTTGCGGCGCTTGCACTCAGTGCATGCCAAGGTGACCAATGTACGCATTAATAACTCCTTTTACCATTCACTATCAGCAAGCTGTCGCATACACATGAATTCTTACAGCGGGGGGATACTATAAAGCATCCCCCCGAAAAGTGCAACTGAAAACTCAGTTATTTGATGATCTTGGTCACGCGACCAGAACCAACGGTGCGGCCGCCTTCGCGGATAGCGAAACGGAGGCCTTCCTCCATAGCAACCGGGTGGATGAGCTCAGCGGTAATGGTGACGTTATCGCCAGGCATAACCATCTCAGTGCCCTCGGGCAGGTGAGCAACACCGGTGATGTCGGTGGTGCGGAAGTAGAACTGCGGACGATAGCCATCGAAGAA
>CAKUIV010000066.1 GCA_934661105.1 uncultured Ellagibacter sp. | reverse complement strand
GACATGGTTTGCTTGATATCGGTGTTCGGCTGCTGCGAAACGCCGTCTTCTTCGCGTTTTTTGAAACGGATGTAGCTGATGCCGAGAATCGCGACGAATGCCGCAACCACAAGATACGTCACGATAGAAGAGTCCATCTTTCCCCCGTTCACGTGCGCGTGCAGCAGTCGGAATCCGCGCACTCGCTTCATACCCCGTTTCCACGGCGCAATCGGCAGCCCCTCTTGCTGCACGACACCGTGATTTACGTTTTCAGTTTATTCAGCGGAATGAGAAACGGCGTTTCGCATATGGAAGCGCCGTTTCCAAAATAGAAAGGAAGGTATGGGGCGCTTACGACGGGAAAATCGGCCTTGCGCGTTCGAACATGACGACTCTTCATAGACAGATCGTCAATTTAACAAGTAGGGCACTGCCAATTGGCTGCTCTAACAGAAGCGGTGTTCGATGTCCATAGTTGAGTCATCACCATAAGCGATCAGTCAGAGACCGTGCCGCGCGTTTCAATCGATTTCTGTCGAATAAGACTTTTCCACAGCTTTGGTCGCAATGTCTCCGTCATGCTCGATGGATCCATCATCCAAGGCCCGACCAGAGAGATTCGCACTGTATAATTAAATTTTCAAAGCAACAACCACCCGGAAGGAACGCCGATGGCCGAAGAGGAACCCTGGCGGCGAGCGAGTCGCATAAGACCGAAGCTCACTGCCACCGAGCTCGTCGAGCACCTCAAGGGCAAGGGCGTAACCTTCAAGCTCTGCAGTGAGGACGAGGCCGCCGATTACCTCGAGAACGTGAGCCCCTACACGCACTCGGCGTGTTATCGCAAGCTCTACCCAGTCAAGGCGCAGGGCCCGCGTGCGGGCGATTACATCGGCCTGGACTTTGGAGCTCTCGTGACGCTTTCGACAGCTGACCGGGTGCTGCGCTCGTCACTTCGCGAGGTTTGCGTCGATGTGGAACATTTCGCGCGTCAGGAGCTGCAGCGCCGCATCGACAGGCATGGCGGAGATGGCTACCAGATCGTCTGGGATTACCTCGCCCACAAAAGGGAGCAGGGCAACGCCAGGCTCGAATCGGCTCTCAGATCGAGAAGCGCTACCGGGAAGTTTCCCGACGAGTACTCGGGCGGCCTCATCTCGCACTACCTTGACGACATCGGCCGCTTATCTGACTGGACCCTGCTCGAGGTGACCGACTTCGGGCAGTTCGTCGACTTCTGGCTGTTCTGTTCGGAACGCTGGGGCGACAAGGGCATGGCGGAAACCCATTACGTGCTTAAATCCGTGAAAGCTCTCCGCAATGCCTGTAGCCACAACTCATGCATCATCAATGGCTTCTGCGCTTCGGCCGAGATTAGGAGTTACCCGACACCGGAATGTATGATGGCCTCCATGAACGAACGTGGCATGAGGAACGGCAAGTCGAGGAGGGCAAAGCTTAGGAACCTACGCATATCGCAGATTGCCGCGACGCTCTACGCCTCGTCGGTCTTCTGCACCAGGCCGTCCACCCGGGATCGTCATGGCGAGGCGATGCACAAAGGGAGGGAGGCGCTCTCCGCCGCATTGCCGCTCTGCCCCGTCGACGGGTCACTGGCCTCTTATTTCGAGTTTTTATTCAAGCTCGTTGACATCTGGACGCCGTATCGATCATAATCGAGTCTGATGAAAAAACCGAGAGGTTTTGTAAGGGCGTGTCCGAGAAATCGGATGCGCTCTAGTTTTTTGAGCACGGTAAGCGATTTCCTTTGCTCGCAATATCAGCTCAACGCAGCTTCGTTTGGAATCCAGCGCCGCCCTCGCCTACCCCTCGCGTTTCATCGCCTTCGAGATGGACTCGCGCATTTTTCTCGGCACCGAAAGCAACGCCGAGCCTACGCGGTAGGAATACGAATGTGCGTACTCCTCGACCTCGCGGCGTGCGGCATCGCGCTCACGAATCGCCTCGTCCCGCTGCTCACGTACTTGCTCGACATCGCGCAGGGCTTCATGCAGTCTCACCGCATTAAGCGACCAAGCTCTCGGATAGTAGATAGGTTCTCCCGCGCAATCATCGCGCTGACCCCCCTGGGGATCAACCGAGGCGAAAAGATCGTCGAATGCTTCTTGGGCGATTCCGGCTTTTTCACGTTTTCTCTCACTTACTTCCTTCGAAATCTCGTCGTAATTCGCCTCGACGAGCAATACTGTTTCGGCCATCTTCTCAGCCGAAGCATCAAGAGGGAGAAGCGCCTTTTCTTGACCCATAAGCTCGAAATGCGCGCGAATCTTATCGTTGTAGTCCAGACCGATTGCAGGTTTCCCGAGAACATGGTGGAGGATCGAGCAGTGCAAGCGCATCGCGAACGCAAAACGCGAGTCAACGATTAAGCCGAATAAATCTTGCTCCCCAGGCCTTTCCTGGAAAACGACGACGTTTCCTCGGCATCTCATTTTCTCGACGACAGTCCGATGGATGATCGCATCATCCTGGTCGAACGGAACAAACGCAACGTTATATCCCGTAGCTTCGGCGATTTGATCGAGAGCGTTCGCGATATGCTCGCAAAAATCAGGAGGATTAAGGTTCCACGACCTAAGCGATACGATGAAATACCGCCCAGGAACAAGTCCAAGCGAACGCGAAACCCCTTCGTTCGGGAAAAAATCGGACTCGTCTCCAAGAGAAAACGCCAGATCAGCCTTCCGCGAGATAGCCGACGCAGGAACACCCGCCATACGCAGGCATTGGCACGTCATCTCATCACGCGGAAGGAAGCGCGCGCCGACGAGTCCCATTGCACGCACGGCAAGACGGGGCGCTTCGTTAGCAAGCGGCCCCGCGCCGATGCCCACAAAGGAAATAGGAACGCCGAGCATCCACGCCATGAGACATATCCCCGCCTGGCCAGTCGGCTCAATCCAAGCGTCAGAGAACATCTCGGTAATGCCGGCAGTATCAGCCATCGGGTCATCGAAGAGCAACCCTCCGTAAAACGACAGAGAGACGGCCCGTCGGAGCATTTCGAAAATCTCATGCTTGCGTTCCGGAGTAAGAGCCTCGAAACCGAAATCCCGTTCGATCACCCCAGAGTTGGCGCCAATCGCCGTTACGACAGACTCAGGGTATCGTCGCGTAATCCGCTTTGCCGCAATTTCGAGAAGCAAGTCGTCTCCGAAGTTACGAGCGCCGAACCATCCGAACAGGACGAATCTCTTTGCCCTGCTCTTTTGGACCAGCACACGCTCCTCGCGCCCTGAGCGAAGAAGCCGCGACTCAATCTCTCGGAAAACGCCCTCCAGAGCGTCCCCGATCGAAGGAAGTTTGGAACAGCATGCCGCCTGATCGGCAAGCGTTTCACGATAAAGCGAAGGGGTGTTTTCAAGCCGGCGAACCACCTTGTCGGCATCATGCGCATCGGAAACCCAGACGATAGCGTCCTCGGCAAATGCAAGGCCAGGGTTTTCTTTCAGCCGCGAATCCGCAACGACGACACAGCCCTCGGCAATGCGCAAAGGTATATCTGCTGGCGAAAAAGAAGCACCTTCATAATAAACGGCGTACTTCGCCCTTCTCGAAAGATATGCACCGTTCGACAGCTCAGGATCCCGATAATCCCCCGCCCAAGATGGATCGAAAGCGACGATGGAGCCATCGGGAACAGCCTGCCTCACCGCATCGACTAACGCACGCTTTTCTCCGATACACCGCTGCGTCGCAAGCACGGCATGACGAGTTTTGTCAAGAGAGGAGCACTTGGCCCGGCCATATTCGGCATCGAAACCGACGGGGAGAATGAGAGTGTTCGCAGCAACGCGATCAGACGTCCCCGAAACGATGAGCTCGAAGTCGAATTCGTTTTGCTCGTCATCGAGCAATGAGGCACTCGCGCATCGTAAAAGAGCGCAAACGACCACGCCCTCGTCGCGAAGGAGCGCGATTGCATGACCGTTGGGCTCAATCGTTTCAACATCCCAAAAGGCGATAGTCGGACGAAACGATCTCACAACCGACGAAACCATATCGTCAGTAATCGGCCCGTTCAGCCAGGATTCAAGTTGAGCAACCGCATGACCAGCATTTTCGAGAGATCGCCTCAAGCGATAGAGATAGTCGGCCTCGCCAAAGCGAGCCTTTCCCACCATAAGCACCCGTGCGTACAAAGCATCCTCCCTGCAACAAAAAACGGCGGCAAACGCCTTATGAATGCGTGATCATCGACTTGATCCGAGAAGGAACATACATCAACATGCGGCCAACCCGAAAAGAGTGCGAGCCGACAACATCCTCAAGCTCAGCCCGGCACGCCGCTTCGCGATCCTTCTCGATGCGGAGATCGTTTTCTGCTCTCACCAAACGGGCAACGGTCTCTTCATGGCGCGTACGCATATCGGCGTAGAGCGAGAAGGCGTACTGTTCCGCGTTATCGGTGCACATATCCTGGAAAAAACTCCTGTACCGACCGTCGATGAACACTTGATTTCGGGCGATATAGCCATGCCATTTTTCATGATAGCAAGCATAGAGATTCTTGAACTCGTCCGGGTCGGCAGCGGTCTCAAGTCCATACCTGACCGTATCAAGCACAAGGTTGATAAAATGCCGCCGATACTGATCCTTATGCTCGGCGCGTTCAAGATAACCGCGAATGTGGTCAAGCGCCCTCATTCCGTCGCCCTCGCGATTCGAGCGAGTAAGGCTCGTCGGCACATCGCGACGATAACGGTAAAGACGGTCGGCGATAAGAGAAACGCTCGCGGCGTTAAACAGAGATTCGTAGATAAACGCCAGGTCCTCCGCAGTTCGGAGATCCGTCTCGAAGCGAATGCTCTTGCCTTCGATGAAGCTCCGCTTGAAGAGGATTCGCCAAACGTTCGGCGTCGTGATCTCGGTTGAGAGGCACGGAATGTCCTGGAGGGCAAAGGCCTCACCGTACAGCTCTTGTACCCCGCACACTTCCCTCTGAAGAAAAGCGCCCTCTTCCGAACGATATTCATCGAAGCCGTAAATGGTCATGTCGGCATCGCTTTTTGTCGCTTTGTCGAGCGCCCGCTCAAGAAGATCGGGAGAAATAAAGTCGTCCGCATCGAGGAACGCAACGTAATCGCCAGCCGCACGGGCAAGACCTGCATTTCGAGCGTTGCTCACTCCCTTTTGAGGCTCTTGGAGAACAACGACTCGAGGATCTTCGCAAGCCTTCTCCTGAAGAACAGCCATCGACCCGTCAGTCGACCCGTTGTCCACACAGAGCAGCTCGAAATCGCGTACGGTCTGGCAAAGCACGGATTCGATGCTCTCCGACAGATAGCGCTTAGAGTTGAAGACAGGCATGACGATGCTTACCAGGGGTTTCATTTCAGCTTCTCCCAGCAGTCCGGAACCATATACGCCCTACAAAGAATCAAGGTAGATGCGCGAGTAGGTTTGCACGAGTTGGGCCATCGAGGCGCGCCAGGCGCTGTCCTGCGGGTGAAGCTCGTTGCCGTTCACGCCGTTGATGAGCCCGGTGTCGACGGCCCACCCCATCGATTCGCGCGCATAGTCGCTCACCTGGTCGGCTCCGTCCTTTTCCTCCATCGCAGAGCAGTCGCTCGACGTGTCGAGGCCGTCGTTCAGGTTCGCGTAGCGGGCGAACATGCAGACCAGCTGCTCGCGCGTGACGCTGTCGTGCGGACCGAAGTTCGTGTACGTGCCGTCGGCGTTGCGATACCCGCTGATGATGCCCTGCTCCTTCGCCCAGCACACCGCGTCGTAGTAGTACGCATCCGGGTCATCCACATCCGAGAACGGGTACGACTCGCCCGACCAGGGGCAGCCCGCCATACGCCAGAGGATGGTCGCCACCATGCCGCGCTCGAGCGAATCATAGGGACCGAAATTGTTCGTGCCCGTGTAGAGACCCATGAAATCGCGGATGGTCACGTAATCGAACGCCCCCGAGGTCACGTACCAGTCATCCGAGGCAACATCGGAGGGGTAGCTCGTGCGATACATATAGTTCACGTCGGCGCGTCCACCCTCGTCGTCGGTCGGGTAGTCGATGCCCGCAACGCGCCCGCCGCTCGAGTACTGCCACATGCCGTAGTCGCCGTCGTAATCGCAGGTCGTGTTGTACTGCGCCACCCAGCGCGTCCAGTTGTCGAACGCTGAATCGGTCAGGTAATGATCGAACCAGTACTTGTTCGCATAAACGCCAACGGCATAGCCCGCGTCCTGGATCTTGTCGCAGAACGTCTGCGCAATCTCGGCGAGCGCGTCGGTGTCACCGCCCGTCGCGTTGAGCTGGCTCGCGTCTTCCATGTCGAAGTACACGGGATAGGCAAGGTCGTGCCCCTCGATCAGGCGCAGCACATGGTTCGCCTCGCTCGCCGCCATATCGGTGTTCTTCGCATAGGAATAGATGTACACGCCGTAAGGAATGCCCAAGCGTTCGCACTCGGAGACGTTGCGTTCCCAGTAGTCGTCATCCTGGCTGTAATAGTCGTCGCCGTAGCCCACGCGGATGATAGCGAACTTGATGCCGTCGTTCTTCGCGGCTTCCCAGTCGATTTCACGATTCCATTCGCTTACATCAACGCCCTTGGCGATGACACCGTCCACCACGTCGCCGTTTCCGTCGGTGTAGCCGTCGTAGGTGAGCGACCATTTCAGGTAGCTCGACAAAAGGCCGGGCGTCGAGGATTGCGCGGAAGCGGCCGCGCCCGCCGGCACATCCGCCGCACCCGACTGGTCGATCCCGTCTTTGAGTTGGCCGTTGTCGTAGCGCCAGCTGTTCGCGTTATCCGCCTGCGTGCTTCCCTCATCTGCAAGCGCCTGACCAGGAGCGGCGATGCACAGCGCGCAGAGCGCCGCCACTGCCAACGCCGCAAGGGAAAGCACGCGCGAAGCGCGCTTGTCGTCCGTTCGATGCCACAAGTCTGTCATATTCATACTCCGATTCTTGTGCATGTCGTTCAGAAAGACGGCAACGAAGCCGTCCCTTCCCCTTGAGTATACGCGAGCACACCCGCCGCACGGGCATCGCACACGGCATCGGCACAACGCGCGGGCCGGCGTCGCGCCGCGCGCAACCGCCCGTGCCGTCAATCTGGGCTTTTCATGCGCTTTGGGGCGCGCCGCGGCCATGCGGTAAAATAGGATGTTGCGCATAGGGCTGCCGCGGCGCTATACCGCACCACCCCGGCGCCACGCAATGCAACCGACCCAAAAGGACGCTATGGCTCAGACAACATCGACCAAGGCAACGCTTCGGCGCAATTGGTTCACCATCACGTCGCTTGTGTCGAAGGACTTCAAGCTGAAATACCGCCGCAGCGTGCTCGGCGTGCTGTGGTCGGTCTTAAACCCCCTGCTCATGATGTGCGTCCTCGCCGCCGTGTTCACGAACGTGCTCAAGTTCGGCGACGACGTGCAGAACTTCCCCATGTACCTCATCTTAGGCAACGTGCTCTTCTCCCTCATGGCCGACTCGACCTCGTCCGCCATGGGCTCCATCTTGGAATCGGCGCCGCTCATCAAGAAGGTGCGCGTGTCGAAGATGATCTTCCCGCTTGAAAAGGTGCTCTTCACGCTCGTGAACTTCGCGATCTCGCTCATCGCGGTCGTCATCGTCATGCTGTTCTTCCAGATCCCGCCGACCGTGAACCTGCTCGCGATGCCCCTCCTGCTCGTGTTCATGCTTTTGTTCTGCGCGGGTCTCGGCATGCTGCTCTCGGCGCTCGCCGTGTTCTTCCGCGACGTATGCCACCTGTGGGGCGTCGTCATCACGGCGTGGACCTACGCGACGCCGCTGTTCTACCCCGTGGGGCTTCTGCCTGACTGGATGCAGGCGGGCGAGATGTTCAACCCGATGTACCACTACGTGTGCTACTTCCGCGACATCGCCATGTACAACACCGTCCCCGGCCTTACCGAGAACCTCATCTGCCTCGGCATGGCAGCGATCACGTTCGTCGTCGGCTTCGCCGTGTTCAAGGCGACCGAGAAGAAATTCATCCTCTACGTTTAGGCGGCCAGCATGCCTGAGAACATCAACACCACACCGCTTGTGAGCAAAGGCGCCGCAAGCGAGGACGCCGAGCGAGACGAGCGCGAGGTCATGGTCGACGTCAGCCATGTCTCCATGATCTTCAACATGGCGAACCAGCAGCTCAACAGCCTGAAGGAATACGCTATCGCGCTCGCGCGCCGCGAGCTCATGTTCAAGGAGTTCCGCGCGCTCGACGACGTGTCGTTCACCGTGCGCAAAGGCGACGTGTTCGGCATCCTGGGCACGAACGGCTCGGGGAAGTCGACCATGCTCAAGATCATCGCCGGAGTGCTCGAGCCATCGCGGGGCACCTGCGCCATCAACGGCTCGATCGCGCCTCTGATCGAGCTCGGCGCGGGCTTCGACATGGAACTCACCGCGCGCGAGAACATCTTCCTGAACGGCGCGCTCTTGGGCTACTCGAAGAAGTTCATCCAGCAGCACTTCGACGAGATCGTCGAGTTCGCCGAGGTGGAGAAGTTCCTCGACATGCCCATGAAGAACTACTCGTCGGGCATGGTGGCGCGCATCGCGTTCGCCATCGCGACCGTCATCGTGCCGGAGATCCTCATCGTCGACGAGGTGCTTTCCGTCGGCGACTTCATGTTCCAGCAGAAGTGCGAGCGACGCATCACCGAGCTCATCAAGGAGCACGACGTGACCGTCCTCATCGTGTCGCACAACAACGACCAGATCGAGCGTCTGTGCAACAAGGCCATCTGGATCGAGAAGGGCCACACCCGCATGATGGGCGCCGCCGCCGACGTGTGCCGCGCGTACCGCGTGCTCGGCGGGCACGTGGGCTCGGCCGAATCCGAGGCGTGCGTGTTCGACCTGCTGAACGCCAACGTCGCCGTGCCGCAGGGGCTCATCGACTCCGTGAGCGGCGAGAACCGCTACGGCACCGCGGTGAAGCTCGTCGAGAAATGCGAGTTCGCGCCCGGCGGCACGGTGATCCTCGCCTCGGGGGACTACGCGCTGCCGTGCATGTCGGCGCAGGGGCTTTCGGGCGTGCTCGACGCGCCGGTGCTCCTGTCGAAGCACGAGTCGCTTCCCGACGTCGTCGCGCAGGAAATCGCGCGGCTCGCACCCTCGCGCGTGGTGATCTTAGGCGGCGAGGAAGTGCTTTCCGCCGAGGTGGAACAAGCGGCGCGCGACGCGGCCGGAAACGCCGCCGCGATCGAGCGCATCGACTGCAACGAGTCGGTCGAGCTCTCGCGGCGCATCTACGAATACGGCAAGCGCGCGGCGGCAGCGGCGGGAACCCCCGGCTGGGACAGGCTCGCCATCATCGCGCACCACGACTGCATCGGCGACCTCATCACGCTGTCGCCCCTGCTCATCGCGAACCGCGTGCCGGTTTTCTTCATCCGCACGCTCGGCGTGATCGACGACGCGGTAGCGGCCGCCATCCAGTCGGGCGCGTTCGACCACCTGCTCGTGCTCGGCGTCGACCAGCATGTGCCCGACACGTTCCTGGAGGCGTGCGCCGAGCACGGCGTCACCTCCGAGCGGCTTATCGGGCGCAACCCCTACGACGCGAACGAGAAGATCAACGACCTTCTGACCTCGAACGACATCGCCGGAGACGCGCTTTCCATCGACAACCTCATCGTCACGTCGGTGTGGAACCCCGCGGACTCGTTTTCCGCCGGCGCCTACGCGAAGAAGACGAAGTCGGCCTTCCTTCTGGAGGACCCTCAGAATCTCGACAGCGTCGCACATGCCATCGCCTACATCAAGAAGAAGGCGGGCAGCGTGAAGCACCTCACCTTCTTGGGAGACTCGACCCAGTTCGGCCGCCTCGACAAGGAGCTTTTGGGGAAAGCGGTCGAGCAGGCACTTGAAGAGGCGGGGCTTGCCGGGAAAACCGGCACCGAAGGCGACGACGACGAGACCGCCACCGACACCGCAGAGAAGACGCAAGAGTAGGAGCATCGAGCGAACATGACCACATCCCCCGCTTTACCCTTGGTTTCCGTCATCCTTCCCATCTACAACGCGGAACCCTACCTTGACCAGGCGCTTAACAGCGTCGAGCGGCAAACGTACAAGAACCTGGAGATCATCTGCCTGAACGACGGGTCGACCGACGACTCGCTTTCCATCATGCGCGCGCATGCGGCGCGCGATGCGCGCATCGTCGTCATCGACAAGCAGAACCAGGGTTACGGCGCCACGTGCAACCGCGGCATCGACGAGTCGCACGGCGAATGGGTTTCCATCGTGGAGCCCGACGACTGGATCGAAGAGGGCATGTATTCGGACCTGCTGGCGCTCGCGAGCATGTACCCCAAGCCGATCGACATCGTGAAGTCGGGGTATTGGCGCATCTGGCTGCCCGACACGCCGAAGCAGCGCAAGCTGAACTGCAGCTACCACGGGCGCATCCATCCGCCCAAGCAGCCGTTCGCCATCAAGGACGCGGCGCACCTTCTGTGCCACCATCCGTCCATCTGGTCGGCGATCTACCGCAAGCAGTTCCTCGTCGACAAGGGCATCCGCTTCCACGAGATTCCCGGCGCGGGCTGGGCGGACAACCCGTTCCTCATCGAGACGCTCTGTCAGACCGATCGCATCCTCTACACCGACAAGGAGTACTACTGCTACCGCGAGGAGACGCCCGAGAAATCGGAGGCGTTCGCGAAGCGCAACACGCTTCTGCCGCTTGAGCGCTGGAACGACATGATGGACATCCTGGAGAAGCTCGGGGTGGAAGATGAAAGCGTGCTGCGCGCGCACAACAGCCGCGGGTTCACGTACTTGTCGGGGATCATCGAGGTCGTGGACATGACCCATCCCGAGGTGCGCGAAGCCGCGAAGCACATGTTCGAGCGCATGGACGCAAGCCTCGTGTTCTCTGACCCCGAGATCTCGCCGGGCTGCAAGCGGCTGTTCGCCGATGTGCTCGGTATCGAGTGCCCCAAGATCGACCGCGCGGCCTACGTGCGCGGGCTTGTGGGGCAAGGCGTCTACAACCTGAAGAACACCGGCGTGCGCAACACGTTTTTCGCTACGACGAACTACCTGAAGAA
>CAKUIV010000065.1 GCA_934661105.1 uncultured Ellagibacter sp. | reverse complement strand
CGCTACTGCGGAGACGTGCTCACCCAGCTCGCCGCCGCGGAAAGCGCGGTCCATCGCGTGTCCGCCATGCTCTTGCAGAACCACCTGGAGACCTGCGTCGTCGAGCAGATCGAGGCGGGAAACACCGCCATCATCGACGAGGCGATGCAGCTCATCAAGAAGTTCGCGAGGTAAACCATGGCTGAAAAGCAAACCTTCGACGTGACCGGCATGACTTGCGCGGCATGCTCGGCGCGTGTTGAAAAAGCGGCAGGGGGCGTGGCGGGCGTCGATCGCGCCGCGGTGAACCTGCTCAAGAACTCGATGGAAGTGGAATACGACGGCGATTCCGCCACCATCGCGCGCATCGTGGCCGCGGTGGAGAAGGCGGGCTACGGCGCCACTCCGCGCGTCGCGCAAGCGGCTGGGGCACCCGGCAGCGCACCGGCACCGCGCGAGAACGCTGCCGCCAAGGAGGCCGCGCACGTGCGCATGCGCCTCATCGTGTCGTTCGTTTTCACGATCCCTCTGTTCTACCTGTCGATGGGGCATATGTTCGGCTGGCCCCTGCCGAGTATTTTCCTTGGCCACGAGAACATGATGACGTTCGCGTTCACGCAGTTCCTGCTGCTTCTGCCCGTCATCTTCGTCAACTTCAAGTTCTTCCGCGTCGGCTTCAAGACGCTCTTCCACGGCGCGCCGAATATGGACTCGCTCATCGCGCTCGGCTCGACCGCATCGACGGTCTACGGCATCGTGGCCATCTACCGCATCGGGTGGGGCATGGGGCACGGCGATGTTTCCTTCGCCCACGCGGCCGCGATGGATCTGTACTTCGAGTCGGCGGCGATGATTCTCACCCTCATCACGCTGGGGAAGTACTTCGAGGCGCGCGCGAAGGGCAAGACGACCGACGCCATCTCCAAGCTCATGGACCTCTCGCCGAAGACCGCTATCAGGAGAAACGCGGCGGGCGCAGAAGAGGAAGTCCCCGCCGACCAGGTGCGTCCGGGCGACATCCTCATCGTGCGCGCGGGAGCAAGCGTGCCGGTTGACGGCGTGGTCGTGGAAGGTGCCGGCACGGTGGACGAGTCGGTCATCACGGGCGAGAGCGTGCCGGTCGAGAAGGCGCCGGGCTCGCAGGTTACGGGCGCGACGGTGAACCGCACCGGCTGGTTCGCCATGCGTGCCGAGCATGTGGGCGCAGACACCGTGCTCGCGGGGATCGTCCGCATGGTCGACGAGGCGACAAGTTCCAAGGCTCCTATCGAGAAGCTCGCCGACAAGATCTCGGGCGTGTTCGTGCCGGTCGTCATCGTCATCGCCGTCGTCACCTTCGTCATCTGGATGGTCGTGGGAGGTGACGCGACCACGGCGCTTTCGCATGCCATCAGCGTGCTCGTCATCTCATGCCCCTGCGCGCTCGGTCTTGCCACGCCGACCGCCATCATGGTGGGAACGGGACGCGGCGCCACAAACGGCATTCTCGTGAAGTCCGCCGAGGCGCTCCAGACTGCCCATGGCGTGAAGACGGTCGTGCTCGACAAGACGGGCACCATCACGAAGGGCGCGCCCGAGGTGTGCGACGTACGGGTTGTCGAAGGCGGCTTCGGCGGTACTCGTAAAGCAAGTGCCACGCGATCCGGGACTGCCGAGCGGCTGGGCACCGCCGAAACCGTCTCGGCCTCGCACCTCGACGACGCCGCATCCGCCTTCCTCTCCTTCGCGTATTCCCTCGAGAAGCGTTCGGAGCATCCGCTCGCGCAGGCGATCGTGGCGTATGCCGAGACGCGCGGGGTCCAAGTGCAGGAAGTCGAGCGTTTCGAGCAGATTCCCGGCGGCGGCATCCGCGGGCGGGTCGCAGGGCGTGAGTGCCTTGCAGGCAACGCCCGGCTCATGAAGGAGGGCCGAATCGACGTCGCGTCGGCGGAAGACGAGGCGAAACGTCTTGCCGACGAGGGTAAAACCGTGCTCTACTTCGCCGTTGACGGAACCCTTGCCGGAATGATCGCCTTGGCCGACGAACCGAAGCCGCGAAGCGCCGCTGCTCTCGCCGAGCTTTCCCGCATGGGGATTCGCACGGTCATGCTCACGGGCGACAACGACCGCACGGCACGGGCCATTCAGAAGCGCGTCGGCGCCGACGAGGTAATCGCAGGCGTGTTGCCTCAAGGAAAAGAAGAAGTCATCCGCGACCTGCAGAAACAGGGAACGGTTGCCATGGTCGGCGACGGCGTGAACGATGCGCCCGCGCTCGCACGCGCGGATGTGGGCATCGCTATCGGCGCCGGTACCGACATCGCCATCGAATCGGCCGACATCGTACTCATGAAAAGCGACCTTGCCGACGTGCCGGCGGCCATCTCGCTTTCGCGGGCGACGCTGCGCAACATCAAGCAGAACCTGTTCTGGGCGCTTATCTACAACGTCATCTGCATCCCGGTGGCGGCGGGCGTGCTCGCCTTCGCGGGTGTGGTGCTGAATCCCATGATCGCGGCGGCGGCCATGTCGTGCAGCTCGGTGTGCGTGGTCTCGAATGCGCTGCGCCTGCGCGGTTGGAAGCCGGCAACGCTCGCTTCCCAGTCGGGCGCTGCCGAGCAGGCTGCCTCCGTATCCGTCGATACGGACGGGTGCGCCGGTGCGCAAAACGGGTCCATCGCGGATTCGGAAACTTCCGTTTCCGCTGGTCATACCAATGAATCGAAGGATATCGAACAAAAGGAGATCGTCATGGAGAAGAAGCTTTCCGTCGAGGGAATGATGTGCCAGCACTGTGTCGCCCATGTGAAGAAGGCGCTTGAGGGCGTTGCGGGCGTGGAGGAGGCCGTCGTCGACCTCGATACGAATTCGGCTGTCGCCAAGCTTTCCGCCGACGTCGCCGACGAGGCGCTCGTGGCTGCCGTGGTCGATGCGGGTTACGAGGCGAAGATCATCGCATAGCCGACGATTATGCCGCTGTGCCCTAAACGACGATGCCTTGACCGGGGCACGGCGGCGTTTCGAGGGGCGTTTTGCTTTTTTGTGGTCACAAATCGCCGATATGCGTCAGAATGCTCGCTGGGAGTGTCGCGGATACGGTATCGCTCGTGCTGTTATTCGTCATATCTGATGAAAATGTGGAATAATCCACATCAAGATCGGTTGTATTGGGCGGAAGAGGGCTCTCGAAAACACATTTCGACGATTTGTGACCACTTTTTTCGTTTTGCGCCCTTTTTCGAGCTGCTCTTTGGCCCGATCTGTTTTTGGCGGCTCCGCCGTTTTCTCGCGTGCGTTTTTTGCGCTGCATAATCGTCGAAAGGAGCGCGTTATGCCTGAACATAACGAACCTGTTGCAAACATCGGAGCCGACGGCTTGCCGCTCGTCGCGCGCACGTCGCCCGAGGAATCGCCGTGGAACCGGCTGGAAATCGTGTTCGGGCGCGGCGGGGTGGAAAAACTCCATGCGTCGAAGGTGCTGCTGTTCGGGCTCGGCGGCGTGGGCTCGAACTGCTTGGAGGCGCTTGCGCGCGGCGGCGTGGGAAGCTTCGTGCTCGTCGACTGCGATGTGGTGCAACCGTCGAACGTGAACCGCCAGGCCGTCGCATGGCAAGGCACCGTCGGGCGTCGCAAGACCGAGGTTGCGCGCAATATGGTGCATGCCATCAATCCCGATGCGTTGGTCGAGGTCGTCGACGAGTTCGTGCTGCCCGAGAATCTCGAGGCGTTCATCCGCGCGCATGCGGACGTCGATTACGTGATCGATGCGATCGATACGGTGTCGGCGAAGCTCTCCCTCGCGAAAATCTGCGAGGATGCGGGGCTTCCCCTCGTATGCAGCGCGGGCGCCGCCGACCGCATCTTCCCCGAACGCCTTCAGTTCGCCAACGTGTACGACACGCACGACTGCGGACTGTGCCGCATCCTGCGCAAGGAGGCGCGCAAGAGAGGGATTAAACGTTGGGCTATCCTCTACTCCGACGAGCCCTCGGCGCGCGAGCTTCTCGGCGTGCCGCGCGCGCCCGAGCCCGAGCAGGTGCCGGGCGAACGCCGCAAGAAAGCGCCGCTCGGCACGACCTCGTGGATGCCGCCCATCATGGGGCAGATGATCGCCGGCTACGTGATAAGCGCGCTTTTGGGGCTTGAGAACGGCGGGCGCGAGCTGTGAGTGCGCTTGCCGGGGAGGACGGCGCGAGCAGCTCGGATCGTCGTTCCGTCGATGGCGAAGATGGCGAAGGCGTTCGCGCGTGCGAAGAGGGCGCGGCGCGCGTGCGCGACGGGGCAGTGCGCGCGGCGTGCTCGGCCGACGATGCCCTGTCGGCGGCTCCCGAGGGTGCCGCAGCCGACGCGTTTCCGCTGATAGATGCTCACTGCCATCTCGATTTCGCGGGCAATGCGCAAGAGCTTGCCGCGGCGCTCGCGGTCTGCGGCGGGGCGCTTTCGGGGACGTGCGACCCGCGTGATTTCGATCGAGCGCAGCATGGGCTCGCCCCGTTCGCGTCGCAGGTTCGCGTGGGGCTCGGGCTGCACCCGTGGTGGGTGGCCGACGGCGCCTGCGGGCCTGACGAGGTTGCGCTCTTCGAGCGTCTGGCCGCGCGCGTTCCGCTCATATCCGAGGTGGGGCTCGACTTCCAGCCGCGCCGCGAGGCGACGCGCGACGCGCAGATGGAGGCGTTCGCCCGCGTGTGCCAGGCCGCGGCGAAGCCGCTCGAAGGGCCGCACGCGGGCGACCCTTGCGCGGGCGACGTTGCCGCCGCAGGCGGGGAAACCCGTGCGGCTGAGGGCGACGTTGTTGCCGCAGGCGGGTCCATGGCCTCTGAGCGTATCGAAGAAATCGCAGGTCATGCGCTTGAAATCGCTGACAAGCCTCCCTCTTTCAAACGCGTCATGTCGATCCATTCGTCGAAGGCGGCAAGCGAAACGCTCGACATCCTTGGGCGCACCGGCTGCTTGGATGCGTGCACGTGCGTCTTCCACTGGTTCTCGGGCTCGCAAGACGAGCTTTCGCGCGCGATCGATGCCGGCTGTCTCTTCTCGGTGAATGAGCGCATGCTCAAGACGAAGCGCGGTCGCGCCTATGCGCGCGCGATTCCCGAAGATCGGCTTTTGCTCGAGACCGATGCGCCGCCGAAGCCGGTGGCGCGTTTCTCGCCCGCGACGCACGTGGCGCAGCTCGATCGGACGTTGCGCCTGCTCGCAGAAGCGCGCAGCGCCGACCCTAGCGCCCTCGCCGAACGCATCGCGCATACGTCGCGGATGCTCTTCTCATGAGGTCACATGCTTCCGAGGCGCCGCGCATGCTCATGGCTTCGCTTGATCGCGCGGAAGCGCTTAGGGCATCGCTTGCGCACGGCGCGTTTTGCGAGCGCGACTGCCGAGCGCAGCTGCGCTCGCCGCCTACGCCTGCGCATATGCGCGAAGGGCCCTGACTCGAAGCCGCGTCGTTCGCGCGTTCGGGGTGAGGCCCTTCGTTCTCAAGCCGCCTGTCGGGCGCTATTCGCCCAGGTTCTTCATTGCGCCGCGCTCGGCTGTGGGCGCTTCGATGCCGGCGGCGCGGCCCGCATCGATGCACTTCAGCAGCCACGCCATGTTATGGCCGATGTTGCGCATGGTCTGCAGGCCCTCGGTGTCGCGCTCGGCGTCGCCCGGGACGCGCCCGCCCACGCCGTTCCAGTACGTCGAGGACACGATCGGCATCTGATTGATGGTGAAGTACTTGTTCAGCACGTCGAACGACGCGGTGATGCCGCCGCGACGTGCCACGGCCACCGCCGCACCCGGTTTATGGGCGAAAACCTTGCTGCCGGCGTAGAACGCGCGGTCGAGCGCCGAGAGGATGCGGCCCGTGGGGTGCGCGTAGTAGACGGGCGTGCCGAAGATGAAGCCGTCGGCCTCTTTCGCCTTCGCGATGAGCTCGTTCACGACGTCGTCGTCGAACACGCACGCGCAGTCGAGCTCGCCGCACTTGCCGCAGCCGATGCAGTCGCGAATTGCCGCGCCGCCGAGTCGGAAGACCTCCGATTCGACGCCTTCCGCCTCGAGCGTGCGCGCGATCTCGTCGAGCGCACGGGCGGTGTTTCCCTTCGCCTTGGGACTTCCGTTCACCATAAGAACCTTCATGATGTTTCCTCTCTCGTCTTGGACGGTTTCATTCTATCGCGAGAGCGCAGTGCACGAGCAGCTTTCGTCGATGAAACGAGCTTGCGCGCCAAGATTCGCAACGCAACCTCTCCCGATATCCCTACAATAAAAGGGTTGGCGATTTTACGGGAAGGAAGCGCGTGAGCGGCACATCGGATAGCGGTAAGGCGACGGCGATCGGGTTTTTGGCGCTCGTGTTCTGGAGCATGATGTTCGGGTTCGTGCGCCTCACGTCCCAGGGGTTCGGCCCGGTGCTCGGCGCGGCGCTCATCTACACGCTTGGCGCGGTGTCGCTGTTCGTCGTGCTCAAGCCCGCCAAGCTGAGTTCCTACCCTAAGAAATATCTCCTGATCAGCGGCGCGATGTTCGTCTTCTACGAGGCTGCGATCAGCCTTTCCATCGGCCTTGCCGCCTCTTCCACGCAAACCGTCGAGCTCAGCATGGTGAACTACCTGTGGCCTTCGCTCACCGTGCTTCTGAACTCCACGGCCTCGGGCGGCGGTCGCGGGTTCGTGCGCGCGATCCCGGGCGCGGTCGTCGCGGGTATCGGCGTGATGCTCGCGGTCGGGGGTGATGCAGGGCTCGACGCTGCTGTGGTCGCAGCCGATGTCGCATCGAACCCGCTGCCGTTCGCGCTTACGCTTGCAGCGGCGATCGCCTGGGCGACGTATTCCGTCGTCACGCCACGCATCACGAACGGCAAGGACGCGACGGCGTATTTCATGGTCGGTGTCGCGGTGGTGTTCTGGATCGCATTCGCCTTGCAGGGAGCCCCTGCTCCGGTGGGCGGCTTTTCGGTTGCGTCCATTCTCTTCCTTTTGTGCGCGACGGGATCGATCGCGGCGGGGTATGCGTGCTGGAACCATGGGCTTCTGTTCGGCAACGTGGCGCGCATGGCTGTGGCGTCGTACGCGGCGCCGTTTTTGTCGGCGGTGGCGAGTTCCATCATCTTGGGGTTATCGCTGCCGGCGCTCTTCTGGACGGGTGTCGCGTTCGTGGTAGCCGGGTCGGTTTTGAACCTGACGCTCGGGAAGCGCGCTGCAAAAGGGCGGGGCTAGCTGCGACGGGAGCACGCAGCGCAGCGACGCACGGCGCGCGCAGTGCGTCGCTTGTTGAGAAAAGCCGCGATCTGCGCAGGTTTTGCGGCTGACTTGGGGTAAAGGCCCGCTTGCCACGTCGCGACCTGGGCTTTTGCAGCCCTGATAAGGCCGTCTGCAGACCAGCCTCGGCTAAACCTGCGCAAATCGCACGATTTTTTGAAGGTGCCGCTCCGGCCATTCTGAGAGTGGGCGCATCGACCCCGAATGGGCTGTCGGGGGGGCGCTTGAATGCGAAATGCTTAGCGTCCTTTTACGATATTCTTCCAGCAAATAAAGCTGAACATGCTAACATGGTCAAGAAATAAAGAGTTTGATGACGTTTCTGGGTCAGATTACCTCGCATCCAACGATGCTCGCCCCTGTCGTTACCCTGTGAAGGAGGTTTTCGCGCAAATGAATCATGCCAAGCACGGCGATTCTCCTGTCGAAAACTTTGCGGGGGGGGGTCTCTCAGTGAAAGTCGTTCTTCGGCGGCGTACTACGGCGCTCCGGAAAGCCTAACCCGAGTCCGCAAGAGGCGGAAGTCCCATAAAGTCCGCAACCGCGTTATCGCGGTCATCGTCGCGATCGTGCTAGTGCTCGCGGCTGCGGGCGCGGCGTTCGGGCTCTATCTTAATTCGCTCAACCAGTCCATGGCCCCCAAGGGCGACGATGCCTGGCAGCTGAAGTCCGCGCTCGTGGGCGATGCCCAGTCGCAGGACAGATCCCAGCCTTTCTATATGCTCGTGCTCGGTTCGGACGCGCGCGAAGGAGACACCGTTTCGCGTTCCGACGTGATGATCCTTTTGCGCGTCGACGCGGCGAACGGCAAGGTCACCATGGTGTCTATCCCTCGCGACACGAAGGTTGAAATCGAGGGGCAGGGCACCCAGAAAATCAACGCCGCCTACGCCTTTGGAGGTGCGGCGGGCGCGGTCAAAGCCGTGTCCGAGATTGCCGGCGTCCCTATTTCCCACTATGCCGAAATCCACTTCGACGAGCTGCAGGAACTCGTCGATGACCTGGGCGGCGTCTGGGTCGACGTGCCCGTTTCCAACAACCAGACCGGTGCTTCCAACACCGGCGAGCGCATCGATGCGGGCTACCAGCTGCTCTCCGGCGAGCAGGCGCTTGCCTTCGCCCGCGAGCGCTACGGCTACGAGCGCGGCGACTTCCAGCGCGCGGACAACCAGAAGCTCGTCGCGCAGGCCATCATGAAGCAGGTGCTCGACCAGCAACCCACGCAGCTTCCGGGCACGGTGAGCAAGCTCGCGCAATGCGTGACGACCGATCTTTCGGTTGCCGATGTGGTGTCGCTCGCGCTGACCATGCAGTCCGCGGGGCAGACGACCTTCTACTCGGCCACGGTGCCCTCGACCACCGCAACCGAGAACGGCGTGTCGTATACCATCACGCTCGAAGATGAATGGAAGGCAATGATGGCCCGCGTCGACATCGGCGGCAATCCCAACGGCACGGGCGAAGTCCCCTCGCAGGCCGAGCAAGCCGCCGCCAACACCCCGAACACCTCCGAAGGAGAGGCCAAGTGACCTTATGACGCTCCTTGAACTTCTAAAACTGCTTCGCAAACACCTGAAGCTCGTCATCGTGCTTCCCGTCCTCTGCGCCGCGGCGACGGCGGCGGTGGCGTGGCTCGTGCTGCCCAACTCCTACACGTCGAGCACCTCGATGTACGTGCTCACGCGCGCGAACGAGGGCAACTCCGCGCTCACCAACAGCGACCTGTCGGCTAGCCAGATGCTCACCAACGACGTGGCCAAGCTCATCAAGAGCGACCGCATCGAGAGCGACACGGCCGACAAGCTGCAGATGAAGAACCTCGACGGCTACAAGATCGCGGTGTCGAGCGAGACCACCACGCGCGTGATCACCGTGTCGGTCACGGGGAAGTCGGCGCAGACGGCGGCCATCGTGGCGAACGGGCTTGCAGAAACGACCGATTCCGTGGCGCGCGAGGTCATGGACATCAAGAGCATCAACGTGATCGACAAGGCGGTCGAGGCGTCGACGCCTTCGGGCCCGCCGCGCGCGATGTACACGGCGGTCGCATTTCTCGCCGGCATCTTCCTCGCCATCGCGATCGTGGTCGTCATGGACATGCTGAACACGCGTGTGCGCTCGGCCGACGAGCTCGAAGAGCTGCTCGGCGTGCCCGTCATCGGCCGCATCCCGACCATCAAGTAGAGAAGGAGGATACCCGTGGGAAAGAAAAAGAAGGCGTCCTCCAACTCGCTTGAGGTGCAGAACGCCGCGAAGACGCTCTTCGCGAACATCCGCTTCATGTCGCCCGACTCGCCGCTTCAATCCATCGCGATCACGAGCTCGGTGCCGAACGAAGGCAAGTCGACGACGGCCGTGGAGCTTGCGAAGGCGATTGCCACCTCCGGCAAGCGCACGCTGCTTGTCGAGGCCGACATGCGTCGCCGCTCGCTCGCGAACATGCTCGGCGTGCGCGGGCAGGCGGGCGTGTACGCGGTCATCACCAAGGCCGCGACGATCGACCAGGCCATCGCGCCGACGAAGGTGCGCGACCTGTACCTGCTCGATTCGGAGCCGAACATCCCCAACCCCGCCGACATCCTATCGTCGAAGGGGTACGCGCGCCTCGTCGCCGCGCTCGAGGACAAGTTCGACTACGTCGTGTTCGACACGCCGCCGGTGGGCACGTTCGTCGACGCGGCGATCCTCTCCACGCTCGTGGACGGCGTGGTGATGGTGGTGAAGCCAGGGTCGACCAGGCGCGATGAGCTTTTGGGCGCGTTCGAGCAGCTTAAGAAAGCCGATGCCAACGTGATCGGCACATGCGCGACGTTCTGCGAGGGCACGGGCAGCGAGTACTACTACGCCTACTACACCCAGTCGGGCAAGCGGGTGAAAGCCGACAAGCATGCGGAGATGTCACCCATGCCCCCGGCGCAGCCGCAGTTTGCCCCTGTGCGCCCGGCGGGGCAGGCTGCGCCGGGGACCGCGCACTCGAACACGCCGCACGTGAACCGTGCCGGCGGCGCATCCGCTGCTGGCCGTAGGGGAGGTGCGCGGTAGTGCGCGATATGCATTGCCACATACTTCCCGGCGTGGACGACGGCGCGCACGATCTGCGGGAGTCGCTCGCGATGCTCGAGGCCGCGAAGGCCGCGGGCGTCACGTCGATCGTGTGCACGCCGCACTGCCGCGACCCGTACTTCGACTTCGACGCCATGTGGGAGGCGTTCCGCCTGCTGAAAGCGCATGCGGATGGGTTCCCGATGCGTATGGGGTTCGAGGTGAACCACGCCAAGCTCATGGAACTCGGGCTGGACTGGGCGCCGCGGCTCGCGTTCGACGGCACGAACGAGTTTCTGCTCGAACTCTCCACGCACGCGAAGGAGCACCACTTCCGCGAGTACGAGGGCACCATCTACCAGCTGCAGGCCATGGGGTACGAGGTGGTCATCGCGCACCCCGAGCGCTACGAGGCCGTGCAGCGCGATGTGGAGGTGGCGCGCAACCTGGTGCGCATGGGCTGCAAGCTGCAGGCGTCGGCCGACTTCGTGGCGGGCGGGCGCCTGGGCGCGGAGAAGAAGCCGGCGAAGAGGCTCTTCGAGGAGAACCTCTACACCTACATCGCGAGCGACGCGCACAAGGTCGAGCACTACGCGTACCTGGCGTCTGCACGCGCGAAGTACAAAACGAGGGGGCGCCACGCGAAAGTGTAGGGCGCGGAATCGCCGCAGGTCGCGCGAGCGGCCGCAGGCGCCAAAAGGTTTGAAGGAGAACTGCTGGTCGTGGATGCGGGCAGTTTTCCTTTAAGCCGTTTGGCGGCTTTCACAAATCCCAGAATGCGCGGAATCGTCGCCGTTGAGCGCGTTTCGTGAAGCGTCTTGGAGTCATCG
>CAKUIV010000064.1 GCA_934661105.1 uncultured Ellagibacter sp. | reverse complement strand
GATGCAGGAAACCCCCGTTTTGTGTGCAGTCGTTGCACACAAAACGGGGGTAAAAGAGGCTATTTTCGCGTTTTTTCGATGAAAAGTTGACTCGATTGAGCATCGATATCAATTAGGTTCCTAGCTTTATCCTTTACTTCCCCTCCAGCACGGGAATCTCCACGTCGTCGTGCACGTCGAGGTTGTCGTCGTACACATAGTGCTTCGTTTCCTTCGCGATCATGCCCGACAGCGCGAGCACGACGATGATGTTCGGGATCGCCATGAGCGCGTTCGTGATGTCGGACACCGTCCACACCACATCCGCCACGCCGACCGCGCCCAAGAACGCCGCGATCACGTAAAGCACCTGGTAAGGGCGGATCGCATGTTTGCCGAACAGGTACGTGACGCACCGGTTGCCGTAGTAGGACCAGCCGAGGATCGTCGAGTACGAGAACAGGATCATCCCCAGCACGAGCACCGGCGTGCCCACGTACGGGATGCTCGCGAACGCCGCGCTCGTGAGCTCGGCGCCCGCGGTGATCTTCCCCGCAGCGATGCTCGATACCACGTCGGGGTTCGCGAGCATGGTCGACACGAGCACGATTCCCGTGAGTGCGCAGATGATGACCGTGTCCCAAAACGTTCCCGTCATGGAAACGAGCGCCTGACGTGCAGGGTTGCGCGTCGTCGCGGCCGATGCCACGATCGGCGCCGAGCCCAAGCCCGACTCGTTCGAGAACAGCCCGCGCGCGCACCCGAACTGGATTGCGGCCATGACGCCGCTTCCCAAAAGCCCGCCGAACGCCGCTTGCGGGTTGAACGCGCTTTCCACGATGAGCTGGATCGCCGGGACGACGTAGTCGATGTTCATGCCGAGGATGACGATGCACCCCCAGGCGTAGGCGATGGCCATGAACGGCACGAGCTTCTCGCACACCCGCGAAATCACCTTCACGCCGCCGAAGATGACGATCGACACCATGATCACGATCGCGAGCCCGATGCCCCAGGTGGGAATGCCCGGGAAGTTCGACGTGATGATTCCCGTCATCGAGCTCGACTGCACCGCCGAACCGATACCGAACGACGCCACGGCCGCGAACAGGGCGAACGCGCCCGCCCCGAGCGCCGCCCACCAGGGCGTCTTCCCATCCTTCTTGAAGGCGCGTTTCCATGCGTACATCGCGCCGCCGAGCATCTTGCCCTCGTGGTCCTTCACGCGGTATTTCACGGCGGCGTAGGTTTCGGAATATTTGGTCGCGATGCCGAACACGCCAGTGAGCCACATCCACAGAACCGCGCCCGGCCCGCCCGACATGATCGCCGTTGCCACACCGACGATATTACCGGTGCCGATCGTTGCCGAAAGCGCCGTGCACAAAGCTCCGAACTGGGAAATATCGCCTTCCGCGTCGGGATCCTTCGTGACGGAAAGCTTGATGGCGCGCGGCAGCTTGCGCTGGATGAAGCCCGTGCGTACCGTCAGAAAAATATGAGATCCCAAAAGCAGGATGATCATCGGCGGCCCCCAAACGGCGGCGTCGATGCTGTTGATGATACCGACAAGGTCCATGGGTGCATCCCTTCCCTTCTGCTCGGGCGGAATCGGCGGATGCGACGCGTTTAGGGTTGGGGGCCACGCCGCAGAGCCGCCTTGGGGTATTCGCGCCGATACGTTGCTTTACTGCAGTAAAGCAATTCGACGTTTCCTACGATAAGAGCGGGCTGTTACGCGCATGTTTCGCGTTCGAGGGCGCAGGCGAGCGGCTCGTTGCGCGCGGAGAGCGGAGAATGACGCGTGCGTCGCGGGAAGCGAAGTCGAAGGCAACCCGCGAAAAACGCCGAACCGCCCGGCGAATCCGCCGCACAGCCGGAGAAAGGGGGTTGCCGTAACGAGGCGTCAGCCCTACAATGCGCGCTAGATGAATTCTGTTTCAGGGCGGGGTGAGATTCCCCACTGGCGGTAACCGGGCAGCGCGCCTTGAGCGCAACGAACCCGGAAGTCCGCGACCCGAACGCAGGAGCGCGCAACGCACGTCGCAAGGCGCGGCGCCCACGCTTCTCGCGTTTGGCTGATCCGGTGAGAATCCGGGACCAACGGTCACAGTCCGGATGGAAGAGGCAGAAGTTCGCGCGGGCACGCGTTTGCGTGCACGTTATCTGCGAATTTACGAGCCCGTATGACTGACGAATTCATGCGGGCTCGTCTTTTTGTGCAAGGGGAAGACGAACCCGAACCGCACCACCTTGCGCGAAAAGGAGGCTTCCATGCCCGCAAACCAAGCCGCGAAGAAACCCGCCGCACCGCTTGAGAACACGAATCGCTGGAGCACGCGGCAACTCGTCACGATGGCGCTCATGTGCGCCTTGTCATCGCTCTTCTCGTTCGTGCAGATCCCGCTTCTGCCCGCAGCTCCTTTTCTAACCTACGACCCCTCGCTCGTGCCCGCCATGGTGTGCGGTTTCGCATACGGTCCGGGCGCGGGCTTCGTCGTCGGAGCGATCGCCGCCGTCATCCACGGCCTTATCCTGGGAGAATGGGTCGGGTCGCTCATGAACATCTGCGCCACGCTGTTCTTCGTGGTGCCCGCCGCACTCATCTACCTCAAGAAGCACACGCTCGCCGGCGCGATCGCGGGTCTTATCGTCGGCGTCGTCGTCGCGACCCTCGGCAGTGTCGCGACCAACCTTACCATCGGCGTGGCCTTCTGGTACGGCACGCCCGAGGCGATCATGCCGCTCATCCTTCCCGCCGTCGTGCCGTTCAACCTCGTGAAAACGGTGCTGAACTCGCTTCTGACCCTGATCGTGTACAAGGCGATCTCGAACCTCATCACGCCGAAGAAAAACCAGGTGAAAGGCCGCTAGCTTACCATGACCAACCATGCCGACAACCCCGTGGAAGACACGCCGTGCGCCGTCGACGCGCAAGGAGTGAGGTTCACCTACGATGGCGATGCGTTCGCCCTCGACGACCTTGACGTGCATATCCATCGCGGCGAGTTCACGTGCATCCTCGGCGGGAACGGATCGGGGAAATCAACGCTCGCCAAGCACGTGAACGCCCTGCTCACACCCGACGAGGGCCGCGTTTTCGTGAACGGCATGGACACCTCGGACGCAAAGCTCACCTACGACGTCCGCCAATCGGCCGGCATGGTGTTCCAGAACCCCGACGACCAACTCGTGGCGTCGCTCGTGGAAGACGACGTGGCCTTCGGGCCGGAAAACCTGGGGGTGCCCGCACTCGAGCTGCGTCAGCGCGTGACCGACAGGCTCGCCGACGTGGGGCTTTCGGGGTTCGAGAAGCACGAGACCTACGCGCTTTCGGGCGGGCAGAAGCAGCGCGTCGCCATCGCGGGCGCGCTCGCCATGAACCCGCAGATCCTCGTGCTCGACGAGGCCTCCGCGATGCTCGACCCGCGCGGTCGGCGCGGGCTCATGCGCGTGGTTCGCAAACTTGCCCGCGAGGGGATGACCGTCGTCATGATCACCCACTTCATGGAGGAAGCCGCCCTCGCCGACCGCGTCATCGTGATGGAATCGGGGCACGTCGCCTGCGAGGGCACGCCCGATACGGTGCTCGCGAACGAGGAGCTGCTCGCGCGCTTGAACCTGGAGGTTCCCTTCGCCGCGCACCTGTCGGGAGCCCTTGCGCGCGCGGGCGTACAGCTCGCACCCGCCGTGACCGAGCGCGAGCTCGTCGGGAATGTGTGCGAGCTCGTCGGGAAGGGCACGCGCGAAAACGACATGGCGGCCACCGCGGCCCCGCAACCTCTGCCGGCAAGCAACGGCGACGAGCTCCAGGGAAACGCCAACGAGAAGCACGCCTCATCTTCGCCGAGAGAAGCTGGCGCACCTCTCATCGAGCTTCAAGACGTTTCCTACACCTACGATGCCGCCCTCGCGAAAAAGCAGCGGAAACGCAACGCAGAAAAAGCTCCCAAACAGGCGAAATGGGGAAACAGCCCCGATGCCGCCTGGGCGCTCGCGAACGTTTCGCTCACCGTGCGCGAAGGCGAGTTCTTAGGGATCGCCGGGCACACGGGGTCGGGAAAATCAACGCTTATCCAGCATTTGAACGGCATCCTCCGCCCCACATCGGGCCGGGTGCTCGTTCGCGGGCGCGACATCGCCGACAAACGTGCGGCTGCCGACGCGCGCGCGACCGTCGGCGTCGTGTTCCAGTACCCCGAAAACCAGCTGTTCGCCGCAACCGTGGCCGAGGACGTCGCCTTCGGCCCGCGCAACCTAGGGCTTTCCGAAGAGGAAACCTGCGCTCGAGTCGACGAGGCGCTTTCCGCCGTCGGGTTCGACCCGGCGACGATCAAGGCGAAAAGCCCCTTCGACCTTTCGGGCGGGCAGAAGCGCCGCGTGGCGTTCGCCGGCGTGCTCGCCATGAAGCCGCGCGTGCTCGTGCTCGACGAGCCGGCGGCCGGACTCGACCCAGCGGCACGCGAAAGCTTCCTTTCCATGGTCGCGCGGCTGCACGATGAGGGGCTCACTGTGGTCATGGTGTCCCATAATATGGACGACCTCGCAGTGCTCTGCAGCCGGATCGCCATTCTGAACGAGGGCGCGCTCGTCATGGAAGGTACCCCCGACAAGGTGTTTTCACGTGCCGACGAGCTTGAGGCGATCGGGCTTTCCACCACGTCGGCAGAACGCGTCGCGCGCCTTCTGCGTGCACACGGGATACCCATCCGCTCACGAGGGCTCGCGACTGAAGACGACATCGTGAGCAGCGTCGTCGCGGCCGCAGCGACGCGAGCGCGCCTGCAAGAGGACCGCCGATGAGCACGAAGATCTCGTTCGGGAGCTACGTCGCCGCGGAAAGCCCCGTCCACAAGCTCGACGCGCGCATGAAGCTGTTGATCGGCGTCGCGTTCGTCGTCATCACGCTGAACGCGCGCACGTTCGCAGCGCTCGTCCCCGTCGCGCTGTTCGTCGCAGCCGCTTACGTACTCGCCCGCATCCCCATGCGCAAAGCCGCCCGCTCGCTCGCGCCGCTTCTGTTCATCGTCGTCGTCGCGTCGATCATGAACCTGTTCACCGTCCAAGGGGGCACAGTGTACCTTAGCGTCGGGTTTTTGCAGGTCAGCGAGCAGGGCGTGCTCGCGTGCGCTCTCATCGCGAGCCGGCTTCTCCTCATGATGTGCGGCATGAGCCTGGTCACGCTTACCACCATGACGCTCGACTTGACCGAGGCGTTCGAGCGGCTTCTCTCCCCGCTTGCGCGCATCGGCGTGCCTGCGCATGAGATCGGCATGATCATGGGAATCGCACTGCGGTTCATGCCCCAGTTCGCAAGCGAGCTCTCCACGATCCGCCAGGCGCAGATAAGCCGCGGGGCGGCGCTCGCCACAAGCCCCGTCCATGGCGCGCAAGCGCTGTCGGCCCTCGTGATTCCCCTGTTCACCAGCGTGTTTCGCCATGCGGAAACGCTTTCGGAGGCGATGGATGCGCGCTGTTACCACGGAGATGCCGGCCGCACGCGCCTGCACCCGCTCGCATTTTCGCGCCGCGACGCGATCGCGGCTTCGGTCACGGCGGCGCTCGCCGCCTGCGTCATCGCCGTCGATGTGTTCGTTTAGCCTGAATCGAAAGGAACCTATCCTATGACCGGAATCGAGAAAGTCCTGCAGTACCTCACCTCCGTTCCCGCGTGGTATCTCGCCACGAGCGTCGACGGTCAGCCGCACGTGCGCCCGTTCAGCTTCGCTGCCGAGCAGGACGGCAAGATCTGGTTTTGCACCGCGACCACGAAAGACGTGTGGGAAGAGCTCCGCCAGAACCCCCGCTTCGAAGCGACCGCTTGGTGGCCGGGACACGGGTGGCTTATCCTGCGCGGACGCGCGGGTCTTGACGACCAGGTAAACGACGGCATCCGCTATGCGGGTTTCGCGCACCTGTCGGGGCTCGGCGAAACCTACGACGGGCCGAACGACCCCACGCTCACCTTCTTCAGCGTCGAAGAGCCCGAAGCTTGGATCTGCAACCACGAGGAATGGGCACCCATCGATCTCTAGCGGCGCCCATCGACCCTCCGGGCCGTTTTATGGCAGAATAGTCCCATTATCGGCACTGTCGGCGACGAAAGGACCACCATGCCCGAAGCGAACCTCGAACGCACCCCTTCTGCACCTCTGAACCCGTCCAATTTCCGCAAGGTCGGCATCGTCGGGTGCGGGTTCGTAGGGTCGGCTTCCGCCTTCGCGCTCATGCAGAGCGGACTGTTCTCGGAGATGGTGATGATCGATGTCGACCGTAACCGCGCCGAAGGCGAGGCGCTCGACATCGCGCACGGCATGCCGCTCGCAAGCCCCGCGAACATTTATGCCGGCGACTACGCCGACCTGGCCGATGCGGGAATCGTCATCATCACGGCAGGAGCGAACCAAAAGCCGGGGGAAACACGTCTTGACCTGGTCAGCAAGAACGTCGACATCTTCAAGTCGATCGTTCCCCGGATCATGGCGGGCGGGTTCGACGGCATCCTGCTCGTGGTGTCGAACCCCGTCGACATCCTCACCTATGTCGCGCTGAAACTGTCGGGGCTTCCCTCCCACCGCGTGATCGGCTCGGGCACCGTGCTCGACACCGCGCGCTTCAAGTACGTGCTCGGCGAGCATTTGGGCGTCGACCCGCGCAACGTGCATGCGCGCATCGTCGGCGAGCACGGCGACAGCGAGATCGCCATCTGGAGCCTGGCGAACGTGTCGGGCATTCCCATCGACGTGTTCAGCAAGCTGCGCGGGCGCGAGCACAGCCCTGAAGTGATGGAGCGCCTGGAACGCGACGTGAAGAACGCGGCGTACGAGATCATCGAGAAGAAGCACGCCACCTACTTCGGCATCGCCATGTCGGTGAAGCGCATCTGCGAGGCCATCGTGCGCGACGAGAAGCCCATCCTTCCCGTATCGAACCTCATGGAGGGCGAATACGGCATCTCCGACATCGCGCTTTCCATGCCGGCGGTCGTGGGAGCCGGCGGCATCGAGTACAAGGTTCCCGCGCCGTTTTCCGACGATGAGCAGACGCGCCTGCGCGAATCAGCTGCGGTGCTTAAGGGGGTCGTCGAGAAGCTCGACCTGTGATCTACGGCATCCAAGCAGCACCGCGCTCGTTTTCCGAACGGGATATTTCGCGAAGGGCCCTTTTCTGCCAACAATATCGAATTTAGGGTCTCCCAAAGCCTGATCGAGGCGATTCTACGACCCAAATGCACGCTTTAGCGTGGCAAGAAAGATGACGACCTGGGGTTTTACATCAGTTAGGGAACGTAGCTTCCCCTAAATTCAACATTGTTGGCAGAAACGCAGGCATTTGCGTAACGCGCATCGCAAAGTGGCGGAGATATACTCCCCGTGTCGCCTACTGCTCCCCCTCGCGCACTTCGCGCGCGCATGCCGCAAGCACGTCGACGAACCGATCGACGTCGGCTTCCGTCGTCGTCGCGCAGAAGCTCGCGCGCAGGGTGGTATTGCCCTGCTTCAAGGGAATGCCCGCCGCCTGAAGCGACAGCGGGTGCTTCTTTCGCCAGGTGCCGGCCGCGATGTGCTCGTGGTTCGATTCGCATGCCGAAGCGCGCGACACGTAGACGCCGTGGTCGCTTAAGTATGCGACCGATCTCGAGTTGCGCACGCCGGGCACGCTTACGCTCAAGATGAAAGGCGAGCCGTCGACAGGCGAATTCACGATCGCGTCGGGCAGAGACGCCGCAAGACGTTCGCGCACACGGTCGTTCAGCGCTTTCGCATGGGAAAACGCCTGCTCGCGCTCACGGATCGCAAGCTTCGCCGCGCAGGCGAAACCCGCCGCAAGGAACACCGGCTCGGTGCCCGAGCGGAGGCCGCCCTCCTGTCCGCCGCCGAACGCGTTCGTATGCATTGCAAGCCCCTCGCGCACGTACAGCGCACCGATGCCACGCGGCCCGCCGATCTTGTGCGACGCCACAGAAGCAAGGTCGGCACCCCATTCGCGCGGGTTGACGGGAAGCTTGCCGAACGCCTGCGTCGCGTCGACGTGGTAAACCGCGTCCGGGGCGAGCTCGTCGCGGACGCGTCCCACCTTAGCCGAAGGGAAGATATATCCCACCTCGTTCTGCACGTTCATGATGGTGATGAGCGTGGTCGGCGTGCCGTCGAGTGCTTCTCGCAACTGGTCAAGGTCGAGCTTGCCGCCCACGGCGTCGATATAGGAAACCTTCCACCCGCCTTCTCGGCGCATGCCGCGCACGCTGCGCGTGACCGAGGCGTGCTCGAGCGCGGAGGTGACGATCTGTCCCGGGTTTTCCCGACGCGCCGAGCACACACCGCGAACGGCCAGGTTGTTCGACTCGGTCGCGCCCGACGTGAAGTACACTTCGTGCGCGTCGACCCCGAGTGCATCCGCCACGTCGGCACGGGCTTCTTCGAGCACGGCCTTCGCGCGTTTGCCCGCTGCATGGACCGACGAGGGATTCCCCCATGTGTCGCGCATGACCTCGTTCATGCGCTCGATGGCCTCGGGGCGCGTGCGCGTCGTCGCCGCATTGTCGAGGTAGGTTTCCGCAACCTTGGTTTTTTCCGTCGTGCCGTTCATCGTGGTGCTCCTCGTTGATGGTTATCCTCAGAATTGTAACGTCAGGGGTACCATTCGCACGCAGGAAGCCGCTCAAGCGCCCCAGAGCAAAGCCAGACGGCATATTCAAGCTCACCGAGGCGATGCAGGCGCGCTGAGACGGAGAGCGTTTCCCATGGGGTATCATCCATGGGGAATAAGCACGGAAGGCAAAAGAGGACACAGGCACATGGAACCGAGCAGCATCAACGTGCGCGGCGCGCGCGTTCACAACCTGAAAGGCATCGACGTCGACATCCCGCTCGGGAAGATCACGGGCATCGCGGGCGTGTCCGGATCGGGGAAAAGCTCGCTCGCCCTCGGCGTGCTCTACGCGGAAGGCTCGCGCCGCTACCTGGAGGCGCTTTCCACCTACACGCGCCGGCGCCTCACGCAGGCGGGGCGCGCGCAAGTCGATGAAGTGCTCCATGCACCGGCGGCGCTCGCGCTGCATCAGCGACCCGCCGTGCCGGGCGTGCGCTCGACCTTCGGCACGATGAGCGAGCTTCTGAACAGCCTGCGCCTTCTGTTCTCGCGCTGCGCGAGCCACCGATGCCCACATTGCGGCGCCTACGCCGAGCCTTCGCTCAACGTGGCGGCCGACCTGCCGATCACCTGCTCCGCATGCGGACGCGACTTCTTCGCCCCCGCCGCCGAGGAGCTCTCCTTCAACAGCAGCGGCGGGTGTGCCGCCTGCTCGGGCACGGGAACGATTCGCACGGTCAATCGCGCGGCGCTCGTCCCCGACGAGTCGAAGTCCATCGACGAGGGAGCCGTTGTCGTGTGGGGCTCGCTCATGTGGGATTTGATGAAGCAGGTGTGCGGCGCGATGGGCGTACGCACCGACGTGCCGTTTTCCCAGCTCAGCGAGCACGAACGCGACATCGTTTTCAACGGTCCCGCCGAGAAGAGGCACATCCTCTACAAAGCCAGGAAAGGCGACGCCTTCGCCGAGATGGACTTCACCTACTACAACGCCGTGCGCACCGTGGAAAACGCGCTTTCGAAGGCGAAGGACGAGAAGGGCATGAAGCGCGTGGCGAAGTTCCTGACCGAAAGCCCCTGCCCCGACTGCGCAGGCACGCGCCTTTCGGCCGCCGCGCGGGCCCCGCGCATCGCCGGCATAAGCCTCGCACGCGTCACCTCGCTCGCGCTCGACGACGCGGTTCGCTGGGTTCGCGAGGTTCCGAACAGCCTCCGGCTCGAGATGCGCCCCCTGGCGCAGAGCATCTGCGAGTCGTTCCTCCTGACCGCGCGGCGGCTCGTCGACCTGGGGCTCGGCTACCTCTCGCTCGACCGCGCGGGTTCCACGCTCTCGACCGGCGAGCGGCAGCGCGTGCAGCTGGCGCGCGTGGTGCGCAACCGGTCGACCGGCGTGCTCTACGTGCTCGACGAGCCGTCGATCGGCCTGCACCCGGCGAACGTCGACGGGCTGCTCGCCGTCATGCGCGACCTTTCCGACGACGGCAACACCGTCGTCGTGGTCGACCACGACACGCGCGTGCTCGCGGCCTGCGACCATATCGTGGAAATGGGGCCGCAAGCGGGCGCGCAAGGCGGGCACGTCATCGCGCAAGGAACGGTATCCCAGGTAGAGCGCGCGAAGGAAAGCCTGATCGCACCGTTTCTGGCGCAAGAACGGCACGACGGCGCCGCAGGCGCCTTGAGCCGCCTGCACCGAATCCGCGGACGCATGGAGCACGGCGAGCTTTTCTCGCATGGCTCGATCCACCTGGAAACGAACGCGATCCACACCGTGTCGCCGCTTGCCGTCGACATCCCGCGCGGGCGCCTGACGGCCGTGACGGGCGTGTCGGGCTCGGGGAAGACGACGCTCGTGCTGGAGGCGCTCGTCCCCGCGCTTACAGCGCAGGCGACGGGGGCGACGCCGCCTGCGGGCGTGCGCACGGTCGATGCGCCGGGCATCGCGCGCGCAAACCTCATCGATGCAACGCCGATCGGCGCGAACGTGCGCTCGACCGTGGCGACGTACACGGGGATCCACGACGATCTGCGCCGCGCCTGGGTCCGCACCGGAGCCGCGCAAGCCGCAGGCCTCAAAGCGGGCGATTTCTCCTACAACACCGGAAGCCTCCGCTGCCCCACCTGCGACGGCACGGGCACCATCTCGCTCGACGTGCAGTTTTTGCCCGACGTGGAGGTGGAATGCCCCGACTGCCGCGGCACGCGCTACGCGGATCGGGCGAGCGAGGTGCGCCGCGCGTGCAAGGGAGGCGCCGAGCTCAGCCTGCCGCAGGTCATGGCGATGAGCATCGACGAGGCGCTCGATTGCGCACTCGGGCTGAAGAAGACGGCGGCACGGCTGGAAACGCTGCACGACCTGGGACTGGGGTACCTCACCTTGGGCGAGCCGACGCCGGCGCTTTCAGGCGGCGAGGCGCAGCGCCTCAAGCTCGCAAGCGAGATGGGGCGCGTGCAGGACGACGCCGTGTTCGTGTTCGACGAGCCGACGATCGGCCTTCACCCGCTCGATGTGAGGACGCTGCTCGGCGTGTTCGACCGGCTCGTCGAGGCGGGCGCCACGGTCGTCGTCATCGAGCACGACCTCGACGTCGTGAGGAACGCCGACTACCTCATCGATATGGGCCCGGGTGGGGGCGCCGCGGGCGGGCGCATCGTCATCGCGGGCACGCCCGAGGAAGTGGCGGCCT
>CAKUIV010000063.1 GCA_934661105.1 uncultured Ellagibacter sp. | reverse complement strand
TACAAGAACACCCTCATGCACATCGCTCTGGCTGACGCTGAGCTGCCGACGCTCGACGACATGCTTCAGGGTCCGAGCGCGTTCGTGTTCTGCGGCGACGACGTGGCTGCTGCTGCTAAGGCGGTCAAGGAGTTCGCGAAGGACAACGACGTTCTCGAGATCAAGGGCGGCATCATGGACGGCGCTGCTGTTTCCGCTGCTGAGGTGGAAGCCATCGCTTCTCTGCCTTCCCGCGAAGAGCTTTACGCCCACATCGCTGCTGCGATCAACGGTGTCGCTCAGGGTCTTGCGACCGCCATCAACGGCGTGCCGCGCGGTCTGGCTCAGGTCACCAAGGCCGTCGCCGACCAGAAGGAAGCTGCCTAACACCAGCTCGCGCAGCCTGAGACGGGTTGCATGAAAGAAAAATGAAGGCCGAAAAAGAAGTTTCGGCCGCTTTGAAAGGAAACTAACATGGCTGTTACTCGCGAAGAGATCATTGAGGCTCTGAAGGAGATGTCCCTGCTCGAGGCTTCCGAGCTCGTGAAGGACATCGAGGAGACCTTTGGCGTGTCCGCTGCTGCTCCCGTTGCCGTTGCTGCTGCTCCGGCTGCCGGCGCTGCTGCTGCTGAGGAAAAGACCGAGTTCGATGTCGTCCTCGAGGGCTTCGGCGACAACAAGATCGCTGTCATCAAGGTTGTCCGTGAGATCACCGGCCTCGGCCTGAAGGAAGCCAAGGAAGTCGTCGAGAACGCTCCGAAGGCCATCCAGGAAGGCGTTGCCAAGGACAAGGCTGAGGAAATCAAGAAGCAGCTCGAAGAGGCTGGCGCGGCTGTCACCCTCAAGTAACTCGACTCTTCAACGATTCGCAGTTCAAGGACCTCCCTTTGGGAGGTCCTTTTTTACGCCATACGGCATGCGCATTTATCGTACAGTCTAAGCGTTTTCCTTCGATTACGCGATGGTAACAGGCAGCGTTCGAACGAATGCGCTGAGATATAGTAGGCGTCGATTCAACGGGGAATGAAAGGGAACTATGCGGCAGGGGTATTTCAAGGAAGCATGGCGCGACGTCACGGGTTCGCCGCGCTGGTTCACGAGACTTCTCGTTCTTGCGCTCGTGTCTCTCATTCCGATTTTCGGTTGGATCGTGGTAAGCGGATACCTTCTTGGTTGGGCGCGCGACATTGCCTGGGGCGCGCATACGCCGCTTCCCGAGCATGTTTTCGACAATTCCGACGGCATGCTGTACCGACGGGGGCTGTTCTCTGCCATTATCGTGGCGGTGTGCGCGATTGTTCCGTATGCGGTTGCCGCGATTGGGGGGATAGTCGGTACTGGATCGGCTGCAGGGGCGCGGTTGCTCTTCCAGGGAATGTCGCCTGCCTCTTTGGGGTTTCCTGCTGATGCGGTGTTCTCGACGTGGGGCATGGTGACTGCCCTAACGACGCTCGCCGCGGTGTTTTTCGCGGTGCTGTTCGGCCTTGTGGGGTCGATGCGCATGAGCATTTACGGACGTCTTTCGGCGGGGCTGCAGCTGGGGCGCTCCTGGGCGATGCTCCGCCGCGATCTCGGTGGGCTGATGAGGATCGTCGGTATGTCCGTTCTCGTGGGCCTTGTTGCGGGAATCGTCCTTTTAACGCTGATGGTGATTATCGGCGTTGCTGTAGGGACGTTTGCTGCGGCGGGATATCGCGTTGTCAATGCGCTTGACCCCGCCGGCGTTTTCGTCGTTGTTCTGCTGGGAATGTTCCTGATGTTCGTGTTTTTGGCGTATGCGCTGACGGTGAAGTTCGTGGCGATGTTCTATGGCGCTCTTATCGCTCGCGCCTTAGGGTATTGGACGCGCCAATTCGACGTTCCGCGGTGGCGCGGGCAAGACGACCCGATGCCGTTCGAGACGGTGAACAGGTAGCTTGCCCGCTTGCCGGGCTAATCGTGGCTAACGCTCATGCAGCGCATGGCGTTGAGAATCGCGAGGATGGCGACGCCCACATCCGCGAAGACGGCGAGCCACATGTTGGCGATACCGAGCGCCGCTAAGATGAGCACGACGAACTTCACGCCGAGCGCGAAGACGATATTCTGCCAGGCAATGCCCATCGTCTTGCGCGCGATATGGACGGCACGCGCGATGTTCGAGGGCTTGTCGTCCATGAGGACGATGTCGGCGGCTTCGATCGCGGCATCGGAACCCATGGCTCCCATCGCAATGCCGATATCGGCGCGTGTGAGCACGGGAGCATCGTTGATCCCGTCGCCGACGAAGGCGAGCTTTCCCTTTTCCGAGGTTTGAGCGAGCAGGCTCTCCACCTGCGCCACCTTGTCCTGAGGCAGAAGCTGGGCATGGAACTCGTCGATGCCGAGGGACTCCGCAACGGCGCTGGCAACGTCGGGACGGTCGCCGGTCAGCATGACGGTGCGCTTCACGCCTGCCTTTTTCAGCTCGGCAATCGCACGCGCTGCATCTTCCTTCACGACATCGGCGATGACGATGTGACCGATGTAGGCGCCATCAAGCGAGACATGGAGAATCGTTCCGGTGAGTTCGCACTCATGCCAGGCAATGCCGTCTTGCTCCATGAGCTTGTCGTTTCCGACGGCGACGACGTGCTCGTCGATATGGGCGCGGACTCCATGGCCGCTTTCCTCTTTCACATCGAGGATGCGTGCGCGATCGATCTCTCCTGAGTAAGCTTGCTTGACCGAGAGGGCGATCGGATGGTCGGAATACGTTTCAGCGTATGCCGCCACGGAAAGCACGAGGTCCGGGTCGACGTTGGCTTCGCTATGCACCGCGACGACGTTGAACGTTCCGTCGGTGAGCGTGCCGGTTTTGTCGAACACCACGGTTTCGACTTTGGAAAGCGTTTCGAGGTAGTTCGACCCCTTGACGAGGATGCCGACCTTCGAGGCACCGCCTATTCCGCCGAAAAACGACAAGGGAACCGAGATGACGAGTGCGCACGGGCAGCTTACGACGAGGAAGGTGAGGCCGCGAAGAATCCAATCGGACCACGCACCCGCGCCGAAGAGCGGGGGCATGATCGCGAGAAGCAGTGCAACGATGACGACGGCAGGGGTGTAGTAACGGGCGAACCGCGTGATGAAGTTCTCGGTGCGCGCCTTCTTCTCGGAGGCGTTTTCCACGAGCTCGAGGATGCGGCTGACTGTTGACTCCCCGAAAGGCTTGGTAGTGCGGATGGTGAGGACTCCGGTAAGGTTCACGCAGCCGGAGAACACCTCTGCTCCCGCTTCGACGATGCGTGGAACGGCCTCGCCGGTGAGTGCCGCGGTGTCAAGCTGGGAGGCGCCTTTCACGACGACGCCGTCGATTGGCACGCGCTCGCCTGCTTTCACGACGATCTCGTCGCCGACCTCCACCTCGTCGGGATCGACTTCGACGAGCTCGCCGTCCTGCATGATGTTGGCATAGTCGGGCGCGATGTCCATCATGTCGGCGATCGACTTGCGGCTCTTGCCGACGGCGTAGCTTTGAAACAGCTCTCCGACCTGGTAGAACAGCATCACCGCCGCGCCTTCTGCCATGTGCGGCCCCGTTTCAGGGAAAAACACCATCGCGAATGCGCCGACGGTGGCGATGGTCATGAGAAGGTTCTCGTCGAACAGCTGCCCATGGCCGATGTTCTTGACGGCTTTTGCAAGGACGTCGTAGCCGGCGATGAGGTAGGGGATGAGGAAGAGCGCGAACTCGAGGTAAACCGCGTTCGTTTCGCTGCCGAGCCATGTGCCGAGCGGTAGGAACTCCGTCGCGGCGAAGACGACGAAGAAAATGACGAGCGCAACGATGATGCGGTTGCGCCACTTGATTTGCTTCTTGTTCATGGGTGTGTGGACCTGTCCGTTCCATTCGCCCGGTGCCGCGCCGGTTCTCAGCTCCCCGTTTTCGCTGCTCGCTGAAACGCGCTGCGTTTCAGATCGTGCGCTTCGCTCTCTCATGCTTTATTCGGCGCGTTTCGCGCGCAAGGAGTTGGCTTTCGAGAGTCGCTGAGAATCGGCGCGGCACCGGGCGAATGGAACTGCCGGTGGGGCTTGTCGGGTTAGCGGACGATGTTGCAGTCGGGCTCGAACGTGTGGATGGCCTTCTGCGCTTCGTCGAGAATTTCCTCGAAGCGGTCGTCGTCGGCGACGAGGGTCATCTTCGCCATCATGAAGTTGACGGTGCACTTCTCGACGCCGGCAAGCTTGCTGATCGCGTCCTGCATCTTCGCGGCGCAGTTGGCGCAGTCGAGATCTTCGAGTTTGAACGTTTTACGCATGGGGATTCCTTTCATTTGCTGCATGCATCTATGGTGAACCATGGTTTCGGTTGGTTCCGAAGGGGTCGCGCCTGCTTTGGCAGGCTTATTCGCAGATATGCGTCATGCCCTGGGCGAGCATGGTGTAGACGTGGTCGTCGGAAAGCGAGTAGATGACGTTCTTGCCGTCGCGCTGGAACTTCACGAGGCGTGCCTGTTTCAGGGTGCGCAGCTGGTGAGAGACGGCGCTTTGCGTGGCCCCGACGATGTCGGCGATGTCGGCGACACGGCGGCCTTCTCCCATGAGCGCATAGAGGATCTTGATACGCGTGGTGTCGGCGAACACCTTGAACAGGTCGGCTAAATCGTAGAGCAGCTCCTCCTCGGGCATTTCCTCGAAGAGGCATGAGGCGTCTTCGTGGCTGTAACTGCAGGGGCAGGCTACATCCGGCGGGACGGGTGTGCTTTCGACTGCGCCCTCCACGATGGATTCGGCTTCCTGAACGATATGGTCCGGGTTTGCTCCCATGGAAGATCCTTTCTAAGATTTATGCTTACTCATTCACTTAAACATATGAGCAATCGTTCATGAGTATAGGAAACGTGTTCTGCTTGTCAAGAGGGAAAAGAAGAATCGCCCGCCTCCGGTGAACGGAGACGGGCGATTCGGAGCGGAAGCGGGTGGGGGCGGGCTTTAGCCGGTTCGTGCGCTATTCCTGCACTTTGAGCGCCTCGGCGAGGCTGACGCGTTTGATAGAGCGGGTGTGCAAAAGCGCAACGACGAGGTAGGTTGCGAACCCGATTCCGACGCATTCCGCCATTGCCCACCAAGGTACGAAAATCTCGATGTTGCCGCTGTAGGAGATGAGCATCGATTTGAATATCAGCGTAAGCGAGCCGATGATCACGGGTAGAGACACCACGAGGGAGGCCGCTACGCATAGGGTGATCGATCGGATGTAGAGGCGCGAGATCTCGCCGTCGCGGTAGCCGAAGACCTTCATGTAGCTGATGGAGCGGGCGCTGCGGTCGATTACGGCCTTGGTCAGCAGGTACATGAACAGCAGGAAGATGAACACCGCGAGTCCCACCATCAAACCGATGAGATCGCTCATCATGCCGATGAACTGGTCGCCTACGGCGCGCATGTCGTCGGGCGTGGTGTCGCCTGCATAGTAGCGGGAGTCCAGTTCGAGCTGCTCGTCGCTCGCATAGCCGTTGAAGTACGAGGCGTCGTTGCCGAAGAGCTCGTTGAAGTCGTCGATGCTCAGGTAGACGTTCATGTCTGATTTCGAGCCCCAAGTATCGTCGCTGCCCGCGTATTCGAGGGAGTAGTCCTTGTCCTCGAATTTGTCGTGGAAGCCGATGCTCTGCCCCGCTTTCCAGCCGAACTTGTCGAGAAGCCCGGCGCCGAAAACGACGCGGCCGTCTCCTACGTCTACGCCTTTCCAGTAGCGCGAATTAGGCGAGATGCCGTAGATGGTTACGGTTTCCTCGCCGTTTCCGTTGCCACGGTCGTATTGCAGCTGGTAAACGGCGTACTTTTCGGCTTGAGCGATCTTCTCGGCGCCGTTGTCGGTCGTGTTCACGGGGTGGATGCCGTCGTCGTCGGCGTCGATTCTCGAGGCCTCGTCGATGAGATCCGAGGCCTCGTCGCGGTCGCATCCGAGCGCTTCGGCAAGCGCATCGAGGCTTGCGTAAAGCGCATCTCTCTTGTCCTGGGCCTTTGCGAGCGCGTCAGCCGCCGCCTGCATGTTGCCCGCGGTTGGCGACATCGCGAGCGCGTCGGCCGCCTCCGACGCGGCTTCGGCTGCGTCTTCGAGGTCGTCTGCGGCGTCTTGAGCGGCGGAAAGAAGCTCGCCGTCGACCGACTGCAGGCGCTCGAGCGCTGCCCACTGTGTGCGCTCCTCTGAGCCGCCCTCAAGCTCGAGCGGGGCTTTGAGCGTGTACTGGTGGTTGGCGACGAGACTCGTTTCGAGGTTGTCGGCGTAGTGCGTCATCGTGGGAAGGATCGCCAACCCGAACAGCAGGAGCAGCGAGCCGAACGCGATGCCCACGAAAAGCGTGGCGAAATTGCCGAGATTACGCAGGAAGATGCGCAGGCGGAAGCGCGCGACGAAGCCCATCTTGTCCGGCAGTCGCACCCCGCGTTTGGTGCCCGACTTGCCGCTCGCCTCGTGCCGCAGGAACTGCAGCGGGGTCTTCCGCGTTTTTCGGAGCAACCCTGCAAGCGTGATGAGGATGAGCGCGGCGGCGGGAACCACGGCGCACTTGACGAAAATCGCCCAATCCCAGTAAACGTGGAACGGTGGGAGGCTATAGGAGCCGTAATAGAGGTTGCGCATGGGCTCGGTGAAGAAGGCCAACCCGAGTGCCGTGCCCAGAAGCGAGGCGAGCACTCCCACGACGGCGGGGAGCGCGAGGTAGTGAAGCACGACCTCGCGGCGGCGGTAGCCGCTGGCGAGCAGCGTGCCGATGACGGCGCTCTCCTCCTCGATGGTGGCGTCGGTGAGGACCACGAAGACGAAGGCCATGATCACGATGATGATATCGAGCAGCGTCGTCCACATCATGGAGTCGCCGTCCACGTCGTTGCGGGCGTAGCCGATGCCCTGGTTGGAGTCTGCGTCGATAAGGTCGTCCACGCGCGCATCGGCGTCCTCGAGCGCGCTGGCCATGTCCTTTTCCGCGTCGGTTCGCTCGGCGACCGAGAGCGTGCGGTCGTTGAAGGTGAACGAATAGGTGTAGGTGGGCGCGCCGCCGGCGTCTTCGAGCGCGGCGAGGCCGATGTCCGCCACCTCGGCCACGCCGTAGGTGATCGTGTTCACCGTAAAATCGGAGTTGTCGAGGAAGAGCGCCTGGCTGTCGGGCTGGGTCATGATGCCGCAGATGCTGTAGGCACGTCCGTTGAGCTCGACCGTGTCGCCCACGGCAAGCCCGTTGTTCGTGGCGAAGACGCGGTCGATGGCTACCTCGTCGTCCGTCTGGGGCTTTTCGCCCTCGCAATAGGAGGCGATGTCCACTTCGGTGCGGTGCGCGTAGGTTCGCAGCGTGCGTTTGGTCCCGTCGTCGCCGATCGGCTTCTTCATAGCGGCGTCGACGGAGAAGTTCTCGTAGAACTTAACGCCGCCGACTTCCTCTGCGGCGTCTTCGGCGGCTTCGAGCTGCTCGTCGGTTGCCTCGAACGTCGTTGTCACGCGGCCGTCTTCGATGACGTACTCGTCGCGCATGTCGTCGATGAGGTTTCCGATGGAGTGCGCGGCGAGCAGAAACCCCGACGTGAGGGCGATCGCGCCGCACATGAGCAGGAAGATTCCGAGGTATTTACCGATGTTGTTGCGCAGCTCGCGAGGGAGCCGCTTCGCAAGGGGGCTCATGGCTCGCTACCAATCGAGTTCGGCGGCGGGCACGGGTGAGCTGTTGACCTCGTCGTCGGCCAAGACGCCGTCGTGCAGGCGCAGCACGCGGTCGGCCATACGGGCGATGGCGGCGTTGTGCGTCACGATCACGAGGGTGCAGCCGTACCGCTCGTTCACGCGCTCTATGAGTTCGAGCACCTCCTTGGAGGTCTTGTAGTCGAGGGCGCCTGTGGGCTCGTCGCAGAGGATGAGCCCTGGGTTCTTCACGAGGGCTCGCCCGATGGCGCAGCGCTGCTGCTGGCCGCCCGAAACCTGACGGGGGAACTTGTCTCGCTGCTCCCAGAGGCCAAGCGAGCGCAAAAGGTCGTCGATGGGCAGAGGGTTGTCGGAAAGGTGTGCAGTGACCTCGATGTTCTCCTTGATGGTGAGGTCGGGCACGAGGTTGTAGAACTGAAAGACGAAACCGAGCTCGCGGCGGCGGTACTCGCCGAGGTCCTTGTTGGAAAGCGAGGTGATCTCGACGCCGCCCACGCTGATGCTGCCGGAATCGGCCGGCTCGAGCCCGCCTACAAGATTAAGGAACGTCGATTTGCCCGACCCTGAAGGGCCGAGAAGAACGCAGATGTCACCGGCATCGATGCTCGTCGAGACGTTCTTGAGAACGGTCGTTTCCGCGTCGCCTTCGCCGTAATGCTTGCAAAGGCCGGAAACGACGAGGTAGGGGGAGTTGTGCCCTGGCACGGAGGTCTCCTTCCATGAGGTAAGTTAGCTAAGGTTTCAGTTAGTTTAGACTAACTTATACCATGTGCCGTTCCGTTTCGCAATGAGATCGGTGGGGGATTAATAGGCCGAATACGCGGCATTTCAGGAATAACTCGGGTATTATTACGAGTTTGTTACAAGAAATGAACGAGAAGGGGATTCTATGGCATCAACGACGGCCCAGGGCCGCTCCTCCTGGTCGGGGAAGTGGGCTTTCATTCTTGCCGCAGCGGCGTCCGCCGTCGGCTTGGGGAACATGTGGCGATTCCCGTACCTTGCAGCGAAGTACGGCGGGGGCATGTTCCTCATCACCTACTTGGTGCTCGTGTTCACGTTCGGCGTGTCGCTTCTGCTGCTCGAAACGGCGATCGGTCGCAAGACGGGGCTTTCCGCCATCGGGGCGTTTCGCCACTTCGGCAAGAAGTTCATGTTCATCGGCGTGCTGGCGTCGGTGGTGCCGTTCATCATCGTGCCGTATTACTGCATCATCGGCGGCTGGGTGACGAAGTACGCGTTCTCCTACATCGCGGCGGGTCCTGACGCGATGGCCGACGGCGGCGCGTTCTTCACGGGCTTCATCGCCAACGGGGCGGACAGCTCGCTGTTCATGCTCATTTTCATGGCTGCGGTGTTCCTCATCGTTGCGCGCGGCGTGAAGGGCGGCATCGAGAAGGCGAACCTCGTCATGATGCCGGCGCTTATCGTGATGGCTATCGTCATCGCGGTGTTCACGCTGACGCTTCCGGGCGCCATCGACGGCGCGGCGTATTATCTCATGCCCGACTTCTCGAAGTTCTCGCCCGAGCTCGTTATCGGAGCGCTCGGCCAGATGTTCTACAGCCTGTCGCTTGCCATGGGCATCATGATCACCTACGGCAGCTACCTCGACAAGAAATCGAGCCTGACGCAGTCCGTCTCGCGCATCGGCTGCTTCGATTTGGGCGTGTCGTTCCTCGCGGGCCTCATGATCGTGCCTGCCGCGTTCGTGGCCATGGGGTCGGGCGAGGCGGTCGCCCAGAACTCAGGCCCGTCGCTCATGTTCGTCATCCTGCCCGAGGTGTTCGCGAACATGGGGGGCATGGCGCCGATCGTCGGCTTCGTGTTCTTCCTGCTCGTGTTCTTCGCGGCGCTCACGAGCGCCATCTCCCTCACCGAGACGTGCGTGTCCATCATCCAAGACGGCGCCGGGCTCTCCCGCAAGAAGTCGCTTGTCGTGACCATCGTGTTCATCGTGGTCGCGGGCCTGTTCATCAACTCGGGCTACAACCTCTTGTCGTTCATCCAGCCGCTTGGTGAAGGCTCCACGATCCTCGACTTCGCCGACTTCATCTCGAACTCGGTCATCATGCCGATCGTCGCACTTCTGACCTGCGTGTTCGTTGGCTGGATCATCAAGCCGAAAACGCTCATCGACGAGATCCGCATCTCTGCTCCTTTCAAGGTGGCGAAGGCGTGGTCGATCATGGTCAAGTACGTGGCGCCGGTGCTCGTGGCCGTCATCCTGGTTACGGCGCTTGCCCAGTCGCTTGGGATCATGAAATTCTAACAGCGCTCCACATCGCGCGAACGCATTCACGGAAACGCCCCCGTGCAGCTCGAAAGTCGCTGCGCAGGGGCGTTTCTGGTTTCTGTCAGTAGCGGGCGCAGCGCTCCTCCTGCGTCTTACGCTATGACCCCGCTTGCGAGGACGATCGTCGTGGTCGCGATGACGCCGAGGATGATGGTGATCGCGTTCGCGAGGCCCGCAAGCCCGAAGTCGCCGTCCGACCAGAGCGTGAAGGTCGGGCCCATGGCGCTCGCCGGCGCCCAGAGCAGCATCACGATGACGATGCGCGTCGTTACGTCGAAGGGCAGAAGCGAGAAGGCAAGCCCGCTCGCGACGACTGAGACGGCGACGCGCAGGCAGAGAAGGCGCGCGACCTTCGCGAGCTTCTCGCGGTCGACCTCGAAGCGGATCATGAGGCCGAGCATGAACATGGCGAGAAACGAGTTCGCGTTCGCGATGGGGGCCGTGAACCGGACTACCGCCTCGGGGATGGAGATTCCCGCGACTGCAAGCGCGATGAGCACGATGTAGGCGTCGAAGGGAACGGACTTGACGAGCCGCTTCGCCACGAACACGACGGGACGTTTGACCGGTTCCTTCCCGGCGACCAGCCCGGTGAGCGCGTAGGAGCCGCCTGTCATCATGATGGCGTTGCCGGCGTCGAACAGGCAGGTCGTCACGGCGAGTTGGGCGGGGAAGAGGGTCTGCACGAACGGCAGGCAGAAGCACCCGATGTTGAACCCGCACGAGTTGAGCAGGTAGAACACCCGGTCGCGGCGCTCCGAGCGGTGGGTGAGCGCAAGCGTTATGCCGTAGGGGATGAGCGCGCAGGCAAGGCCGAGCGGGACCAAGACGAGCATGTCGTGGGTGAACTGCGCGGCCCCGAACGCGTGCACGATGGCGCAGGGAAGCGTGAAGGTGAACACGATCTTGCTCACGCACTGTTCCGGTTTGGAGCCTCACATATGCGTTCTCCCGGCAAGGTATCCTGCCAGGATGATCGCGACGAACGCCGCGACCTTCACCATGACGTCTTCCATCGTTTCCGTTCGCGTTCCTTTCGTGGAAAACAAGCAGGGGCGAACCGGCTTGTCGGGTTCGCCCCTGCGAGGGGTGGTGCCTTTTTCCTGTGCGCGGGGTCCTTTCCGCGCAGCGCGTGCTTACAGGTGCGTCTGGATGACGCGCGGGCGGAAGCCCTTCTGTTCGAGCGCGTCGACGATCTGCTGCTTGTGCGCGGTGCCGAACGCTTCGATCGTCACGCGCAGCTCGACCGCCGCGTTGCGGTTCGTGGTGACGAACTGGTTGTGGTCGAGGCGGACGACGTTGCCCTTGTTCTCGGCGATGACCTGGGCGACGTTGACGAGCTC
>CAKUIV010000062.1 GCA_934661105.1 uncultured Ellagibacter sp. | reverse complement strand
TTTCCGTCACCGTGAACGCACCCGACGGCGCGATGTAGGAATGCGTGAAGTAGAAGTACTCGCCGGGCGCGATGCCATCGAAAAGCGGGCAGGAGAAAGCGCCTGCAGAAGAGTTCGGTAGCTCGACGGATTCGGGGGAGGTGCCGCGCGCAGTTCCGCACGAGCCGAACAGCCCAGTGGGCTGTTCGTGCGAGCAGGACTGTGTGAGCACGGTGCTTCCCCCGAATCCGTCGAGCGGGGGGATAGGCACCTCGATCGTGTTCCACCCGACATGCGGCACTTTGAAGACGTTCCCGGCCTCGTCCTCGCGCGGCATTGCAGTGACGCAGCCGGGCAGAAGCCCGAGGCCGCGCGCAGGTGTGCCCTCGGGCGACCCTTCCACGCCGCATTCGAACATGAGGTGCTCGCCCAAACAGATTCCCAGAAACGGAACCCCTGCGCGCACGCGGTCGCGGATGGCTTCCATTTGCCCGAGTTCTTCCATCGTCGCGGCGGCGTCGGAGAACGCTCCCACGCCCGGAAGCACGATGGCGTCGGCGGACGCGATCTCGGCGGCATCGGCGGTGATGCGCGCGTCCGCGCCCGCGGCGACAAGCCCGCGCTCGACGGATCTCAGGTTCCCTTTTCGATAATCGACTACAGCAATCATTCGATTCCTTATGATTTCGCAAGAGCGTCCGAGCTGCATGGGGCAGGCTCGGACGCGCGCTTTCTACAGCATGCCCTTCGTGGTGGGCAGGGCGTCGCCCATGCGCGGGTCGGCCTCGACGGCTTCGCGCATCGCACGCGCCACGGCCTTGAACATGCTCTCGATCACATGGTGGGTGTTCTCGCCGGCGAGCTCGCGGACGTGCAGCGTCACCCCGGCGTTCGCGGCGAAGGCGATGAAGAACTCCTTCGCGAGCGTCGCGTCGAAGGCGCCCACCATGACCGCAGGTACGTCGGCGTCCCAGAAGAGCTGTCCGCGCCCCGAGATGTCGCATGCGGCGAGGATAAGCGCCTCGTCCATGGGAAGCGCGATCGAGCCGAAGCGCCTGATGCCGTGCTTGTCGCCGAGCGCTTCGGCGAACGCGCGACCGACGACGATCCCGACGTCTTCCACCGTGTGGTGCCCATCGACTTGCAGGTCGCCTTTCGCGCGCACGGTCAGGTCGAACAGGCCGTGGCGCCCGAACGCGGTGAGCATGTGGTCGAAAAACCCGATGCCCGTGTCGACGTCGGTTGCGCCCGTGCCGTCAAGGTCGATCGAAAGCGCGATGTCGGTTTCCCGCGTTGTGCGCTCGATATGCGCCGTTCTCCCGGTCATAAGACTCCTTTCCTTGGGGCCTTGCGCCCTATTGCGCGGTCGCGATATCGCGCAGCGCGGCCAAGAACCCGTCGTTTTCCTCGGGCGTGCCGATCGACACGCGCAGGCAGTTCTCGAGCATCGGAGAGCGGCTGAAGTCGCGGATGAGAATGCCCTTGGCGTAGAGCGCCTCCCACACCTTGTCGGCTCCCTCGATGCGGAAGAGGATGTAGTTCGAGTCGGACGGGTAGACGGCAACGCCCGGGATGGCCTGCAGCGCGTCATAGACGCGTTCGCGCTCGGAGATGATCGCCTGGATGCCGCGTTCGAACTTCTGGCGCTCGGAATAGACCTCGCGCGCGATGGCCTGGGACACCGCGTCGACCGAATACGGCTGGCGCACTTTCAGAAACTCGCGGATGACCTCGACGTTTCCTAAGATGTAGCCCATACGCACGCCCGCGAGCGAAAACGCCTTCGAGAAGGTTCGCAGGATGACGAGGTTCTTGTGCGTGGCAAGGTACGGACGCATCGTCGTGCGCGAGAACTCGAAGTACGCCTCGTCGACCATGACGAGCGCGTCGGTCGCGTCGAGCAGGCGCGCGAGGAACTCCTCGTTCGCGAGCTTGCCCGTGGGGTTGTTCGGGCTCGCCACGATGACGTAGTCGATATCGCCTTGCGCCACGCGGGCGAGCACGGCCTCCTCGTCGATGGAGTAGTCCTCGCGTCGCGGCACGTCGACGACTTCGGTGCCGGTGAGGCGCGCGTTTGCGGCGTATACCGAGAACGTCGGCGGCAGGTTCAGGAATTTACGCCCCGGACCGCCCCAGGCAAGCGCGATGTTGAACAAAAGCTCGTCGCCGCCGTTGCCCAAGAGCACCTGGTCGCGATCGAGCCCGTTCGCCTCGGCGATCATGTCGCGCAGATCGTTTGCGAGCGGGTCAGGATAACGGTTGAAAGGAACCTTGCGAATCGCGCTGATGATCTTCTGCCTGACCTCGGCGTCGACGTCGCAGGGGTTCTCGTTCGCCGACAGGTACGCCCGCGCCGGCAGGTACTTCGGGTCGTACGGCGTGAGCCCCGCAAGCTGCGGGGCGGGCTTGCGCACGCTATTCACGTGCATCACCCGCGTCAACCTCGGTCGGCTTGCCTGCAAGCACGTTGCAGCGCAGCTCGACGCTCATCGCGTGGGCCCACAGCCCCTCGTGGCGGGCGATGGTCATGACGGAATCGGCATCGGTCGCAAGTGCCTCGGGGGTGTACTGGATGATGGACGACTTCTTCACGAACTCCTCCACCGAAAGCGGGCTCGCATAACGTGCGGTGCCGCCGGTGGGCAGCGTGTGGTTGGGGCCGGCAACGTAGTCGCCGACGGCTTCCGGGGTCCACTCGCCGAGGAAGATGGCGCCGGCGTTCTCGATCGAGCCGAGCAGGTCCATGGCGTTTTCCACATGCAGCTCCAAGTGCTCGGGCGCGATGACGTTCACGGCCTGCACAGCGGCGGCGCGATCGGGGCACACGGTGATGAGGCCGTGGTCGTTAAGCGACGCCATGGTGATCTCGGCGCGCGTAGAGGACTTCACGTGGCGCTCGATCGCCGCCTCGACGGCGTCGGCGTAGTCGTCCGAGAACGTGACGAGGTAGCATGCGGCGAGCGGGTCGTGCTCGGCCTGGGCCATGAGGTCGATGGCGACGAGCGCGGGATCGGCCGTCTCGTCTGCGACGACGCATACCTCGGAGGGGCCGGCGATCATGTCGATTCCCACATCTCCCGACACGATCTTCTTCGCGGCGGCAACATAGGCGTTGCCCGGGCCGGTGATCTTGGCGACGGGCTCGATGGTCTCGGTGCCGTACGCGAGCGCACCGATCGCCTGTGCGCCGCCGACCGAGTAGATCTCGGTCACGCCGGCGATCTTGCAGGCGGCGAGGATCGCGGGATCGAGCGAGCCGTCCTTGGTCGGCGGGGTCACGCATGCGATGCGCTTCACGCCCGCGACCGCCGCGGGAAGGGCGTTCATGAGCACCGTCGAGGGATAGAGCGCACGGCCGCCCGGCACGTAGATGCCCACCGATTCGAGCGGCGTCACCTTGGCGCCCACGATCGCGCCGTCCGGGCGGGCGTAGAACCAGCTCTGCTCCTTCTGGCGCTCGTGGAACTCGCGGATCTGCTTGGCGGCGTGCTCGAGCGCGGCGACGGTCTTCGGGTCGCACTTGCCGGCCGCAGCGTCGATCTCCTCCTGCGAAACGCGGAAGTCCTCGACGTCAACGCGATCGAACTTGCTCGTGTAGTCGCGCAGAGCCGCGTCGCCGCGCTCGCGCACCTCCTCGATGATGGAGGTCGCCGCCGCGATGGCGCCCGCGTTGAACGCGCCCGTGCGGTTGATCTGCGAGCTCTTGAATTGCTCGCCCGGCTTCAAAGTTACTCGACGCATGATGTGATCCCTTCTATCTTGCAGTTCGTCTTCATGATAACGGTTGGTTGTTGCCGATTGCTTAACACGATGTGCCTGCGGCTTCGCATGCCGTTCGCGCCATGCCGGCGCAGCCCCTCACGAGCTTTGCGGCGTCTGCGCGCCGCCCGCGATGACCGACGCCTCCCAGCGTCCCTCGCGCACGCCCTCGCGCAGCTTCTCGGCGAGCTCGACCACGCGCGGGTCGGTGCGGAACGAGCACGGGTTCGCAAGGAACCTTGCGGTCGAGGACAGCACCTCGTCGACGACGACCAGGTTGTTCTCGCGCAGCGTGCGACCGGTCGCGGTGATGTCGACGATGCGCTCGGAGAGTCCCGTGAGCGGGCCGAGCTCGATGTTGCCGTGAAGCTTCACGATTTCCACCTGCTCGCCCTTCTTCGCGTAGAACGCTTCGGTGATGCGCGGGTACTTGGTGGCGACGCGCACCGACCCGCGCGTGCGGTAGCGTTCGGCGACGCGTTCTGCGGCGCCTTCCGGCTCGGCGACGATGAAGCGGCAGGCGCCGAATTTCAGGTCGACGAGCTCGACGACGCCCGACGCGGCTTCGAGCAGGGAATCTTCTCCGCAGATGCCGCAGTCCGCAGCACCCAGCTCCACGAACACCGGCGCATCCGAAGGGCGCACGATGATATAGTCGACGCCGGGGTTCCTGATGATGAGCTGGCGACCGGGGTCGGCAAGCCCCGTCGTGTCGAACCCGCACGCCTTAAGGCAGGCGATCGAATCGGGGTTGAGCGAGCCTTTGGGAACGGCGATGCGCAACGGGCGATCGTTCGTCGCCGCGTCTTCGGTTGGCGCGGCGTCGGCGGCGAGCGCCTGGTCGAGGTAGAACGCGAACCCGGCCGCAGGGCGGCTTTCCCCGAAGGCGCCGATCGTGTTGTCGTAACGGCCGCCCGACCCGAGCGGCGCACCGAGCGCGGGCGCGAAAGCGACGAACACGATGCCCGTGTAGTAATCAAACGAGCTCATGACCGAGAAATCGACGAGGATACGGTCGGAAAGCCCCTTCTCGGCGAGCATGTCGAGCACGCGGTCGAGGTCGTCGAGGCCGTCTTGGCACCCGAGAGGCGACACAAGCTCGCGCACGCGCTCGACCGCTTCCCGCCCGCCGCGGATGCGCGAGAGGCTGCGGATGGCGCTGGCGAACACGGGCGGCACGCCGGCGGCACGGGCGCCGCCTTCGGAGGTGAGCTCATCGAGCTTCACGAAGTTCGAGGCGTGGTAGGCCGAAAGGACGCCCTCTTTCCATTCCCCGTTCACGCCGCACGACGCGAGCAGCGCGCGCAGCACGCCGACGGTGGCGATCGAGATGCGGAAATCCTTCGCGCCTGCGCACAGAAGCGACTCGGCGAACAGCGCCACGACCTCGGCGTCGGCTTGCGCCCCCGCCTCGCCGATAAGCTCGACTCCCACCTGCGTCATCTCGCGCGCCTCCGCCTGCGGGCGGCCTTCGGCCTCGCGGAACACGCGTTCCTGGTAGCGGAAGCGGAAGGGGCCGGGCTGCCCTGCCAGGCGCGTCGCGCACATGCGCGCGATCTGCAGCGTGACGTCGGGGCGGAGAGCAAGAAGGTCGCCACGCGAATCGAACAGCTTGAACGGCGTTCCGGGAATATGCCCGCCGGCGCCCATGACGTCCATGATCTCGAGCGTGGGGGTCTCGACGGGCACGTAGCCGTTTTCGGCAAGCAGCTGTTGCACCCGATAGGATGCCGTTTCGCGACGAGCCGCCTCGTCGGCGAGCACATCGCGGAATCCCGATGGCGTGGTGAAGTTCAAAGCGTACCTTCTAACTGTTTCTAGCGTTTCATGCGTTTCGAAGGGAATGCGAGTCGCTGCATGGTTTTCCGCCGCGGACGTTCCTGTTCCCTATCGAAGCGATGAACACTTTATCACAGTAGAGCGGTAAAGCAACAGGTTTTTTTACGAGCGGTCGGGCGATGGGTCGCGCTTCGCGAGAACCGTCGAGCGTGCCATGCCGCTCCCCCGGCTTTCTCTCCTCTTGCGTGCGCGCTACGGTTTGCCCGGCCCGACGTAGTCGCGGAAGGTCTCGGCTGCCTGAGGCTTGCAGTACAGAAACCCTTGGGCGATGCGACAGCCCAAGGAAACGAGCGCATCCTGCTGCTGCTCGGTTTCCACTCCTTCGGCCACCACGCTCATGTCGAGCGTTCGCGCAAGTTCGATGATGCAGCGGACGACCCCGAGACTGCGGGATCCTTCGAGCATTCGGCTCACGAATGCTCGGTCGAGTTTCAGCACGTCGACCGGCAAATCGGCAAGCAGGGCGAGCGAGGACTCCCCTGTGCCGAAATCGTCCATCTCGACGGGGAAACCGAGCGCTCTGAGCTCCGAAAACGTCTCACATGCCGTTTGGGAATCCGCCATCCAGGCTCGCTCGAGCACCTCGAGGTGAAGGTCGCCCGGAAAAAGCCCGTGGCGCTTCGCCATGCCCTGCAAGTCTTCGACCAGATCGGGCTCGTACAGGTCGTTGCGCGCGACGTTCACCGACACGGGGTAGACGGGAAGGCCGCGCCGACGTCGCTCTCCCATGAATGCGCAGGCTTTCTCCCAGATGGCGCGGTCGACGTCGTAGATGCAGCCTTCCCGCTCGAACAGGGGGACGAACTGGGCGGGAGGCACGAAGCCGAGTTCCGGGTGCTCCCACCTCACCAGTGCCTCGGCTCCCACCACCTTGTGGGTCGTCATATCGACCTTCGGCTGCAGGTACAGCTTGAACTCGTCGCCTTCGAGCGCGCGGGGCAGCCGGTCGAGCAGGCGGTTTTTCGCTATCAGCTCGTTTTTGAGCGCGTTGTCGAAATGGGCCACGCATCCTGTGCGCCGATGCGTCGCGTCGAGAGCCAAATGCGCTCGGTTGCGCGCTTCCTCCCCCGATATCGACGGATCGTCGATATCGTACACGCCGATGCGGGCGCGCAGATGCACTGAAAGGGGGTAGCTGCGCGCGAAGTCGGGAAACCGTGCTTCCATCACGCTATGAAAGTGCTGGTCATCGGCCGAAAGCGCGTAAAACGTCGAGCGATCGACGCAAGCGAGGGCCACCGTGGCGCTCTCGTCGAGCCCGACAAGGAAGGCGGCGATCGCTTGGAGGAGCTTGTCGCGCGTGCGCGTTCCGTACATCTCGTCCACAAGACGCATCTCATCGATCTCGAGCGCCGCGACTTCGTAGCGCGTTGCCCCACCCTCGCGCAGAAGCTGCTTCAGGCGGCGATCGAAGCCCCGCGCGCCGTAGAGGTTGGTCACCCGATCGCGTTCGAGAACCGCGATGGAGTCGTTCGCTTGGCGGACCTCGTCCAAGGCGCGTTCGAGCCGGGCGTTCTTTCTTGCGAGCGCGCGTTCCGAGTTCAAAAGGCGGTTGTTCAACAGGGCGATGTCGTAGTACTCGTCGCGATATGGCGAGGCGACGTTGTCGTCTGCCCACGCAAGGCGCTCGATGAGGCGCTTCTGGAATTCCGCGAACTCTTCCTGCCCGTTCACGCACGCCGCCGCCACCAAGACGCGCTCGGGGTAGGAGAAGATGAGCGCCGAAACGTCGGGAGACGCCCCTTTAAGGTGCAGCGAGACGAAGAACCGCTTTTGCTCGGTGAGTGCGTGCTTGTCGGGAAGCGCGCTTTGATCGGCGACGAGGTCGGTCAGATCCGCCCCCTTGGCGATACCGCATCCGAGGGAGTTCGAAAGGACCCGCCTGACGTTCCAGCTATGGTCGCAGAGGAATATCGCTTGACGCATGGTTTTATGCCCCTGCAAGCTCGTTTGCGCGGTTCAAGAGCTCGCGCGCGTCGGCGGTGTACAGATCGACCGGCCACCGTTTCCAGATGTCGTGCGTGTCGGCAAACGCCCCGCCGCCGACCGCGATAGTGAGCTCGGGAAAGTCCTGGCGAATCGCGTGCACAGCGGCCTCACAGTCGATGAGGAATTGCGGCATGGTAACGGAAAGCGCCACGAGGTCGGGCTCGTTTTCCTCGATGGCCGAAAGCAGGTAGTCCTCAGGCACGGCGGCACCGAGGTAGATGCTGTCCCATCCGTCGTTCTCGAAGATGTCGGCCACCATGCGCGCACCCATCTCGTGAAGCTCGGCTCCGGGACAGGCGCAGAGGATGGTCTTCCCCCGCCGCTTCGACGAGAAGATGTCGAGATACAATTGCGTCATCGTCGTTTGCGTCGCCGATGTGCAGTAATGCTCGACGTCGACTGTAATTTTACTTTCGTGCCAGAGTTCCCCGATGCGGCGCATGCTCTCGGCGAGAATGTCCACGTAGATGTCGTTTACGGGAATGCCCTGCCCAAGGAAGCCCTTGATAAGGCGCATCGCCTTGTGGATGTCCCGTGCGAACAGGCTGTCCAGGTACTGCTCGATTTCGGCTTCGTAGCGATGCTCGCCCTGGGCGCCCATCGGCGGCATGGATTCTTCGGGCGCAACGTTGCTCGCGGCGCGAACGCTTTCCTGCGCGCATGTTACGAGACGCTCGATTTGGGGCAGCTTGCCTGCGTCCAGGGTGCGGCGTGCGCCCTCGCGGATGAACTCGAAATGATCGACGACGTACGACGCGACTTCGTCATCGGTCGCGCGACCGCGCAAGACGCCCCGCATAAGCGTGAGAAGCCACGACGCGTAACGGCTCATGACCAGGTCGTCATTCAGAACGTAAGACGTGTAAAGGAAGTCGACGTTATAGCGCGTGTCGCGGCGGATGATCTTCTCGACGCGCGGGCTGCGGGCGACGAGACATTCGGATGTGCCATCTTTCTCGCATTGGAAGGCGGCGTCGACGAGGCTTTGGAACTCCTCGGCGTAGTCCATCCACAAAAGGCTCATCGCTTGCCGATCCTCCTTTTCCTCCGCGAACCGCTTTCTGCGCCAATCGATTCCCGCACGGCGCCGAGGGCTTGCATGAACAGACACGATGGCTCTTGAAAATTATAGTAGCTGACGATGGTTTCGCAAGGAGGAGGGAAAAGGCGCTCGGCGCCGCAGCGAAAACGTGAGAAGGGCGCGTTTTCGCCAACAAAACGGAATTTAGGGTAGGTCGATCCCGCAGGGAAAGAACCCGTTTCGAGCGACCTGGGGTAACATGCGCAATGGGCGCGATTCTCAGGAAGTTTCGGCCGACATGCGACGGCTGCCTACCCTAAATTCCACTTTGTTGTCAGAAATATGCGCGCATCCCATTTTCGAGCCGCTCCCTTGCGGCTTGCAGGCTTGAATGCGCCTACGCTTCCTCGATGAGCATCGCGCGCAGAACGCCTGAGGTGGCATAGTCGCGCTTGCCGGCGCCGAGTCCGACGCGTTTGATGATGAAGCGCTCGGGAAGCTCGGCTTTTGTGCGCACGGCGGCTGCGATCGCGGCCCCTGTCGGGGTGACGAGCTCGCCTCGCACATCGAGCGCGCGTAAGGGGATGCCGCTTGCGGAAACGATGTTGGCGACGGCCGGCACGGGCACGGGCATGATCCCATGTTGGCAGCGCACGCTCCCCTTCCCTTCGCAGAGCTCGCGGACGACGACCTCGTCTATCCCCAGGTCGTCGAAGCAGACGGCGAAGGCGACGACGTCGACGATGGAGTCGATGGCTCCCACCTCGTGGAAGTGGACCTCATCGCGCGGCACGCCATGCGCTTTCGCCTCCGCGTCGGCGAGCACGTCGAAGATGCGGTGCGCGACGTCGCGTGCGCCGGCGGTGATGTCGGCCGCGTCAACGACGGCGAGCACGTCGGTCAGGCTGCGGTGCTCATGGTGATGGGCGTGCTCGTGGGCATGCGCGACCGGATGGCCGTGGGCATGTTCGTGAGCCTCTTCATGCGTATGCTCGTGGGTGCGCCCATGCTCGTGTTCGGCAGCATGGTCGAGCGTCCCATGAAGATAGGCCATGTCGTGATCGTGGTTCTCGTGCGCGGCGTCGAGCACCACGTCGAAGTCGCACGCGTCGAGCCCCGATTTCCTCACGCGGCTTACGCGAACGGCGAACCCTTCGGCAGGCAGGCTCGAAAGCGCTGCGCGAAGCACGTCCTCGCGCGCGCCCAGATCGAGCAGCGCGGCGACCGACATGTCGCCGCTGATTCCCGCCGAGCATTCCAGATACAGCGTCTTTCCCATGGAAAAGCCCTTTCGCTAACGGCCGTTCGAGCCGTGGAGGTGGTTGATGAGACTTGCCTGGTAACCGGCTCCGAAGCCGTTGTCGATATTGACGACCGAAACCCCGCTCGCGCATGAGTTCAACATGGCGAGCAGCGCCGTCACGCCGCCGAAGGACGCGCCGTAGCCGACCGAGGTGGGCACGGCGATGACCGGGCATGGCACGAGTCCGCCGATGACGCTTGGAAGCGCGCCCTCCATGCCGGCGACCGCGATGACGACCTGGGCGCGCGAAAGCACGTCCTCGCAGGCCAGAAGCCTATGGATGCCCGCAACCCCCACGTCGTAGAGGCGCGCGACCTCGTTTCCCAGGAATTCGGCGGTGATCGCAGCCTCCTCGGCGACGGGAAGGTCGCTCGTGCCGGCAGCCGCCACGACGACAAGCCCGTCGCCGTCGGGTGTCGCGGGCATGCCTCCTATGTAGGCGAGGTTCGCCTCTTCACGGTACGTAAGCGTTTCGGGGTCGTCCACGAGCGTCCGCAGGTCAGCGGCCTTCTCGGCATCAAGGCGCGTGATGAGCGTGCGCGCCTGTCCTGCGCGCTCGAGCGACGCGCAGATGCCGGCGATCTGCTCGGCCGTCTTTCCCGCACCGTAGACGACCTCGCCGACGCCTTGTCTGCGCGCGCGGTCGAAATCGGGGCGCGCGTAGCCCAGGTTCTCGGTAAGCGCGCTCATGAGCAGTCGGCCTTCAAGGCAAGCATCCGCTTTTCGTTCTCGAGGATGACGTCTTCGTAATGGGCGATCTTGTAATCGAGGCGGTCAAGCCCCGCCTGCAACCCGGCGATTTTTTCCCGAATCGCGTCGCGTTGCTCGATGAGCAGGGCTTTTCGGGCGGAAATGGTGGAATCCCCCTTGTCGAACAGGTCCATGTAGCGCACAAGCGCCTCGATTGAGACGCCTGCGCCGCGCATGCACTTCACGAACTCGACCGTTTTGCAGGCGGTCTCGTCGTAGTTGCGGATGCCGCTTGCGTCACGCGGCACATGGCGCAGAAGCCCTGCGCGCTCGTAGTAGCGCAGGGTGTCGGCGGAAATCCCATAGCGCTCGCTCACTTCGGCGATTCTCATCGGCGCACCTCTCTTTCTGTCGAGGCTATTCAACAACCTAGAGTTTACTCCAAGTCAAGCAAAACCCGAAAATGTCCCTATGCCTATGGGGAACCGTCTCGCGTGGCGATGGGTGGCGTTCCTACAAATAAATCGCCTCATTTGCGCAGGTTTTCCATTGCGCGCGGTTCTTACTCGGATTCGAGAAGAGCAAAACCCCAGGTGGCGATTCCCGCCTGGCATCGTCTTGGCGCTGCGCTCTCGTAAACCTGCGCAAATCGGGAGTGCGGCAATATCTTGGACCGTTTACACGGCATAGCCCAGCCGCCGTCGCCGCCCGGCTATGGTGTCGTACAC
>CAKUIV010000061.1 GCA_934661105.1 uncultured Ellagibacter sp. | reverse complement strand
ACGATCAAAACCCCGACGCGCACCTTGGCGAGGCAAAGTCGTTCTGGGACGAGATCTCGCAGCGCTACGCCGCGCGGAAGCATGTCATCTACAAGCTACAACAGGACCATTGCCGCCGGCGCAACCGTATCCGACATCGGGCTGATCGTGGAGATGGGGTAGCGAGCATCTTCGGGGAATAAGCAGGAAAAGGGCGCCCACCGTTGCGGCAGGCGCCCTTCCCCTTTCATGCGATCAGTGCGAACGCTCTCCCAAGCGCTACTTCTTGATGGACTTGAAAGCCTCGGTCTGAGCCTTGATGCTGCGCTCTGCGGCCAGGCGCTCAATCGAGGTAGCGCCGAAGAAGCCGTCGATGCCCGGCACGTGCTCGATGACGTACGCCGCGTCCTTCGGCTCGGAGATGGGACCGCCATGGCAGATGACGAGCGCGTCGGGGTTGATGTCCTTCACGACCTTCACGATGCCGGTGATGATCTCCACGCAGTCGTCCAAGGTGCGCGCGGTCTCAGCGCCGATGGTGCCGCCGGTGGTAAGGCCCATGTGCGCGACGATGATGTCGGCTCCCGCCTTGGTCATGGCCGCCGCCTGCTCCTCGTCGAAGACGTACGGGCAGGTGAGCATGTCGAGCTTATGCGCCTCGGCGATCATATCGACCTCAAGGCCGTAGCCCATGCCGGTTTCCTCGAGGTTCTTGCGGAACACGCCGTCGATGAGGCCGACGGTCGGGAAGTTCTGCACGCCGTTGAAGCCCTGGTCCTTCAGCTGCTGCAGGTACTTCTTCATGACGCGGAACGGGTCGGTGCCGCACACGCCCGCGAGCACCGGGGTGTCTTTCACGACGGGCAGCACTTCAGCGCCCATTTCAACGACGATCTGGTTCGCGTCGCCGTAGGAAAGCAGGCCGGCAAGAGATCCGCGGCCGGCCATGCGGAAGCGGCCGGAGTTGTAGATAACGAAGATGTCGGCTCCACCGGCTTCAGCCGATTTCGCCGTGATGCCCGTGCCAGCGCCGACGCCGAGCAGGATATTGCCCTCGGCAAGGGACTTACGAAAACGATCGAGGATTTCAGCGCGGGACAGTTCAAGCATGGTGTTCTCCTTTTCTTGTAGGTACTTCCTTATATGCCGAACGTATGCTTAAGCACGGCACGCCGCCTGTCTGGGGCGCACCGGAAAAGCCGAATGCTGCGCGCCGCGAAACCAAGCCGCGGCGCGCCGATTGGTCGAGCTAATCTTTCTGGGTCATCAAATCGATGAGCTTCTGTGCAGCGGCGATAGCGAACTCGTCGTCGTTGATATGCGCATCGAGCTCCACGATCTCCGCCTTGCCGGGATCGACCGTTTCTTTGATCGCCCCGAAGAGCGCCGCGTCCTCCTCAGGCCCATAGAACGGCTGGCCCTCGGCGTCGATCATCGACACGCCCTTGAGCGGAAGCATCACCACGCAGGGGCCGATCGACAGGTTCACCTTGCCCGCAATGGCGTGGCCGATCTTCTCGTTTTCTTCCACCGTCGTGCGCATAAGCGTGACCGTCGGGTTGTGCTTGTACAGATTTCGGGACTTGAATTCCTCCGGCACGGTGTCCCACGGGCCGAAGTTCACCATGTCGTCGGCACCGACCGAAACGACCGCGGGAACGCCGTTCAAGGCCGCGGCTGAGCAGCGGTCAGGGCCCGCCGCAAGCACGCCGCCCACGATCTCGTCGCACCACTCGGTGGTGGTAAGATCGAGCACACCCTTAATGAACCCGCCGTTGACCAGCGCTTCCATGCATTTCCCGCCCGTGCCGGTCGCGTGGAACACGAGCACTTCGTAGCCCTTCGACTCAAGATAGGCCTGCGCCTTCTGCACAGCGGGGGTGGTCACACCGAACATGGTTGCGGCGACAAGCGGCTTGTTGTCCTCGTGCTTGGGAGCCACATGCTCGAGCATGCCCGCCATGGCGGCGACGGCGTTGTTGAAAATAGTCGCCGAGAAGGAGTTGATACCCGCCACGTCGACGATCGACGGGAACATGGCGATGTCGGACGCACCGATATAGGGAGCGGTGTCACCCGACGCCATGGTGGACACCATGACCTTCGGCACGCCGATGGGAAGCTTGCGCATACCCGCAGTGGCGATCGTGGTGCCACCCGAGCCGCCCATGGAGAACACGCCGTCGAAGCGCCCGTTCGCGTAGAGGGTGGGCAATAGTTTTTCCACGCCGCGCGTCATGGTTTCGGTGGCGAAGGCGCGGTCCTTCTTCTCCACGATGGTCGACATCTCGATGTCGACCGCCGCCGCGACTTCCGTGTTGGGAACGTCGGGCATGGTCTGCGGGTCGAACACGCCGCAATGGATGGTGATGGTGTTGATGCCCAGCTCCTCGAAGCGGGCCTTCACATAGGCGAATTCTTCGCCCTTCGTGTCGAACGTACCGATGATAGCAACTGTTTTCACACAGGCCTCCTGACGAAAGGTTTCGACTTGAGCATAGTGTAGTTCGCCTGGCTGCTGTTTGCGAGGGTTATTTTCGCACCTCTGTGGGCTAAGTTCGGGACAGAGCGAAATATCGGATTCGGGAATACGGGCGGATCCCGCTTTTGAGGCGCTGCTGGCACACGTCGCGAACCCGACCTGCGCAAGAAAACAAGAAGCCGGCTCGGAGGATCCCGAACCGGTTTCTTACTGCAAGAGGTCTTCCCGTCCTTACAACCCCAGATCGCTCGCCACTTCAGCAGCGCACGTGAGAGCGTCGGCCATGGCATTCACCACAAGCGAGCTGCCGTTGCGCGCATCGCCCGCCGCATACACAGCGGCCTTGCCAGCGGATTTCGCATCTTCGACGAGCTCGACACGATGCGTCTGGGATGCGGCGCCCGCAGCCCCATCGTCCATCACGGGAAGCGAACGGCCCGTCTGCGTCATAGGCACGCCGAACGCGTCGAACACCCCGCGCTCGGGGCCGGAGAATCCGCATGCCACGAGCACGAGTTGCGCGGCGTATTCGCGCTCGGAGCCTTCCACATGCTGGGGCTTGCCCGCCGACCAGTCGAGCGTATGCACCTGGATGCCGCGCACGCGCCCGTCCTCGCCCAGCAGGATTCGTTGCGTGTCAGCGCACCATTCGCGCAGGTCTTCGCCCTGAAGAGCGGCCGCTTCCTCTTGACCGTAGTCGGTTTTCTTCACGTTGGGCCATTCGGGCCACAGATTGCTCGCCGCGCGCTCCTCGGGCGAGCAGGGACCGTATTCCAGCTGACGAACCGTGCGCGCGCCCTGGCGCACCGCGGTGCCCATGCAGTCGTTGCCCGTGTCGCCACCGCCGATGACGACGACGTCCTTGCCCTCGGCGCTGATCTTAGGCGCACGGCCCTCGAGCAGCGCACGTGTCTGCTCGGTAAGATAATCGACCGCGTACACCACGTCGCCCGCCGCGAGTCCTTCCTCGAAGCCCTCGGCTCGAACACCGCGCGCCGCGCACGCGCCCGCCGCCACGACCACCGCGTCGAACTCGTCGGCAAGAGCCGCAGCTACCGCGGGATCGGCTGCATCGGTGCTCAGGCGGAACTCGATGCCCAGCTCGGCCATGAGCTCGGTGCGGCGGAAAACGACCGACTTGTCAAGTTTCATATTGGGGATGCCGTACATGAGAAGACCGCCTGCACGGTCGTGGCGCTCGACCACGCAAACGCGCGCGCCACGACGCGCCAGCTCCCACGCGGCAACCAAACCCGCAGGTCCGGAGCCGATCACGGCAACACTCGGGGCGTCGGCGGGCGCAGGTGCGAACCTACGCGGCCCACCGTGCGCCCACTGCCAATCGGAGATGGCGCGCTCGTTGTCGTGGATCGTCACGGCCTCGTCGTTGCGACCCAGGTTGCACGCCGCCTCGCACAGCGCCGGGCACACGCGACTCGTGAACTCGGGCATAGGGCTCGTAAGGGAAAGCCGCGACGCCGCTTCCCCCCACCGACCGCGCCACGCAAGGTCGTTCCACTCGGGAATAAGGTTGTGAAGCGGGCATCCCGAAGGGCGCGCCTTGCCAAACGATGCTCCGAACTGGCAAAACGCGACGCCGCACGCCATGCAGCGACTCGCCTGCTCCCGCTGGCCCTCTTCGGGAAGATTCACGCCCAACTCGTTGAAATCCTGCGTGCGCTCCGCGACGGGACGCAGGTCATGAGCATGGCGACCATGCTCCAAAAACGCTCCTGGCTTACCCATCGCTTACTTCCCTTCCGTCATGGCGTCGAATGCGATTTGCAACGCCTCTTCATGCGACTTGCCCGACTCCTCAGCGGCGGCGACCGCGTTGATCACGCGCTCGTAGTCGCGGGGAATCACCTTCACGAACAGCTTCTTCAGCGTATTGAACTGGTAGAGCAGCTTGATGCCGCGCGGCGACTGCGTGCGCTCGACGTGCTCCTCGATCAGGCTGCGAATGAGCTCGATCTCGCTCTCGGAGGGCTCGCACAAGCGAACCATGTCGAGGTTGCAGTTGTCGGCGAGCGTGCCGAACTTGTCGTACACGTAGGCCACGCCGCCCGACATGCCGGCCGCGAAGTTCGGCCCGACCTCGCCCAAGATGAGCGCGGTGCCGCCGGTCATGTACTCGCAGCCGTGGTTGCCCACTCCCTCGACCACCACGGTGGCGCCGGAATTGCGCACGGCGAAGCGTTGCCCGGAAAGGCCGTTCACAAAGCCCTTCCCGCTGGTCGCGCCGTAGAACGCCACGTTGCCGACAACCACGTTCTCATCGAACTTGTACGTGGCCGCCTCCGACGGGCGCACCGTTAAGATGCCGCCGGACAATCCCTTGCCGAAGTAGTCGTTCGCGTCGCCTTCGATGTTCAAGGTGATGCCGCGCGGCAGGAAGGCGCCGAAGCTCTGGCCGCCCGAGCCGTCGCAGTCGACCGTGATCGAGCCCTCGGGAAGTCCTTCGGGATGCTGGCGCGTCACCTGGCTGCCGAGCATCGTGCCCACGCAGCGATTCACGTTCGCGATATCGGCGCGGAAGCGGATGGGCTGCAAGTGCTCGCGCGCATCGGCCGTGTACGGGATGAACAACGTCGCGTCGAGCGCGCGGTCAAGCTGGCAGTCGGGCGCCATGGAAGGCAGGAAATGCTTGCCATCGGCGCCAGGGATGGCCTGGCCGAACTCGTTGGTCGCTGTGGCGAGCATGTCGGTGAGGTCCATCTCGTTCGCCTTCCAGTTGCCCGGCACGGGCACCTGGCGCAGGTACTCGGGATGACCCACCATCTCGTCGACCGTGCGGAAGCCGAGCTGCGCCATGATCTCGCGCATCTCCTCAGCCACGAACATCATGAAGTTCACGACGTATTCGGGCTTGCCGGCAAAGCAGCTGCGCAGCTTGCAATTCTGCGTGGCAACGCCCACGGGACAGGTGTCCTGCTGGCAATCGCGTTGCATCATGCAGCCCATGGCGACGAGCGGCATGGTGGCGAAGCCGAATTCCTCGGCGCCGAGCAGGGCCGCCATGGCGACGTCGCGGCCGCACATGAGCTTGCCGTCGGTTTCCACCACGACGCGAGAGCGCAAGCCGTTGCGCAGAAGCGTCTGCTGCGTTTCGGCGAGGCCGATTTCGAACGGGATGCCCGCGTGGTAGATCGAGTCGCGCGGAGCCGCGCCCGTGCCGCCGTTGTGACCGGAGATGGTGATCTTGTCCGCACCGCCCTTCGCAACGCCCGTGGCAATAGTGCCCACGCCCGCAAGCGCGCACAGCTTCACCGACACACGCGCACCGGGGTTCGCGTTCTTCAGGTCGAAGATGAGCTCGGCCAAATCCTCGATCGAATAAATGTCGTGATGCGGCGGCGGCGAGATGAGGCCGACGCCCGGGGTGGAACGGCGCACCTCGGCGATCCAGGGATACACCTTCTTGCCGGGCAGATGCCCGCCTTCGCCGGGTTTCGCGCCCTGCGCCATCTTGATCTGGATCTCGATGGCGGAAGACAGGTAGCGGCTCGTCACGCCGAAGCGGCCCGATGCCACCTGCTTGATGGCGCTGCACTTGCTGTCGCCGTTGGGAAGCGGCGTCTCGCGCGCCGGGTCCTCGCCGCCCTCGCCCGTGTTCGACTTGCCGCCGAGACGATTCATCGCGATGGCGAGGCATTCATGAGCTTCCTTGGAAATGGAGCCGTAGCTCATGGCGCCCGTGTTGAAACGCTTCACGATTTCGCTCGCGGGTTCGACCTCGTCGATCGGCACCGGGGCGCCCTGCGGGGCGAAATCAAGCAGATCGCGCAGCGTGACCGCGCGACCGGGTACGTGGCACGCGGCGCTGTATTCCTTGAATAGGCTGTAGTCGCCCTCCCGCACAGCACGCTGAAGCAGATAGATCGTCTTGGGGTTGATCAGGTGCTCCTCACCGTCGATCGGGCGCCACGAGGTGACGCCGAGCGTGGGCAGCTGGTCGGGCGCAGGCGACTTGTCGAGCGCGATTGCCTTGTCGTAGCGCTCGTTCAGCTCGCGCTGCACGCCCTCCACGCCCAAGCCGCCGATGCGGGTGGAGGTGTGCGTGAAGTACTTGTCGACGAGTTCATCGTCGAGTCCCAAGATCTCGAAGATCTGCGCGGAATGGTAGCCCTGCATCGTGGAGATGCCCATCTTCGACATGATGGACGTGATGCCGGCCGTAACCGCCTTGTCGTAGTTCGCCACGGCGGTGTCGCCGTCCACGTCGAGTTCGCCGCGCTCGCACAGATCGCGAATGCACTCGTGCGCCATGTACGGGTAGATGCCCGATGCGGAATAGCCCACCAAGCAGGCGAAATCGTGTGCGCGCATGGCGTCGCCCGTTTCCACGAGCAGATCGGCATCAGTGCGCAGGCCCACATCGATCAGGTGGTTGTGCACCGCAGCGAGCGAAAGCAAGCTCGGGATAGGAACCTCGCCCGCTCCCGCGCGGTCGGAGAGCACGATCAGGTTCGCACCGCCACGCACCGCGGCTTCCACGTCCCCGCACAGCGCGTCAAGAGCGGCGCCGAGCGCGCCTTCTTCCGCATCGCGCGAATAGGTGCAGGTGAAGCGCGCCGTCTTGAACCCGACGCGGTCGATCGCGCACAGGCGGTCGAACTCGTCGTGGGTGAGCATCGGGCTTTCAAGGCGCACGAGACGGCACGTGTCGCGGCAGTCTTCCAAAAGATTGCCGTGGTTGCCCACGTAGAGCACCGTGGAGGTAACGAAGCTTTCGCGCAACGCATCGATCGGCGGGTTCGTGACCTGGGCAAACAACTGGTTGAAGTAGTCGAAGAAGCTGCGCGTCTTTTTCGAGAGGCACGCGAGCGGCGCGTCGACGCCCATGGATGCGAGCGGAATCGACCCCTTGTTCGCCATGGGGCGGATAAGCTCCTGCACGTCGTCGAAGTGGTAACCAAGCTTCGCCATGCGGCGCGTGAGCGGCTCGCCGGCGTCTTCCTCGGCCGCAGCCGGAGTTTCCGCGAGAGGCAAATCGTCGACGGAGAGCGTTTCCTCCCCGAGCCAATCACGGTAGGGCTTCTCATTGGCGTAACGATTGCGAATCTCGTCGTTCCAGATGACGCGCCCCTGGTCAGGGTCGACTTCAAGCATCTCGCCAGGACCCAGGCAACCCGCCTGAAGGATATCTTCGGGATCGACGTCGATCGTGCCGACCTCGGAGGACAGGATGAGCCAATCCTTGCGGGTAACGTAGTAGCGGGCCGGACGCAAACCGTTGCGGTCGAGCGCGGCACCCAGCATATGGCCATCGGTGAATGCGATGGCGGCAGGGCCGTCCCACGGCTCCATGAGCATGGACTGGTAGGCGTCGTAGGCGCGGCGCTTCTCGTCGATGCGGTCGTTGTTGTCCCACGGCTCGGGAATCATCATGGTGACGGCGCGATCGAGCGGGCGACCGTTCATCGTGAGGAACTCGAGCACGTTGTCCAAGATGGCCGAGTCGGAGCCTTCGCGGTTGATGATCGGCAGCACCTGGCGCAGGTCGTCACCGAGCACGGGGCTGTAGAGTTTCGGCTCGCGAGCGCGCGTCCAGGAAATGTTGCCGCGCAGCGTGTTGATCTCGCCGTTGTGGATGATGTAGCGGTTCGGATGCGCGCGCTCCCACGAGGGCGTCGTGTTCGTGGAGTAGCGCGAATGCACGAGCGCAAGAGAGGTTTCCACAGCCGCGTCGTTCAGGTCGATGAAGAAGCGGCGCATCTGAGTTGCCACGAGCATGCCCTTGTACACGATGGTGCGAGAGGACATGGAGCACACGTAGAAGATCTTGCCCGCAAGCGCCGGGTTCGCGTCGGCTGCGCGCTCGATGGTGCGACGGCATACGTAGAGCTTACGTTCAAAGTCTTGACCTGCGGCGACGTTGTCGGGGCGACGCACAAACGCCTGCAGGATGGTTGGCATGCAGGCACGCGCGGTCGAACCCAAATCGTGCGGGTCGACTGGAACCTCGCGCCAGAACATCAGGGGCACACCGCACTTCGCGCATCCCTCTTCGAAGACGCGCTTCGCATCGCGCACGCCGATTTCGTCATCGTGCGGGAAGAAGAGCATAGCCACGCCGTAATCGCCCTCGTCGGGCAAAAGCTGGCCCTCTTTCTGAGCCTCCTTGCGGAAGAAGCGGTGCGGGATCTGAAAGAGCACGCCGGCGCCGTCGCCGGTGTTGCGCTCAAGGCCGGTGCCTCCGCGATGCTCGAGGTTCACGAGCACCGAAAGCGCGTCGTCGAGCATGGCGTGGCTTCGTTCACCCTTCAGGTGCGCAAGCGCGCCGATGCCGCACGCATCATGCTCGTACGAAGAGCGGTAAAGACCGCGAGCCTGCGTTTTGCGAGCGGCGCCAGCCACCGGCTCCTGCACCCCCATGCAGGCCGCATTCCCCGCCTGTTCGCTAATTTGAGAATTCATGTACGGTCCTTCGTCTACAATCCGCCGTTCTACTGATTACAGCGTAATGCGAAGTGTATCGACTCGTTAGCGCGAGGGGGAGTTTCGTAACAGGGTTATGACAACCATGAAACACAATTGAAATAAAAGCGCCACCGGGCGCCGCGAGCGGTTGAGCAGCACGATCCGACAAGGCTGAACGCGGCCGAGCAAATTCAGCCAGGCGGTCCAATCAGCTGCTTCGAGCAATTATCTTTTCAAAAAACCATCTAAGTGCGAAGGCATGAGCCCCCATAACGAGAAAGAGCTCTGGCGCTTAACTAAAACACCTGATCAGAGAGACGCACTTTTCTGGCTAGATCGACTGCCCACGCCAAGCCTTCGCACTTAGGCATGTTTTCGAAAAACAAGGGGGCGAATCATTCCGATTCGCCCCCCCCTCGATCCGCTAGTACCGTTTCCAACCGGCGCCATCGTCTTCGCTTTTGGCCCAATCGCGAGACTCAAGACACCTCGGCGCCGCCTTCTTGGACTTTACGCGAGTTCGGTTTCCACTTCGAGCGCGCCGCCGTCTTCCGCGCGTCTATGAGACCCGTCAGCATCGACGAAACGATCGCGCGCCGCCTTGGCCTCGGCTTCCTTCTGAGCCAGGTTCGCCTTTGCAACCGAGATCATCAGCTTGATGCGGTTAAGCTGGTTCACTTCGGACGCGCCCGGATCATAGTCCACAGCAACGATATTGCTTTCGGGGTAGCGGCGGCGCAACTCCTTGATGACCGCCTTGCCCACAACATGGTTCGGCAAACACGCGAAAGGCTGCGCGCACACGATGTTCGGCGCACCCGTCTTAATGAGCTCGACCATTTCGGCGGTGAGCAGCCACCCCTCGCCCATCGAGTTGCACAGCGACAAAATCTCACTCGCGTACTCCGCGAGCTCGTAGATATTCGCCGGCGGGTTGAAGCGGGTCGATTCCGCAAGCGCCTTGTTCACCGGTGCACGGAACTTCTTGATGGCCGAAAGCGCCACCTTCGAGCCGAATGCGCCCTTCGAGCTGCGACCGAGCGGGTCTTTCTGGAAGATGCCGCCCGCAACGCCGAACAAGAAGAACTCGATGAGCCCCGGCACCACAGCCTCACAGCCCTCGCGTTCGATCACGTCGACTACCTGGTTGTTCGCCGTCGGATGGAACTTCACGAGGATCTCGCCGACCACGCCAACGCGCGGCTTTTCCCCTTCGCCTTGAAGCGGGATGGAATCGAAATCCTCGACGATCCGGCTCACCGTGCGCTTGAACTCGCCGTACTTCACGCCCTTCGCGAGCTGGGCCTTGCAGTCTGCCATCCAATGATCGAACAGCCTGTTCACGCTACCGGGCTCCACCTCGTAAGGGCGCGTACGGTAAAGGCATTGCATGAGCAAATCGCCGTACTGCAGCGCGTACACCGCCTGGAGCAGCATCTTCGGAGTGATCTCGAAACCGGGGTTTTTCTCGCCGAGGTCCTTGAACGAGATCGCGATGACCGGGATATGCGACAGACCCACCGCCGCAAGCGCCTTGCGGATAAGCGAGATGTAGTTGGTGGCGCGACAGCCGCCGCCCGTCTGCGTGATGAGCACGGCGAGCTTGTCGGTGTCGTAGCGCCCCGACATAACTGCCTCCATGATCTGACCCGTGACCAGGATGGACGGATAGCAGATGTCGTTGTTCACGTACTTCAATCCCGCGTCGACCGCGCCGTGGTCCACACTCGGCAAAAGCTCGACGTTGTAGCCGAAGCGACTGAAAATCGGCACGAGAAGTTCGAAATGATAGGGCGCCATCTGCGGAGCCAGAATGGTGTAACCCTCCTCCTTCATCTTCTCGGTAAACGTCGCACGTGGGAACTCGGTGGTTGCGCCCTCGCGCTGCTTCACTTCCTCGCGCACCTCAGGCGACGCTTTCTCGGTGAAGGAGCCGGGGACGGCGTCATCGCTGATCTCGATGTCGCAAACCGGGCAGCTCTTCGGTTTAGCCGCACGCTCCGCCTCGTCGTCGGCCTGGTCCTTCAGCGCGGCGAGCAGGCTGCGCACGCGAATACGGGCGGCGCCCAAGTTGGACACCTCGTCGATCTTGAGCACGGTGTACACCTTGCCCGCCGATTCCAAGATTTCCTGCACCTGGTCGGTGGTGAGCGCGTCCAAGCCGCAGCCGAAGGAGTTCAGCTGGATGAGATCGAGGTCGCGACGTTCGGTCGCCACCTTCGCCGCAGCGTAGAGGCGTGTGTGGTACATCCACTGGTCGACCAGGCGAATCGGACGCTCGAGCGTGCCCAGATGCGCGATGGAGTCCTCGGTGAGCACAGCCAAGCCGAAGCTCGTGAGCAGCTCGGGGATGGCATGGTTGATTTCGGGGTCGTTGTGATAGGGACGGCCGGCCAGCACGATGCCGTGGGTGCCGGTTTCCTCCATCCACTTCAGCGTCTCGGTGCCCTTTGCGCGCATGTCGCGCTT